>NZ_JADBQM010000001.1:0-243981 GCF_014895895.1 Enterobacter cloacae complex sp. P14RS
CCAGCTTCCAGTGGCAGTGGAAGGATGGCCAGACGTGGAGGAATGTCGCAGGCGGCACGGCAAAAACGTTCACGCTGCCGGACAGCTATGCGGGCTATGACGTGCGGGTGGCCGTAACGCCTAAAGGTTCAGGGCAGCCGTTATCTGGCACTCAGGCCTTTAGTGGAGCTGTTACCATAAGATCTAAGCCTGCGCCTTTCGTTACAAACCTGGGTTACAGCGGCAGTACCGGAGCCTGTAACAGAATAACGGCAACCTACACCTACAACGCTAATGGCGGTGCATCTGAAGGCAACACGATATTTCAGTGGAAGTGGGGAAGCACCGTCGTTTCCAACATAAAAAGCGTTACTTTAGGCTATTGGGGGGAAGTCACGCTTTATGTGACGCCAGTTAATAAGGACGGTATCAGAGGAAAGACGGAATCAAAAACGTTTAAAAATACGGGCTTAAGTAGCTGTGATTGGTAAACACGTTAATTCATTCTGAGGTGTTTTTGTAAACAAGGGGGCATAAGCCCCCTGAACTCTACCTGTCGAATATTTCCAAAGTGCAGGGCTAAAATTCATGAATAATGTCTATCCTGAAAAGCAAGCATCAATACTCATTGGCGATGCCGCCACGCAATTATCCTTGCAGGGGATTAATATTGATCATGTTTCGCTTAGTTATTATCTGGGTAAAAAACTTGAGTATGCCCGGAGTATTAATGATTGCTTGTACGCTGAAGTCATTTATATTGCGCTATCAATGTTGAAGGAAAACGCTAAGTCATCCGGGCAGTGCTGCTGTAAATATAAAGAATGGATTGAGGTATCACTTGATTAAGGGATGGACTTATTACGTTTTCAGATCTGCCTTTTACTGTCTCGGGATATTTTCACTTCTTCAGCAAAATCCAGTGCTTCTTTGTAATCAAAGCTACGCGTTTTGGCATTATGCCTGCCCGGTAACGGTGCCGGTATTTTCACCCCGAACAGCTCACCCGTCGTCATGAGCGCATACACTAATTCAGCCTCGGTGACATCGGCCATTTTCGCCAAAACATTCGTCCTGATACAAAAACTTAACTTCACGTCTAGTCCTCCGTTTGCAAAAGATTTTCAGTCAAGTTGCCTTCTGTAAAAATCGATAACGCTGTCGAGATTGGGTCGCATAAAGTTCATGGCATCAATGGTTTCGCACCAGCCCGACAGGGATTCATTTGCTCTTACATACCATGCGTGCTGCTCGCTTCGGGTGTGATGACCCGTGATCAAAACAAGCATGTCGGGTTTAATTCTTCTGATGAACTCCAGATACTTCACCAGATGCGTCTTCGTGCCAAACGTGTCAGCATCGATAATGCACAGTATTTTATCTCTGGCGATAAAATAAAATCGCGCTATTTCTTCAAGCCCTTTTTCGAATAAAAAAGAGTTTGTTCGCACGCAAACCCGAATTTTTTCATGAGTCTGTTTAATTGATGGTTCCATCTTATGTCTCGCTCATCAGGGTAAAATATATGAGATGGCTATTAAGCCTACTATTCCAGCCTGAATAGTGGCAAGGCATTATATTCATTCCTCAGAATAAAATAAGACGGTGCTGGTCTTCTGATTAATAAGAATCTTCTCTGTATCTATGAGTTAAAAATAAATAAACGATGATTTTATCTGGTGGTATGTTTTACGGCCTGACGCATTAAGATATGGTCACTGTTGAGTAAACTTGTTGTTTTTATTTTTCTCAAAGAGGATTTTTTCATGACAAAGACAGTCGTTGCATTAGCGACCACAAGCCGCAGGCAGCGGGGCCTGCGGATCGCTCTCTACCTGAAATTTCCAGTCGTAATACGTTTTTGCTTTGGCAAACTGTTTTGGATCGTGACGAAAGCCGACTTTTTTCCGTGGCGTACCCTTTCCGAGACTGCGCACGCCAATCCAGCGCCCCTGAGGATCGAGGATCATCCCCCAGTTTTTACTCCCGGTTAGCGGGTCGGCGTAGTGCTGGCGCAGGTGATAAAGCGGTTTTCGCCCGCGTTTATCAATAAGCAGCTGTTCGAAACGCACGGGAAAACAGCCATCACCGTTGCCGCGGTAGGCCTGTATCGCCGCGCGGATTTGTTCGCCGCGAAATAAAAGCTCAGCCTCCTGTTGCGCCTGATAACGCATCTGCACCTCATCGCGGCTTTTCAGCAGCGACAACGCCAGCGTGGAGAGCGCAATCAGCAGCAGCAGATAGGTAAAACCTCCCTGTTGTTTAATCGAACGCATCGCGATGATCCTGACTGGGTTTAGGTGGCGTCTCGACGTCAATAATTTGCCCTTCGTCATCGGTCTTCGCCTCCCAGATATCGCGGCGGTTGGTGATGGGATCCAGCGGCATCTGGCGCAGATAACCGGCCTCGATCAGATCCTCCAGGCTGTATGGCCCCGCCAGGCGATCGCGGCGGTAGTGATCGATCGCGCTGCGCAGCGCATGCAGGTTATGCTCGCGCACCACCTCTTTGGCTCTGTCCGCGTGCTGGAAAAAACGTGGAGCGACCAGGGTCATCAATGTCGCGATGATCGCCATCACCACCAGCAGCTCGATGAGCGTAAAACCTTTTTCACCATTGCGCATAGGGCACTCCATTCAGACCGCTGGCCGTACTGGTACTACTGACATCAAACACGTCTTTCCCTCCGCCGCTGAAATCGCCGGGTGGCTGCGTGGATGCGCGTAAACGCCAGGTCTCTTCATCATTTTTTCCCTCGCAATCGCACATCGGATCGCGCGGTATATGGCGCAGGAAGTAGATCATCGCGCCAGTGGGCGATGTCTTATCACGGACGCCTTCCACCAGGCTTTTTAGTGTCGGCGGATATCCCGATTCGCTGGTTTTTTTCTCAATGATGCCGTCCACGCTTGCCTGGTGATAACGGTCAATGGCATCGCGTAGCGTGCGCAGCGACTCACGTAGCTGCGTCTCCTGCTGCCGCTGATGGTAGTTACGCATCAGCGGCGCAGCGGCAGCGGCAAGCGTGGCGAGTAGCGCCAGCGTGACGATCATCTCAATCAAGGTAAAACCGCGCTGGCGCTGCATTACGATGCTCCGTTTTCCGTCTCTGACTCATCGAGGATCGGTGGCGGCAGCATGGCCGCCCGGTCAGGGAAATGGGCTGGCGGCGCAAGCGCCGGTGCGGTAAACCCGCTGCCCGGCTCGTCGTGCTGCAGGTCGCGCAGTTGAATGCTGTCGCCCGTTAAATCGTCGCTGCCCATCTCAATGGTACTGACGTGGCTTCCCGGTAAATCGAGGTTGCGCTCAATGGTCGGCGTAATTAACAGTACCACCTCCGTGCGCTCTTTGTTGTCGGAATTGCTGCTAAACAGGCGGCCCAGCCCTGGGATGTCACTTAATAACGGCGTTCCTTTTTGGGTCGTGGTTTCATCCTGCTTGATCAGCCCTGCCAGCATCTGGGTCTCGCCGTTCATACTGCTGAGCGTGGTATTGGCTTCGCGTTTCGTGGTGCGGTAATACTTTGCTCCGTTCTCACCGGGTTCTTCGGCGCCCAGGGCACTGAGCGTGAACTTCACCTCCATTGAGATATTGTCATCCATACTGACTTCCGGGGTGACTTCCAGCTTCAGGCCAACGTCCTGATAATCCACTTTCTGTTGCGAAATCCCGTCATTGACGGTTGTGGTCAGTACCGGGATCGTTTGACCAATATCAACCAGCGCTTTTTTATTGTTTTTCACCCGGATCCGCGGGTTGGCCAGTACTTTGGCGTTGCTCAACACCTTTTTCATGTCAATGGTCATATTGTCGATATCGACCATGATATTTTTGGCGCTCAGGTCGCCCAGCGGGATCCCGCTTCCCTTTAAATCACCTTCTTTACTTTTCGCAAAACCCGCACTGATGGTTTGCGGCAGCTTCACGCCAAGCGCTTCGAGATCGTTGGTATTTACTTCCAGCACCTCAACGGCCAGCGTGACCTCCGCTTCAGGCCGGTCGAGCGTCACTAACAGGCGCTCCGCTTTTTCCACGTTCTCTTTTGGCCCGCGCAGGGTGACGGAATTGGTTCGCTCATCAACGTGCACATCCTTCAGCTTGACCATATTGCGCAGGGCGACGTTGACCTCTTTTGCTTTCGCATAACCCAGGAAGATGGTTTTGACGACCACGTCGCGGTAGATCTTCTCTTTTTGCGCGGTGGCGGGGTAGATCAGCAACGTATTGCTGTTCAGCACCTTCTTCCGCAGGTTATTCGACAACAGCAGCACGTTGATAGCATCTTCCGCAGTGGTGCGTTTGGCTATCAGGCTGCCGGCAGTGCTGGAGGAAATATCTTTGTCAAAAATGATATTGACCCCGGTCATCTGGCTGATAGTGTTAAAGATGGCCATCAGGCTGTGCTCGCGAAAATTAAGCGCTATCGTTTTTTGCAGTTCCCGGTTCAGACGCTGCTCCGGCTGGTTGATCCGCGACACCTCACGCATCAGGTGATCGCGCAGCGCGCGCGCCTGGGGCCAGTTGGGATCTTCTTCCAGTACCTGCTGGATTTTGTGCAGCGCGCGTGCCGGGTCGCGGGTGCTGTTAGCCACCGCCTCCTTATACAATGCGTCCAGCGCTCTACGGGCATCGAGCTTGCGTAAGCCCTGCAGGGCGCGCAGGTTGCCGGGCTCATAGGTAAGCGCATCGCGCCACATTTGCGTCGCCATGGTGTAGTTGTTCTGACGCACCGCGAGATCGGCATTTTTCAGGTAGTCATTGACCAGCTTTTTGCTGATGTCAGCCTGCTCGGCGCGAAGCGCAATATCCTGTGGGCTGGCGATGCGCTGTTGATCTATCTCCTTAAGCCGCTTAACCAGCACCTGCGGCGAGGCGGTCACTGATTCCCGGACCGGAGGCGCCGCACGTTGTGCACAGCCGCTCAGTAGCGCGCATGACAACAAAAAAGTGAGAGCAATTGTTTTTTTCATGATTAATGTGTCGGTTCCGATTGCAGCTCATCCAGTTCCAGCCGCTGCTGGCTATGGGTGGGCTGCCATTCAAACAGGAGGTGGTCGTTCGCCACCGCTTTTAAAATCCAGTTGTTGACCGGCGAACTGCCGATCCAGATCCTGCCGTCCGCCCTGCAGCGCTCGCAGACCGGCCAGGTCTCTTTGCCATCCGTCAGCACAACGATTCTCTGACGGTTTTCCCACCAGGCACCGAGGAGCTGAAGCGGTAGCGGCGGTGCGGTTGGTGTCGCCTCTTCAGGCCGATCGTTTTCCGGCGGCTTTTCTGCTGCGTCTTGCGCCCTGCTATGTGGCGTTGAAAAGAGATCGATGCGCGTTGCGTGAGCCGTCTCCGGCTTTGCTGGCGCGGGGCGCGGGCGTGAGACCGGCTGCGCCTCAAGCGGCGCTTGCGATATCTCGTCATCGGCAAACTGGCTCCAGAAAACAGCACCGGCGGTCAGCACCAGCGCCAGCTGTAAATAGCGCGGCAGTTTCATGGCGACTCCTTCAACAGGCGAAGCTGCACGGTGGCGCTGAGCTGGCTTTCCGATGGCCCGGCGCGCCGCAGGCTCAGCTGCTCAATGCGTAACGGCAAAGTGCGGCTTAGCGTTTCCAGGGCGTCCATCAGCGGCAGATATTCACCGCGCAGCGGAATATCCAGCCGTAGCGCGGTTTTGCCGTCGTCGTTTTCCAGCTGATAGCGGCTGGCGTCGACCTTCATCCCTCGGCTCCTGAACTGCTCAAAAATGAGCCTGACCTGCTGATATTCTCCAAGGCTGATGCGGCTTTGCAGTTCTGGCTGCTGTTTATCCAGCGGCAGCGCGGTTTGTAGCTGCGCCTGGATCCGGGCAAGGTTCTCCTGCAAATGAATGGTGTGCGGCCGCACGCCGCCAAGCCATAACAGCAGCAGTCCTGCGGGCAGCCCGGCGAGCACGAGCGGAACCGTTCCGATGCGCCCGGCAAATAATGCCGCCTGCCAGCGCAGCACGGCGGGTTTATTCTGAAGCCGCATGGTGCGCCTCCGTCGTCACCTTGACGTCGAGTACCGCGTTAATCGGCCAGGCAGGATCGCCCTGCGCCGACTGGCGATGGTTCTCAAGCACCACATGCGCCGGCAACTGCTGTAGCCGCTCGCTAAAGGCGAGCAGGGCGTCAAGATTGCCTGCATTCACCGTAAGCCGCGCATCGCCTTTACTGGCAATGACGTCAATGCTCAGGAGCGCAATATCAGGCGTCAGTACGCTGCCGATGTTGTCCAGCAGCTTGATGGCCGGCGGGACGGCCTGCAGTTGCTGAGCCTGGCGCAACCGGCGCTGCTCCGCTTCACGCAGCTTGCGCAGCACCTGCTGCCGTTGGGCGAGCTGCTGCTGTACCTGCGATGTCTCCAGCTCAAGGCGCTGGTGCTCAAACAGGCCATACATCACGGCACCGGTGAGCGGTAAACAGAGGAGACCGGTTAACAGCAGCGTGCGTGCGGCCCACGGGGAACTACGCGTAAACAGCGGCGTCATGAGGACTCTCCTGTAGCGCGACTTCCTGGTGATGCTCACCGTCGGTATGAATGACGTAGCCAGGACAGTCCTGCATTCCGCTTAGCCGGGCGATAACCCGCAGCTGGGCGTCCATCTCCTGCTGTGGCAGGGTGAGTGTCCAGACGTCGCGCCAGCTGTGGTGCTGACGGCTGGCAATCCGGCTATGGTGGGGGCTCATCGCCACAAACAGGCCGTTTTCCGGCAGGGCGCGGGCGAAGTGGCTTAACAGCTTTTGAAACGGCGTGACAACACCGCGAAAACGCAGCCGCTCCCGACGCGCCAGCGCGCCAAGCAGATGCCAGCAAGGTTGCTTCAGGCACGCGGCCAGCGCCGACTGCTGCCAGTTTAGGGTCTCGAAGCGGACCAGCCAGTCAACGGGCGGACTCGCGCGATGAACCGCCTGCTGACGGGCGAGATGGAGCAGCTCCTGCGGTGTGGTCACGCCGTCATGCCAGGGCTGGATTAAAAACGTCAGATCGTCGGTATCGAGGTGAAACTCCACCGCGTCACGCCACGGTAAGACGGAAGGGCGCAGGCGCAGCAGCGTTTCGAGCGCGGCTTCAAGAGGCTCATCTGGCCGGCGTTCATGGGTGGCGAGAACCACGTTGTTGCGGCGCAACCGCACGGCATGAGGCCAGATATCGCACTGCCAGGTGTTAGTGAGTGATAACACGGTTCACCTCCTCCCAGGTGGTTTTGCCTTCGACCACGGCGCGCAGCGCGATGGTCGAGAGCGGAACAAAACCGTCATTCAGCGCCACTTCCTTTAGCCTGCGCCGGGGCGATCGCGCCAGCATTGCCTCTTTCATCGCATCGCTGAAATGCAGCACTTCCGCCAGCGCCAGCCTGCCGCGAAAACCGCTGTCGCGGCAGGTATCGCAGCCTCGCCCTCGACGCCAGCGGGGCGTGAGCTGCTGCAGCGGTCCGGATTGCCACGCCGCGAGAAGGTCATCTGTGGGCGTGGTGTCATCAATACAGTCCGGGCAAATCTGGCGCACCAGCCGTTGCGCCACGACGCCGTTAAGGGCGGTGATCAGGCTGGCGGGCTCCACCTGCATATATAAAAAACGTTCCAGTACGCTAAAGACGTCATTGGCGTGAACCGAGGAGAGCACCACGTGGCCGGTGAGCGCCGCCTGCACGGCAATGCCAGCGGTTTCACCGTCGCGGATCTCACCCACCAGGATGATGTCCGGGTCGTGACGCAAAATGGCGCGCAGGCCGCGGGCGAAGGTGAGCCCTTTTTTATCGTTGACCGGAATTTGCAGCACGCTGTTGAGCTGGTACTCCACGGGATCTTCAATGGTGATAATTTTGCATTCACCACTGTTGAGTTCGCTGAGTGCTGAATAGAGGGTGGTGGATTTCCCGCTCCCCGTTGGCCCGGTGACGAGCACCATACCGTGGGGCAGATGGGTTAACTGGCGAATCGCGCCCAGCGTGTGCTCATCAAAGCCGAGCGTCTCCAGGCGCAGGTTTTGATCGTGAGATTTATCCAGCACGCGCAGTACGGCATCCTCGCCATAGACGCCCGGCATAATGGACACGCGAAAATCGACGGGACGCTGCAGAATCAACGCCTTAAAGCGCCCGTCCTGAGGCGTGCGTCGTTCGGAAATGTCCATGCAGCTTAATACCTTGAGACGGGAGATCACCTGCTCCGCCTGCTGAAGTCCGGCGCAGTGGCGAATGCTGTGCAGAACGCCATCGATGCGGTACTTCACCATCAACCCATCCGCGACGGCGCAAAGATGAATATCGCTGGCGCGGCTCTGCAGGGCATCAAACAGCGTGGCGTTAACCAGCTTAATGACGGCGTGGGGTTCACTGGCGATGGCTGCTGGGGTGATCTCCAGCCACCGGGCCTCTTTATTCTCTTCACTCTGCTGCTGCTCCAGCTGATCGAGCGTGCGCTGCTGTTTTGCCAGTTCATCAAGGCGGGCATTAAGCTGAGAGAGCGGGGCGAGCGCGGGGAGCGCATTCACGTTATAGGCCCACTGGCGCAGCGCCAGTGAAAACGGATCGCCCAGCGCAACGTGGAGCTGACCGTTAACGCGCAGCGGCAAGGCTCGCTGGCTGAGCGATTCGGTCAGCGGCACGGCTTCGAAATCCTCTTCGCTGTCGGCGAGCTGTGTGGGTGAGAGCGGCGTGAGCCCCAGGGAACCGGCGGCTTCTTCTAACGCGCCGGGGAAACTGTCCAGCAGTTCCGCCAGCGCCTGACAGCGCTGCTCGTCTGGCAGGTCGAAAAGGGGTTCTACAGACGGTGAGTGAGACATTATTGCAATCCTCCTGCCAGTTCAAAAATGGGCATGTACAGTAAAAACACGACGAGCCCAACGATGCCGCCAACGACCATCATCAGAATCGGTTCAAAAATTTTGCTAAAGGTTTCAATCGCGCGTTCCAGCGATTCGTCATAAAAAGCGGCGATCCGCTCGCACATGGCAGGCAGTTCGCCGCTGCGCTCGCCGACCTGCAGCAGGCGGCTGGCGACAGGAGTCGTCATCCGTTGCGCTTCCAGCATGCGGGAGAGCGACTCGCCGGCGGCGACGTCGCGGATAACCTGTTCAACCTGCTGACGATGCGTGGCGGGCAGGATCTCCCGGCTCAGCATTAACGCATCTGGCGCGGGAAGGCCGCCCTGTAACAGCAGGCCCAGCGTGCGGTAAAAACGCACCAGCACAGAAAGCTGGTGCTGCTGGCGTAAGGCGGGAATGCGCAGCAACAAACCGAGCGCACGCTGGCGCAGGCGCGGGCTGCGCACCGCCATCACGATGCCTGCGACCGCTGCCGCGCAACCGGCCAGCAACAGCGAGCCATGGGTTTGCGTCAGGCGTCCCCACCAGAGGATAAGCTGTGCGCTGGCGGACGGGTTCTTCATCCCGTCAAACACCACGGAAAAACGCGGAATAATAAAGCCGAGCAGAAAGAACAGAATTATCCCGCCGGCGGCAATGACAATCGTCGGATAGAGCAGGGTTGATTTAATCCGCTTGCGCAGAATTTCCATTCTTGATTCGTAAAACTGAAAACGCTTTAGCGCCTCGGGTAAGTGTCCGGTTTGCTCAGAAGAGGCAACGGTGTTAATCAGCAGAGGCGGAAACAGTGCTGGTAGCGCCATCATCGCCTGGGAGAGTTGCGCTCCTTCGTAGAGCTTTTTAACCAGCGTATCCAGAACCAGCGAGGTGCCACCATCGCGGCTGCTTTCGCGCAGCGCTTCGACGGCCTCGACCACGACCAGCCCGGCTTCCAGCAGAGCGATAAGC
The DNA here is from genome assembly GCF_014895895.1 of Enterobacter cloacae complex sp. P14RS. Classification (NCBI taxonomy): domain Bacteria; kingdom Pseudomonadati; phylum Pseudomonadota; class Gammaproteobacteria; order Enterobacterales; family Enterobacteriaceae; genus Enterobacter; species Enterobacter cloacae complex sp. P14RS. The sequence goes on from NZ_JADBQM010000001.1 coordinate 9,767, forward strand.
TCCTGCAAGAACAGATTCAGTGGAAAGCGTTTCTCCTTGCGGGCGGGGCGTTCCTGTACCTGCAAAACGATGCCGCCGCCAGCAATAATGCGGGCGCTGGCATCATCAGGCGACGCGGCAAGTACGGTCTGATTGACGCGTTTCCCCCCCTGGAGGATGGTGACGGTATATGGTTTCATTTTGGCGACAGTGTATGGCTCTGCCTTTTAAGGCGGGCATAATGCGGAGCCACTTTTTTTATGTATTGTTGACGAAGCGCGCGGCGCTGGGGGGTATTTGCCGTTCCGGCGTTATACGCCCCCACCGCGTCCCAGGTATAACCAAAGCGCTGGATTTGACCTGCCAGGATCCAGGCGCCGGTCATGACACTTTGGCAAGGGTCGGTTAGCAGATCTTTTTGACTAATACGAAATTTACGCAGCGCATCGAAGTGAATGCTATTGATCTGCATCAGACCGACATCCATTGAGCCATCACGATTTTTGTTGATGGCCCGGGTATTACCGTTGGATTCCACTATCGCTATCGCCTGTAATAGCTCTGGCTCAATGCCGTAACGTTCTCCCGCCAGCTGCCAGCAATCGGCCCGGCAGGAAAATACGCTGAAGATAAACAGCGAATATATGGACAGGCGCAACATATTCAGAACCCGTAAGTGACAGGCTTACCGTCTTTACCGCCGGAGGTTATTTCGACTTCATTAATGGCGTCTTTTGTCCGGGCGGGGTTATGCCACTGGTACGGATTGCCCCAGGGGTCTAACGGCACATGCTGGCTAAGATAAGGGCCATTCCAGTTTTGCGCGTTGGAAGGCTTTTCAGTCAGCGCTTTCAGACCTTGTGTTTCACTTGGATAACTGCCGGTGTCGAGGCGATATTGCCCGAGTGCCTCAGCAAGCGAGCGCATCTGGCGCATGGCGGTTTTCTCCTTAGCCGAGTCGACATTTGAGAAGACTTTTGGCCCGACAAATCCTGCCAGCAGCGCAATAATCATCAGCACGACCAGCAGTTCAAGCAGGGTGAAACCACCCTGTTTTCGCATCACGTTTGTTGCATATTTCATTGAGAGCGTCCCTAGTTGGATAATAGTTGTGATTAATTCCTGAATTTTCCCTGATAAAAGAGCGGGAACACAGGTATGCCATCTTTTTTAATTGGTGAAGATGGGAAAATTAAATAAAGAAGCGTCTTACAGGATGCGAGAATTCTCCCGCGCTGTCGTTGAAGTATTTATTATAAATGCGAGAGATATTTCTTATTTAACACGGAGGGTTTCCTGATTCACCACTCTATTATCCCCAACGATCTCGGCGCTAAAAAAAAAGACAATTTGCGAGGTAATCCACAGGACTATCATCACAAAGCAATAAGGAACTTTGATGAAAAAACTTACATTATCTCTGTTAATTGGTAGCGCACTAATGGCGCAGTCGGCTTTCGCGGCGCAGGCACCGCGAGCGGTCACCTATCTTACCTCCTGGGGCGTTCCGGTCGAGTCCGTTGAGGATATGAAAGAGGTGAAAGCGGATACGTTCCTGCTTTCATTTGGTGGCTGGGATGCAAGCGGTAAGCTGTCCAGTTCCGATAATATTGTTGCAGTACCACAATATGATCCCTGGTACATTAATGCGCCAGCCTATGTCGTGTGGAGTCAGCTGAAGCTGGCGCACCCGGAGAAAAAAATGATGCTGGCGCTCGGCGGTGAGACGTATTCCGCGATGTGGTCTTATCTGAATAACGCGCAAACGCGAGAAACGCTGGCGCAGAATCTGGTGAATCTGCTGAATACCAACTTCCCGGTATATAAAAAGAACCTGAAGCCGGAAGAGATGGTTGGCGAATGCCTGAGTGCCGACTGGCAAGGCAAATGTAATATGGCGAACTACCAGAAGGCGGGTACCGTTCAGCTTGACGGCATCGATTTTGACTTTGAAAAGCCCGATCGCGTCACGCCAGAGGAAAACGCAAACCTGCTGGATCTGGCTGAACGGGTTCGTAGCAAACTCAATGCGTCCGGCAGCAAAAAGCTGCTGAGCCTGACCACCTATCACGTTGGTGCTGACCCGGAGAACTGCGCCAACAGCGCGGTAACCGAGAATTGTTCCTTCGTTGAGGCGGCTCGCTCTTCACACCATGGCGAAGTTCTGCCGCTGCTGACGCAGGGGAAAAACGTTTTCGATTTCTTCAACGTCATGGCCTATGATGCCGGCCCACGCTTTAAGTATGACGTGGCGATGGCTAACTACGCCCGGGCGGTGGGTGATAAGAGCAAAATCGTTCTCGGTCAGACCATCAACTCCCAGTGGGGGCCAGAAGGTCGCTTTGTTGAAAACCGACAGAACAACGTAAACCGTGCGGGCTGGCAGGCGGAAAACGGCTATGGTGGGTTTTTTATCTGGACGTTGGGCTCAAACGATCAGCAGCTGTCCATCCCGCAGCAGGTTGACTATTTCAATGAAATGAAAGAGCGCGCGGACCTGATGTCGCCTGAACGCCCGCAGGACACCGTCGCGCCAACTGCGCCAGCAGGATTGAAGGTGCTGAACAATGGCTTGACTATCACCCTTGCCTGGCAGCCCTCCACCGATGACCGTGGCGTAGTGGGATATGACATCTACCGTAATGACATCAAAGTCGGGTCTTCAACGGACACCCAGTGGACCGATAATGCGGTTGAGACCGGCGGTGTGGTGTACCACTACAGCGTGAAAGCACGTGCTGCAGCGAACAATATCTCTGAAAGCAGCAACGTGGTTAAGGTAGAAACCGTACAGGTCGAAGAGGGACGTCCTGACGCGCCAGGCGGCCTGGCCCTGGTTTCTTCGACGGAAAACAGCCTGACGGTGAAATGGAATGCGGTAGACAACGCGGTGAAATACCACGTACTACGCGATGGGGCGGAGTTACTCACCGTAAGCGGAACGCAGATCTTCGACAGCGGCCTGCGCGCGGGAACAACCTACAGCTACCAGGTGATCGCCGAAAATGCCAAAGGTCATCAGTCTCTCGCCAGTACACCGCTTAAAGCCACGACGAAAGAGGGGTCTGTAACGCCTGAGCCGGAAGGCGAGTGGAAAGTCGGTACGCGCTATAAGACTGGAGAAATTGTCACGTATAACGGCACACAGTATCGCTGCGTGCAGGGGCATACGTCTCAGTCCGACTGGGCGCCGACTGCGGCTGCGACGATTTGGCAGCCTGTTCCTTAATCTTTCGCGGCCCTCGCAAGGGGGCCATTTTCAGGCGTAAGCACGCCTTATTTATTACTTTTTGTTAACTTATTGTTATCATTTATAGTGCAAAAAATTAACAATGGCACTATTGTAGTGCAATATTTGCACTGTTTTTGTGCGTTTCATGTTCTTTTCTGGCCTTTATCGTCTCAGGATGCCGCTTGCATCTGTAACAATACGTTGCTGTAACCCCTTCATTTACTACCGCTTTTTTAAATCTCTTTTGAACCATTAAAAAATTGGTTCGTTTATTGCTTAATCATTAGCACGATAAGTAGCACGCCATATCAATAACTTATCGTTCATAAAAAGAAAATAATGATGATAGTGAGCGAACCAATATGGAAAAACCGTCACGGTTTCTGGCCAATTCCAGCACCGCGCTTGAGCAACTGCGCGGGCTAATCAACCAGCATGAGTCAACACCAGGCACTCCGCTGCCCACGGAACGTGAGCTGTCGGAAACACTCGGCGTAGGACGACGCGAAGTGCGTCGCGCGCTGGACGTGCTGGAAGAAGAAGGGCGGATCTGGCGTAAACAGGGCAAAGGCACCTTTATTGGTCCGGCTGCCCCTGTTGAACCGCTGGCCCTTCAGGGATTGGTTCAGCAGACCAATCTGCTGGAAGTGATGGAAGCTCGTATACAGATCGAACCCGGCTTAGCCCGGCTTGCGGCACTGCGTGCCACCAGGGAAAACCTCGCGCTCATGCAGCGCATGCTGGAACGCATCGACAAGGTCAGCCCGGATGACCGCGATCTCAATGAACTCTGGGATAGCGCCTTTCACCGCGCCATTGCCGAGGCGGCGGGCAATCGCCTGATGCTCGGCCTGTTTGACGCCATTGACGCCGTGCGGCGCGAACCCGGCTGGCAGCATCTGCGTGAATTAGCCCGCACGCCCGAACGTGTCGACAGCTACAACGACCACCATCACAAGATCATGTCCGCGATTATCCATCGCCAGCCTAATGAAGCAGCGGCCGCCATGCGCGAACACCTGCTCAGCCTGCAAAACGCCCTGATTCAGGCGATCCACCTTGAGGACGATTTCACGCTATGACGACGATCCCGTTTAAGGACTCCACGCCTGTACTCCGGCTGAATAATCTCAACGTTAAGTTTTCCGGCTCGCCGGTCAGCGTCCTGGACGGCATTTCCCTGACGGTCAAAGCGGGCGAAACGCTGGCGCTGGTGGGGGAGTCCGGCTGCGGGAAAAGTATCACCTCACTGGCGCTGATGGGTTTACTGCCCGCCAGCGCGCAGATTGTCAGCGGCGAGATGCAGTTTCGCCGCCACGACCTGCGCAAGCTCTCGTCGCGGGAATATGCCGACCTGCGCGGCAGCGAGCTGGCGATGATTTTTCAGGAGCCGATGACCTCGCTTAATCCGGCCTTCACGTTAGGCGATCAGCTCAGTGAAGCGGTCATGCGTCACCAGAACGTTACGCGCCCGGAGGCGATGAAGGTCGCGCTGCAGATCCTTGAAAAGGTGCAGATCCCGGCGGCGGAGATGCGCCTCAAGGCGTATCCGCACCAGCTTTCCGGCGGCATGCGGCAGCGGGTGATGATTGCCATGGCCCTGATCAACCACCCTAAACTGCTGATTGCCGATGAACCGACCACAGCGCTCGACGTCACCATCCAGGCGCAAATCCTGACCCTGCTGAACACCCTAAAAGAGGAAACCGGCACGGCGGTGCTGATGATCACCCACGATTTAGGCGTGGTGGCTGAAGTGGCCCAGCAGGTGGCGGTAATGTACGCCGGGCAGGTGGTAGAGCAGGGAAGCGTTGAAGCAATATTCGCTGACCCGCAGCACCCGTACACCATCGGCCTGATGGGCTCGATCCCTTCGCTGGGCGCACGCAAAGGCCAGCTCTCCACCATTCCCGGAACGGTCCCGCTCCCGGAATCCATGCCGCAAGGCTGCCGTTTCGCGACGCGCTGCCCGTTTGCGCAGTCGCGCTGTCATGATGAAAAACCGCAGCTCACCACGCTTGGCGCGGGCCATCAGGTCGCCTGCTTCCGCGTGCCGCTCGAACACCACATTGCCCTGGGAGAGACCGCATGACCACGCCCATTCTTGAAGCCCGGGACCTCAGCAAGCTTTTCCCCGGTCCGAAAAAACTCTTTTCCCCGGCCCGGTTTGTCACGGCGGTCGATCGCGTTTCGCTTGCCGTGATGCCGGGCGAAACGCTGGCGATTGTCGGCGAGTCCGGCTCCGGGAAATCCACCCTTGGCCGTCTGCTGCTGCGTCTGCTGGCCGCCAGCGAAGGACGCGTGTTTTATCAGGGGGAGGAAATTACCCACGCCACAGGCGCCCGTCTGAACCAGCTCCGGCGCGAACTGCAGATTATTTTTCAGGATCCTTTTGCCTCGCTGAACCCGCGCATGACGGTGGAGCAGATCGTCGGTGAGCCGCTGTGGCTGCACCAGAACATGAAGAAAGCGGATCGTCAGTACCGCGTCGCGGAGCTGCTCAAGACCGTTGGCCTGCCCGCCGCCTGGGCCGGGCGCTATCCGCACGAGTTTTCCGGCGGGCAGCGCCAGCGTATTGGCATTGCGCGCGCGCTGGCTTCCGGGCCAAAGCTGCTGCTGGGCGACGAGCCGGTTTCCGCGCTGGATGTGTCGGTGCAGGCGCAGGTGGTTAATCTGCTGGAGAGCCTGAAGCACCAGCTGGGGCTGACGATGGTGATCGTCGCCCACGGTCTGGCGGTGATCCGCCACATGAGCGACCGCGTGGCGGTGATGTACCTTGGGCAAATCGTTGAGCTTGCCACCGTCGATGAGATCTTTGACGCACCGCTGCACCCTTACACCCAGGCGCTGATCGCCTCGGCGCCGCAGATGCAGCCGGGTATTGAGCGCGACGCGCCGCTGCTGCAGGGGGATCTGCCGAACCCGGCGAACCCGCCGTCGGGCTGTCGCTTCCACACCCGCTGCCCGTACGTCACTGACGAATGCCGCCAGGTCGAGCCGATTAATCAGGTGCTCGACGGCGGGCGTCAGGTTGCCTGCCACCGCTGGCAGGAGATTAACCGCGATCGCAGCGTTATCCAGATCGCACCGCCATCCGCAGCCTTTCTGCGCCGCCGCGCGCTGTTTGAACACGCGGCCACTCACTCCTCCCTTCCTTCAAGGAACTCATGATAATGACAATGCGTAATTCTCTTTTGACCGTACTGGGAAGTGTTATGTTGCTTGGTGCGGCGCTGCCCGCCCATTCTGAAAGCGTGCTGCGAATCGGCCTGGGAGCAGATCCGGACATGCTCGACCCGCACCTGGCGCGCACCTACTATGGCCGCTTCGTGTTTGCCTCTCTGTGCGACAGGCTGGTGGACGTCGACGAGCATCTGAAGGTCGTGCCAGGTCTCGCGAAATCGTGGGCCTGGAGCGCCGACGGCAAAACGCTGACCATGGATCTGCGCGAAGGCGTGACCTTCCATGACGGAGAGAAATTCGATGCCGCCGCCGCGAAATACAACCTCGACCGCGCCCTGACCCTCAAAGGCTCCCTGCGGAAAAGCGAGATCTCCTCCGTGGAATCGGTAGAGGTCACCGGCCCGATGCAGATAGCGCTGCACCTGAAAACACCGGACGCCGCGCTGCTGATGCAGCTTACAGACCGCGCGGGCGCGATGATGGCGCCCGAGGCCGCGAAAAAGCCTGACTTTGCCGCCCATCCGGTCTGTTCCGGCCCGTACAAGTTCGACAGCCGCGTGTCGCAGGACCGCATCGTTCTGACCCGCTTCGACAACTACTGGAACAAAGGCGCCTACCACTTCGACAAAATTATCTATCTGCCGATCCCGGATGCCTCTGTGCGTCTGGCGAACCTGCGCGCGGGCGATCTGGATCTGACCGAAGGCATCGCCGCCAGCGACGTCAAAACCGTCGAAGCCGACAGCAAGCTGGTGCTGGCGAAGGTTACCGGCCTGGGCTATCAGGGGATCACCTTCAATATTAACAACGGCAAGGTCCCGGCGAACGATCCGTTCAAAGATGCCCGCGTGCGCGAGGCGTTTTCTCAGGCCATCGACCGTGAAGCGTTAAACCAGGTGGTCTTCGAAGGGCTGTATACGCCAGCCAACCAGGCGTTTTCGACGGTGAGCCCGTATCACGTGAATCTGCCGGTTCCGCCGCGCGACGTTGATAAAGCCAAAGCGCTGCTCAAAGCGGCAGGCGTCACCACGCCGCTGACCGTCAACCTGCTGGTGCCGAACAACCCAACCTCGCAGCAGGTGGGTCAGGTATTGCAGGCGATGGTCGCCGAGGCCGGCTTCACGCTGAACCTGCAGATGACCGAATTTGCCACGCTGCTGGATCGCCAGCAGAGCGGTGATTATCAGCTGAGCTTCTCCGGCTGGTCGGGTCGCCCGGATCCGGACGGCAGCATCTACGGCTTTATCCACAGCAACGGCACGCTTAACGATGGCCGTTACAGCAACGCGCAGGTCGATGAGTGGCTGACGCAGGCGCGCCAGAGCACCGACCAGGCCGCCCGCCAGCCGCTGTATGACAAGGTGGTGAAGCAGCTGCAAACCGATATGCCGATTGCCTACCTCTACTTCGAGCCGCGCATTTTTGGCCTGAACAAGCGCGTGCAGGGCTTTAAGCCTTACCCGGACGGCATCGTGCGTCTGGCGGGTTTGACGCTGGCCAAATAAACGTCCTGAGGAGAACCCATGCTGGAACTGATTTGCAAACGTCTGCTGCTGGCCGTCCCGACGCTATTGCTGGTGAGCATGATGGTGTTCGGGCTGCAAAAGCTGCTGCCCGGCGACCCACTGATTGCGATGGCCGGTGAGGAACGCGATCCGGCGGTGATCGCCCAGCTGCGCGCGGAGCTGAACCTGGATGCGCCGATCCCGGTTCAGTATTTCCACTGGCTGACGCGGGCGCTGCAGGGCGATCTGGGCGTCTCCTTGCGCACGCACGAGCCGGTGACCGAGCTTATCGCCAGCAAGCTGCCGGTTACGCTGGAGCTGTCGCTGCTGGCGATGATTATTGCGCTGGTGTTTGGCATCAGCATGGGGATCCTTGCGGCGGTGAACAAAAACAGCTGGGTCGATCACGGGGCGAACTTCGTGGCGATCTCAGGGATCTCTATTCCCCACTTCTGGCTGGGGATCCTGCTGATTCTGGTCTTCTCGGTGAACCTGCAGTGGCTGCCCGCGTCCGGCTACGTGCCGTTCAGTGAAGATCCGCTTCAGAACCTGCGCACGCTGCTGCTGCCCGCGTCCGTGCTCGGAACCGGGCTGGCGGCGACGCTGATGCGCCATACCCGCGCGTCGATGATTGCGGTGCTGAAAGCGGATTATATCCGTACCGCACGCGCCAAGGGGCTGCTGCCGAAGGCGGTCATTCTAAAGCACGCGTTTCGCAACGCGCTGGTACCGGTGATCACCCTCACCACGCTGCTGTTCGGCGAGCTGCTGGGCGGCGCGGTGCTGACCGAGCAGGTGTTCACCATTCCGGGCTTTGGCAAGATGATCGTCGACTCGGTGTTCAACCGTGACTACGCGGTGGTGCAGGGCGTGGTGCTGATCGTGGCGATCGGCTTCCTGCTGCTCAACCTGCTGGCCGACGTGCTTTACGTCCTTCTCAACCCGAAAATGCGAGGTTAACGATGGCGGAACTGACGACGCAAACCGTAGCCCCCGCGCTGCCGCGCGCGCAGAACCGGGTGCTGAAGAAATTCCTCGCCAATAAAAGCGCGATGATTGGCGCGCTTGTGGTGGGTTTCTTTGTGCTGGTGGCGCTGCTGGCGCCGTGGATCGCCCCGTTTGACCCGGTTAAAGCCAACTTCCTCGCGGTGCGCAAAGCGCCGTCAGCGATGTACTGGTTCGGCACCGACGAGCTGGGGCGCGACATTTTGTCCCGCATTATCTGGGGAGCGCGAACCTCGCTGATGGCGGGCTGTATGTCGGTGGTTATCGCGGTGGTCATCGGCGTGCCGCTGGGGCTGGTGGCGGGCTACTTCCAGAAGATGTGGGACGGCGTCATCTCGCGCTTTATCGAGGCGCTGCTGGCCTGTCCGTTCCTGATCATGGCGATCGCGCTGGGGGCATTTTTAGGCCCGAGCCTGACCAATGCGATGATCGCCATCGGTCTTTCGGCGATGCCGATCTTCGCCCGCCTGACGCGCGGGCAGGTGATCGCCATTCGCAACGAAGAGTACATCGACGGCGCGCGGGCGATTGGCCTGCCGGATCGCTGGATCATCATTAAATACGTTCTGCCAAACGTGATGTCGCCGATCCTGGTTCAGGCCACGCTGGCCATTGCCTCGGCGATTATTGCCGAAGCCAGCCTGTCGTTCTTAGGGCTGGGGCAGCAGCCGCCCAATCCGTCCTGGGGGTCCATGCTCAATACCGCGAAAGGTTTCCTTGAGCAGGCGCCGTGGATGTCCGTTTTCCCCGGCGTGGCGATTTTCCTTGCCGTGCAGGGCTTTAATTTACTTGGCGACGGGCTGCGCGATGCGCTCGATCCGCGCCACGACTAAGGAGTCATGATGACCAAAGCGCTTGATTTTACGTCCGGTTACGCTTCACGCCGCCCGCCGATGATGGGCCACAACGCCGTTGCCACTTCGCAGCCGCTGGCGGCGCAGGCGGGAATGAAAATGCTGCAGCTGGGTGGTAATGCCGTCGATGCGGCCATTGCCACCGCCATGGCGCTGACCGTTGTCGAGCCGACCGGCAACGGCATCGGCAGCGACGCCTTTGCCATCGTCTGGGACGGTGAAAAACTTCACGGCCTGAACGCGTCCGGGCGCTCGCCGGCCAGCTGGCATGCGGATCTGTTTGCCGGTAAAAGCGCAGTGCCGGAAATCGGCTGGGACGCGGTGACGGTGCCGGGTGCGGTGTCGGGCTGGGTGGCCCTGGCAGAACGCTTCGGCACGCTACCGCTGACCACGCTGGCGCAGCCTGCGATTGACTACGCGCGCAACGGCTTCCCGGTCTCGCCGCTGATTGGTCATCTCTGGCAGCGCGGCTATAACAAGCTGAAAGATCAGCCGGGCTTTAGCGCCTGCTTCGCGCCGGAAGGCCGCGCCCCGCGCGTGGGGGAGATCTTCCGTAATCCGGCGCAGGCTCATTCGCTGGAGCTGATTGCCAAAACCAACGGTGAAGCCTTTTACCGTGGTGAGCTGGCGCAGAAAATCGCCGCCTTCGCCCAGGAGCACGGCGCGCACCTGTCAGCGGAAGATCTGGCAAACCATCGCGTGGACTGGGTTGACCTGCTGTCGCGCGACTTCGCGGGCGGCTCGGTACAGGAGCTGCCGCCAAACGGGCAGGGGATCGCCACGCTGATTGCGCTCGGTATTCTGGAGCAGTGCGGCATTGAGAAACATCATCCGGACTCCGTGCAGTCTCTGCACTTATCCATTGAAGCCATGAAGCTGGCGCTGGCGGATCTCGACCGCTACGTGGCGGATGAAGAACATATGGAGTTCGCAGCAAAAGAGCTGCTGAGCGACCATTATCTGAAGTCGCGTGCGGCGCTTATCGATCGCGATAACGCCTCTGACTTTGTGTACGGTTCACCGACGCAGAGCGGCACGGTCTACATCAGCACCGCGGACGCCAGCGGGATGATGGTTTCGTTTATCCAGTCCAACTTTATGGGCTTCGGTTCAGGCATTGTGGTGCCGGATACCGGAATCAGCCTGCAAAACCGCGGCTGCGGCTTTGTGCTCGATCCCAAACACCCGAACGCGCTGGCGGGCAGCAAGCGTCCTTTCCACACCATCATTCCGGGCTTTGCGATGGACGGCAACGGCCAGCCGCTGATGTCCTTCGGCGTGATGGGCGGCCCGATGCAGGCGCAGGGGCACATGCAGATGGCGCTGCGCATTATGCTGCACGGGCAAAACCCGCAGGCGGCCATCGACGCGCCGCGCTGGCGCGTGGTGCAGGGCAGGGAGGTGATTGTTGAATCGACGTTTGATCGCAACACCATTGCCGCGCTGCGCGAGCGCGGGCATCAGATCGTGGTGGAAGATCCGCTCCAGGATTACAACTTCGGCGGTGCGCAGGTAATCTATCGTATGCCGGAGGGGCACTACGTGGCCGCGACGGAGAGCCGCAAAGACGGGCAGGCGTTAGTGAGTTAAAAGAAGCGAGCAACATTGGTAGGCCGGGTAAGGCGTAGCCGCCACCCGGCATTTTTTCACCCGATGCTAAACGGATCCGCATCCTGCCACGCCGGGAACTTCTCCCGATACTCCTTCAGCGCCGTCAACGACAGCTCCGCATCAATGCGCGTCGCCTGATGCGGCTCGGCGGTGGCAATAATCTCACCCTGCGGGTTCACCACCCGGCTGTCGCCGCGGTAGTGGTGGCCGTTGCCGTCCGTCCCCACGCGGTTACAGCCCACCACGTACGCCTGGTTCTCAATCGCGCGAGCCACCAGCAGCGCCTGCCAGTGCAGCGAGCGCGGCGCGGGCCAGTTGGCGACGTACAGCGCCAGGTCGTAATCGTTGCGGTTGCGCGACCACACCGGGAAGCGCAGGTCGTAGCAGACCAGCGGCAGGATGCGCCAGCCGCGCCACTCGAACACCACGCGTTCGTTACCGGCTTCATAATGATGATGTTCATCGGCCATGCGGAACAGGTGGCGTTTATCGTAAAAATGCACCTTTCCTTCCGGCTCAACCAGCAGGAAGCGGTTCACCGGGCCGCGTTCCGTCTGCAGTGCGACGCTCCCGGCGATCAGCGCGTTGGTTTGCTGCGCTTTGGCATGCATCCAGGCGACCACCTCTTCCTGGGGCATCGACTGTTTCGCCGCTTCCATCGCGAAGCCGGTGGTAAACATCTCCGGCAGGACAATCACATCTCGCCCGGTAATCTCTTCCAGTTGACGATCAAAGTGGCGCAGGTTGGCAGGGCCATCCATCCACACTAAAGGCTGCTGCAAAATCGAAATCTTCAAACCAGGCACGATACAGACTCCTCAAACGACCCCTTTTTGACACTGTAGCACGTCATTACGAGAAAATGTGGCAATAAAAAACCCCGCACCGGGCGGGGTTTGTCAGAGCGAAGCGGGTTATGCCGCTTCAGGTTTGCGGTGCTTCTCCGGCAGCTTTACCGGCTGCGTCGCCAGCTCTTCCGGTTCGAAATCATCCACGTTAATACTGCGCAGACGGCTCTCTTCGGCTTTCACCAGCAGCGCAGCTTCGTCGTTATTGATAATGCCACCGGCCAGCGCCTGTTTCGCCAGTTCGTCCAGACGAGTAAACGGCAGGTTTTTACCCAGCTGTTTGCAGATTTTCTGGTGAATCGGGTCGGCGGCCATCACGTCCAGCAGCGCCTCTTCCAGCAGGCCCACCGGGTTATGCGGCGTTGGTGCCAGATACTGACCGCGGCCAATGCGGGAGCGGGTTGCGCTCGGAACCTGCAGGATCTTTGCCACCTTGTGGTCCAGCTTGTCGGACGGCGCCAGATGATGACGACCGGTCGGGAAGATCACCACGCGCAGAGCGCCAGCCACGAAGCGGTTCGGGAAGTTCGCCAGCAGGTCGTCAATCGCCTGTTCCGCCTGATACATCGCATCCTGCACGCCCCAGTGCACCAGCGGCAGATCCGCTTCCTGACGGCCTTCGTCGTCGTAGCGTTTCAGCACCGCAGAGGCCAGGAAGATCTGGCTCAGCACGTCGCCCAGACGGGCGGAGATACGCTCGCGACGCTTCAGGCTACCGCCCAGCACCGCCATGGAAACGTCGGACAGCAGAGCCAGGTTGGCGCTCAGACGGTTCAGATGCTGGTAGTAACGTTTGGTCGCATCGCCGGTTGGCGTCGCGCTGGTCAGGCCGCGCGTCAGGCCCAGCCAGAAGCTCCGCACCTTGTTGCTGCCCACGTGACCGATATGTTTGAACAGCAGCTTGTCGAAGGCGTCCACGTCGTTATTCTGCGCAGCGGCCATCTCTTCCAGCACGTACGGATGGCAGCGAATCGCACCCTGGCCGAAGATCATCATGCTGCGGGTCAGGATGTTGGCCCCTTCCACGGTGATGGCAATCGGTGCGCCCTGATAGCCGCGCGCCAGGAAGTTGCCTTCGCCGAGCATAATGCCTTTACCGCCCGCAATATCCATCGCGTCAATGATCGACTGCTGCGCGCGGTGGGTACAGTGGTACTTCACAATCGCGGACAGCACGGCCGGTTTTTCGCCCAGCATGATGCCATAGGTAATCAGGGATGCAGCGGCGTCCATCACGTAGGCGTTGCCCGCGATGCGCGCCAGCGGCTCTTCGATACCTTCCATCTTGCCGATGGAGATTTTGAACTGACGGCGAATGTGGGCATAAGCGCCAATTCCCATCGCGACGGACTTCAGGCCGCCGGTTGAGTTCGACGGCAGGGTAATACCGCGGCCCACCGACAGACATTCCACCAGCATGCGCCAGCCCTGACCGGCCATTTTCGGGCCGCCGATGATGTAGTCAATCGGCACAAAGATATCCTGGCCGCGGGTCGGACCGTTCTGGAACGGCACGTTCAGCGGGAAGTGACGACGGCCAATTTCAACGCCCGGCGTCGAGGTTGGGATCAGCGCGCAGGTAATGCCCAGATCCTCTTCACCGCCCAGCAGTTTTTCCGGGTCGGAGAGCTTAAAGGCCAGGCCGAGCACGGTGGCGATAGGCGCCAGGGTGATATAGCGTTTGTTCCAGGTCAGGCGCATGCCCAGGACCTGCTGGCCCTGCCACTCTCCCATACAGACCACGCCGGTATCCGGGATTGCGCCTGCATCGGAGCCTGCTTCCGGGCTGGTCAGTGCGAAGCACGGGATTTCCTGACCGCGCGCCAGTCGCGGCAGATAGTGATCTTTCTGCTCTTCCGTACCATAGTGCTGCAGCAGTTCGCCCGGGCCTAAGGAGTTCGGTACGCCGACGGTAATCGCCAGGATCCCGGAGACGCCCGCCAGCTTTTGCAGCACGCGAGCCTGCGCGTAAGCGGAGAACTCAAGACCGCCGTATTCTTTCTTAATGATCATCGCGAAGAAGCGATGCTCTTTCAGGTACGCCCACAGCTCCGGCGGCAGGTCGGCCATTTCGTGGGTGATAGCAAAGTCGTTCGCCATGCGGCACGCTTCTTCCACCGGGCCGTCAATAAAGGCCTGTTCTTCGGCGGTCAGGCGCGGCTGCGGATAGTTGTGCAGCTTTTTCCAGTCCGGGTTGCCCTGGAACAGATCGCCTTCCCACCAGGTGGTGCCCGCATCAATCGCTTCTTTCTCGGTGCGCGACATCGGCGGCATCACTTTGCGGAAGCCTTTAAATACCGGCGCGGAGATCATCGACTTACGCATCGGGGCCAGGTTAAACGGCAGCAGAATGATGGCAAGAGGGACCAAAATCCAGATATTCCAGAGACCTGCGACGCCAAGCGCAGCCGTCCAGGCCAGAAGAATCAGGCTGCTCAGGAATAAACTGACGCGGTGATAGAACAACACACCGAGCAGTACAACGGTTGCGAGAATGCTCAAAATCATCATAAAGAAAAGCTCCCTTGCTTGTAGGAGGTCTGACCACTTGTGATGATATGGTTGTAGTTGATGTGAATTCCTTTAGCAATGTGTTTACAAAATAATTACAACCTGGTTCACATTGTTCGCGTTTTCGCCGGCACAAAAAATCAAAACGCCGGACGATTCGCATGGCTTTAGCTTCTCGCTTTTCCCGCTATCCGGTACACTCCACTGTGTTATTTCATCAATACTGAAGGATTATCCTCATGTACCAGGATCTTATTCGTAACGAACTGAACGAAGCGGCGGAAACGCTGGCGAACTTTCTGAAAGATGATGCCAATATTCACGCTATTCAGCGCGCGGCGGTCCTGCTGGCCGACAGTTTTAAGGCCGGTGGCAAAGTGCTCTCCTGCGGTAACGGCGGTTCCCACTGTGACGCCATGCACTTCGCCGAAGAGCTGACCGGACGCTATCGCGAAAACCGTCCGGGCTACCCGGCGATTGCGATTTCCGACGTGAGCCACATCTCCTGCGTAGGCAACGACTTCGGTTACGACCACATCTTTTCCCGCTACGTTGAGGCAGTAGGCCGTGAAGGCGACGTGCTGCTGGGTATCTCTACCTCCGGTAACTCCGCGAACGTGATCAAAGCGATCGCCGCTGCGCGTGAAAAAGGGATGAAGGTCATCACCCTGACCGGGAAAGATGGCGGTAAGATGGACGGTACGGCGGATATCGAAATTCGCGTTCCGCACTTCGGCTATGCAGATCGCGTTCAGGAAATTCACATCAAAGTGATCCACATCCTGATCCAGCTGATCGAAAAAGAGATGGTTAAGTAAGACTTCGCTGGGGGCACCGGTGCCCCCCGCTGTTGTGGAGGTGATGTATGTGCGAACTGCTCGGGATGAGCGCCAATGTGCCAACCGATATCTGCTTTAGCTTCACCGGGCTGGTTCAGCGCGGTGGGGGAACCGGGCCGCATAAAGACGGCTGGGGCATCACCTTCTACGAAGGCAAAGGGTGTCGCACGTTCAAAGATCCACAGCCCAGCTTTAACTCACCGATTGCCAAACTGGTACAGGACTATCCCATTAAATCCTGTTCGGTGATCGCGCATATTCGCCAGGCAAACCGCGGCGAAGTTGCGCTGGAAAATACCCATCCCTTTACCCGCGAGCTGTGGGGCCGTAACTGGACCTACGCGCACAACGGGCAGCTTACGGGCTATAAATCTCTGGAAACGGGCAACTTCCGCCCGGTGGGCGAAACGGACAGCGAGAAGGCCTTCTGCTGGCTGCTGCACAAGCTGACGGAACGTTATCCGCGCACGCCCGGCAATATGGCCGCCGTATTCAAATACATCGCGACGCTGGCAGCCGAATTGCGTGAAAAAGGCGTATTTAACATGCTGTTGTCTGACGGGCGCTACGTGATGGCGTTCTGCTCGACGAATCTCTTCTGGATCACGCGCCGTGCGCCGTTTGGCGTTGCTACGCTGCTCGATCAGGATGTGGAGATAGATTTTCAGAAAGAGACCACACCGAACGATGTGGTCACCGTTATTGCAACGCAGCCGCTGACGGGCAACGAAACCTGGCAAAAGATTATGCCAGGCGAGTGGGTGCTATTTTGTCTCGGGGACCGTGTAATTTGACGCCAGCTGCGGGGGGACGACTTCGTGGCTCAGCGGTTTGCTGACCACGTAACGGCCATCGACGATAGAGACTACCGGCGGCTTGTGGGTCTGCTCAAAGTAGTCATAACCCGGCTTCAGCTGTTTCCAGAAATCGGCGTAGTAAGAGTACTTATGGCGCGCCATATTGGCATCGGTCATGCGGAACGGATAGATGCTGACCTGAACGTTAGGCTGCCCAAAGACCAGTGCGCCGGTTACGAACTGGAAAATCTCATCAATGCCGGAGTCGGTCATCGCGTAGCAGCCGACAGACACGCAGGCACCGTGGATCATCAGGTATTTCCCTTCATAACCGTGAGCACGGTCATAGGCGTTCGGGAAACCGATGTTGATGGCTTTATAGAAGCGGCTATCCGGTTTTAACTGGTTACGCTGAACGTTGTAAAAACCTTCCGGGCTTTTGAAATCGCCCTGACGCTGTTTCGGGCCCAGCCCGCCGGAATAGTTACAAATTTTGTAGCTATCAAGCAGCTGATATGTTTCGCCCATTTTTACAAACAGATCGAGCGTGCGCTCTTCCTTGAAGATTTGAATATAAACCGGGGATCCCATTAACTGCTGTTTATATTCTTTGCTGATCGGCGTGGTGGAGCTGTTGCTGCTGAGCAGCCCGGCAAACGACATGCACGGAATCAGAAGCATCGCAATGAACAATGCGATTTTACGCATACTACAAATTCCTTGATAAAACCTGGACTAACTTGCCAGGACGGCAAAAGAGACCCGAAATCAGATTATTCTGTTAGGTGCGCTCACATTAGCACCGCTATAGATTTTCGCAAGAGCCGGGCGGTGAGTTTACAAATTAGTTTTACTTTATAAACCATCAAAAATGCGCTGGCTCCAGGAACTTTGCGTAATAGCTCGCATTTTGGCGCGCCCGACCGTGGATCCCCTGCCCGAGAGAAGGGGAAAATGTTACACTTTGCGCCCACTGGATTGTTGTTTATGGAAACCTGCTAACCACATGTTTAAAATAAAAAAAGGACTTAATTTGCCGATTGCAGGCGTGCCTGAGCAGCACGTCTCGTGTGGCGCAAGCGTCCGTCATGTCGCAATTTTAGGTGACGATTATCTGGGCATGCGTCCTTCAATGCTGGTGCAGGAGGGCGATCGCGTGATCAAAGGGCAAGCGCTCTTTGAAGACAAAAAAAATCCCGGCGTCATGTTCACGGCCCCCGCCAGCGGCACCGTGGTAGCGATCAACCGCGGCGAGCGTCGCGTGCTGCAGTCGGTGGTAATCCTCATTGAAGGCGATGAACAGCGTGAGTTTGCTCGTTATGATGCGGCAGACCTCGCGACGCTTAGCCGCGAAGATGTGCAGGCTCAGCTGCTCGCATCCGGCCTGTGGACGGCGCTGCGTACGCGTCCTTTCAGCAAATCCCCCGTTCCTGATACCGCCCCGGCTGCCATTTTCGTGACGGCCATCGACACCAACCCGCTCAGCGCAGACCCGCAGCCCATTATCCTGGCGCAGCGTAAAGCCTTTGATGCCGGGCTGACCGTTCTGACTCGCCTGACGCCCGGAAAAGTGCACGTTTGCCAGGCCAGCGGCGGCAAGCTTGGCGGCCATCCGCAGGGGCAGGTTACGTTTAATGAATTTTCCGGCCCGCATCCGGCGGGTCTGGTAGGGACCCATATCCACTTCCTTGAGCCGGTGAGCCTTAAAAAACAGGTCTGGCACCTTAATTATCAGGATGTCATTGCCATCGGTAAGCTCTTTACTACGGGTGAACTCTGCGCTGAACGGATTATCGCTATCGGCGGGCCGCAGGCCGCAAACCCGCGTCTGGTTAAGACGCTTCTGGGAGCAGACATTAATGAACTGCTGGCAGGGGAAACGAAAGAGGGTGAAAACCGCCTCATTTCCGGTTCGGTACTCAGCGGCCGCCGCGCTGTCAATGCACACGCGTACCTGGGACGTTTCCATCTTCAGGTGAGCGTCGTTCTGGAAGGGCGTGAGAAAGAGCTGTTCGGCTGGGTTCTGCCTGGCGCAGAAAAATACTCCGTCACCCGCACCACGCTTGGCCACTTTCTGCGTCATAAGCTCTTTAACTTCTCTACCAGCACGAACGGCGGCGAGCGCGCGATGGTTCCGATTGGCAACTACGAACGTGTAATGCCGCTGGATATTCTGCCTACCGTGCTGCTGCGCGATCTTCTGGCAGGCGATACCGACGGCGCGCAGGCGCTCGGTTGTCTGGAACTGGATGAAGAAGATCTGGCGCTCTGTACCTATGTGTGTCCGGGTAAATACGAATATGGACCCGTATTGCGCGAGGTGTTAACCCGCATTGAGCAGGAAGGATAACCATGGGATTAAAGCACCTCTTTGAAAAAATTGAGCCGCACTTTACCGAAGGGAAGCTCAAAAAGTACTACCCGCTGTATGAAGCGACGACGACTATTTTCTACACTCCGGGTCTGGTGACGAAAGGGGCAGCGCACGTACGCGATGCCATCGATCTGAAACGCATGATGATCCTGGTGTGGTTTGCGGTTTTCCCGGCTATGTTCTGGGGCATGTACAACGTTGGTCTGCAAACCATTCCGGCGCTGCATCATATGTACGACGCCCAGCAGCTGGCGCAGGTGATCCAGTCTGACTGGCACTATCGTCTGGCGCAGTCGCTGGGCGTGAGCTTTGCGGCTGATGCAGGCTGGGTCAGCATGATGACGCTGGGGGCCGTCTTCTTCCTGCCGATCTACATGACCGTCTTTATCGTGGGCGGCTTCTGGGAAGTGCTGTTCGCCATCATCCGCAAACACGAGATCAACGAGGGCTTCTTCGTGACCTCCATTCTGTTTGCGCTGATTGTTCCGCCTACTCTGCCGCTCTGGCAGGCGGCGATGGGGATCAGCTTTGGCGTGGTGATTGCCAAAGAGATTTTCGGCGGCACCGGTCGTAACTTCCTCAACCCGGCGCTGGCGGGGCGTGCGTTCCTGTTCTTTGCTTACCCGGCGCAGATTTCGGGCGACCTGGTGTGGACGGCAGCAGACGGATTCTCCGGCGCGACGCCACTTTCACAGTGGGCGGCAGGCGGCGGCGAAACGCTGGTCAACAATGCTACCGGCCAGCCCGTGACCTGGTTTGACGCGTTTCTTGGCAACATTCCGGGCTCCATTGGCGAAGTATCTACCCTGATGATTTTGATCGGCGGGGCCATCATCCTCTTTGGCCGCGTGGCGTCCTGGCGCATCGTCGCGGGCGTTATGCTCGGCATGGTGCTTACCGCCACGCTGTTCAACCTTATTGGTTCAGACACGAACCCGATGTTCTCCATGCCGTGGTACTGGCACCTGGTACTGGGAGGCTTTGCGTTTGGCATGATGTTCATGGCCACCGATCCCGTCTCGGCCTCCTTTACCGACAGGGGAAAATGGTGCTACGGCGCGCTCATTGGCGTGATGTGTGTACTGATTCGCGTGGTCAACCCGGCCTATCCGGAAGGGATGATGCTGGCCATTCTGTTTGCCAACCTGTTTGCGCCGCTGTTCGACTACCTGGTCGTGCGCGCCAACATTAAGCGGAGGAAGGCGCGTGGCTGAGGTTAAAAATAACGACAGCATCAGCAAAACGCTGCTGGTGGTTTTGGTACTGTGTCTGGTCTGTTCCATCGTGGTTGCCGGTTCCGCCGTAGGGTTAAAGCCGCTGCAGCAGGAACAGCGCGCGCTGGATAAACAGCGCAACATCCTGGCCGTGGCCGGGCTGATGCAGGAAGGCATGACGAAGGACGACGTCGCGGCCGTGTTTGCTGAACGCATTACCGCACGGCTGGTGGATTTAAAAACCGGCGAGCTGATGGATAAAGACCCGGCGAAATATAACCAGGCGCTGGCATTAAAGGATCCGCAGATGAGCACCGTGCTTGACGCCTCGCAGGATCCGGCTGGCATTAAGCGCCGCAGCAATGTCGCGGAAATTTACCTCGTCCGTGACGAGCAGAAGCGCATACAGGAAATCGTGTTGCCCATCTACGGCAACGGCTTATGGTCAATGATGTATGCGTTTGTGGCACTGGATACCGATGGCCGCACGGTCAAAGGTATTACTTATTACGATCAGGGCGAAACGCCGGGGCTGGGTGGCGAAGTGGAAAACCCTAACTGGCGTGCGCAGTTTATCGGTAAAAAAGTGCTCAATGATAACGGTCAGCCTGCGCTGAAGGTGGTGAAAGGAGGCGCGCGTCCTGGGGATGAATTCGCCGTGGACGGTCTTTCCGGCGCCACGCTCACCTCTAACGGGGTGCAGCACAGTTTTGATTTCTGGATGGGTGAACTGGGCTTTGGTCCCTTCCTGAAGAACGTACGTGAAGGAGCGCTGAATAATGGCTGATACGGGTGAACTGAAAGAAGTTAAAAAAGTGCTGATTGGCCCACTTTTAGCCAATAACCCGATAACCCTGCAGGTGCTGGGTGTGTGCTCGGCTCTGGCGGTGACCACTAAGCTGGAAACGGCGGTGGTGATGACGCTGGCGGTAACGCTGGTGACGGCGTTTTCCAGCATGTTTATCTCGATGATCCGCCACCACATCCCCAACAGCGTGAGGATCATCGTGCAGATGGCGATCATCGCCTCGCTGGTGATCGTGGTCGATCAGCTGCTGCGCGCGTTCGCCTATGAAACCTCCAAACAGCTTTCGGTGTTTGTCGGGCTGATTATCACCAACTGCATCGTGATGGGGCGCGCTGAAGCCTACGCCATGAAAATGCCGCCGCTGGCGAGCTTTATGGACGGTATCGGCAACGGCCTGGGCTACGGCGTGATCCTCCTGACGGTCGGTTTCCTGCGCGAGCTGATTGGCAGCGGCAAGCTGTTTGGCGTTCAGGTGCTGGATACGGTACAAAACGGCGGCTGGTATCTGCCGAACGGCCTGTTCCTGCTGGCCCCAAGCGCGTTTTTCATTATCGGTTTGCTGATCTGGCTGATTCGTACGCTGAAGCCTGAGCAGCAGGAAAAGGAGTAACCGACAATGGCTCATTACCTGAGTTTATTTGTGCGCGCGGTGTTTGTTGAAAACATGGCGCTCGCCTTCTTCCTGGGCATGTGTACGTTCCTTGCCGTCTCTAAAAAGGTCTCGACGGCATTTGGCCTGGGCGTGGCGGTCACCGTTGTGCTGGGGCTTTCGGTTCCGATTAACAACCTGGTGTTCAACTTCGTGCTGCGGGACGGCGCGCTGGTGGAAGGCGTCGATCTTAGCTTCCTGAACTTCATCACCTTCATCGGGGTGATTGCGGCGCTGGTACAAATCCTGGAGATGATCCTCGATAAGTATTTCCCGTCGCTGTACAACGCGCTGGGGATCTTCCTGCCGCTGATCGCGGTGAACTGCGCCATCTTCGGTGGCGTCTCGTTTATGGTTCAGCGCGATTACAACTTCAGTGAATCGGTGGTGTACGGCTTCGGTTCCGGTATCGGCTGGATGCTGGCGATTGTCACTATGGCGGGGATCCGTGAAAAAATGAAATATGCCAACGTGCCTGCGGGGCTGCGTGGCTTAGGGATCACCTTTATCACCACCGGCCTGATGGCGTTGGGCTTTATGTCCTTCTCCGGTGTGCAGCTATAAGGGTTAACAGATGGAAATTATTCTTGGCGTGGTGATGTTCACGCTGATAGTACTGGTGCTGTCAGGGCTGATTCTGGCGGCGCGCGCAAAGCTGGTTAATTCCGGGGATGTGATCATTGATATCAATGACGATCCGCAGAACCAGATCCGCACTCCGGCAGGGGACAAATTGCTTAATACGCTCTCGGGCAACGGGATTTTTGTCTCGTCAGCCTGCGGTGGAGGCGGCTCATGCGGGCAGTGCCGTGTGACGGTGAAAGAGGGGGGCGGTGATATTCTGCCTACTGAACTGTCGCATATCACGAAGCGCGAAGCGAAAGAGGGGTGCCGCCTGGCGTGCCAGGTCGCGGTGCGTCAGAACATGAAGATTGAGCTGCCGGAAGAGATTTTCGGCGTGAAAAAATGGGAGTGCGAGGTTATCTCGAACGATAACAAAGCCACGTTCATTAAAGAGCTCAAGCTGCGTGTCCCTGAAGGGGAGAGCGTCCCGTTCCGTGCAGGTGGGTATATCCAGATTGAGTGTCCGGCGCACACCGTGGCCTATGCGGACTTCGACGTGCCCGATGAGTACCGGGCCGACTGGGATAAATTTAATCTCTTCCGCTTTGTTTCCGAGGTAAAAGAGCCCGCGCTGCGCGCCTATTCCATGGCTAACTACCCGGAAGAGAAGGGCATTATCATGCTCAACGTGCGTATCGCCACGCCGCCGCCAAACGTGCCTGACGCGCCGCCTGGCGTGATGTCGTCGTATATCTGGTCCCTTAAGCCAGGCGACAAGGTGACGATCTCCGGTCCGTTCGGCGAGTTTTTTGCTAAAGATACCGACGCCGAAATGGTCTTTATCGGCGGCGGTGCGGGTATGGCCCCTATGCGCTCGCACATCTTTGATCAGCTCAAGCGTCTCGGCAGCAAGCGTAAAATCAGCTTCTGGTACGGTGCGCGCTCGCTGCGCGAAATGTTCTACGACGATGAGTTTGAACAGCTGGCGCGTGAGAATCCGAACTTTACCTTCCACGTGGCGCTCTCCGATCCGCAGCCGGAAGATAACTGGACGGGCTATACGGGCTTCATCCACAACGTGCTGTATGAAAACTACCTCAAACAGCACCCGGCACCGGAAGACTGCGAGTTCTATATGTGTGGTCCGCCAATGATGAACGCCGCCGTGATCAAGATGCTCAAAGATCTCGGCGTGGAAGATGAAAACATCCTCCTTGATGATTTCGGAGGCTGATTATGTTGACCTTTCTGGCAACCTTTGCGGTGTTTTTGCTGGTGGTGTTCGGTATGTCTTTAGGCTGGATCATCAAGCGTAAAAGCATTCAGGGCAGCTGTGGAGGTATCTCTTCCATCGGAATGGAAAAGGTGTGCGACTGCCCCGAACCGTGCGATGCGCGTAAAAAGCGCATGGCCCGGGACCAGCAGAGGATCATCTAGGAAAAGGCCGCTTCGTGCGGCCTTTGTCATTTATTTTGCCCAGCTTTTGGCTTTGGCTGGTGAGTCCACAAGAACCCCTTCGGCACCCAGTGTTTTCGCCTTCTGGTAATCCTCTTCAGAGTTCACGCCGATAAAAATCAGATGGGCATTGCCCTGAGAGCGGAAGCAGTCAGCGGCCTCTTTGTCCCAAGTTAATGTTGCAGGAGAGACACCTTCGCCTAAGGTGAATTTCTCGACCACTTCTACTTTTCGGTTTAACTCAAGCCCATACCAGTAATCGTCCATTTTTTGTGAAGGAGGCAGGCATTCATGGCTCAACGAAATCGTGGCCAGGCGCGTGCGGGTTTCGCTGCGCGTGACAAAGCGGGGGATTTCGACAGGCAATGCTTCCATATAGCGATCTTCGGTTGAATAAACGCGAACGCGATTCAGGCTGTTGGTCTCTTTCAATACGTTAAGCAGCGCGTTGCCCATGGTCGCCGGATCGGCATCCGGCGATTTGATGTCAATGAAAAAACGCGTATCTGGCCAGGCGCTCAGCACCGACTTCAGCGTCGGTATCGGGGAATTAAGCAGGCTTTCCGGCAGGCCCTTATCTTTCCACTTCACGCTGGCATCCGCTTTTGCCAGTTCTTCAGCGGTATACTGTGACACCTTTCCCTGCAGATTGGTTAACGCTTTAAGATCGGCAGGTCGATAGAGAACCGGTATGCCATCCCGACTTAACTGCACGGTTATCCAGACGATATCTGCTTTGTTTTCGAGGGCGAGCTTAATGGCTGGCAGGGTATTTTCAGGTGCATCCGCAGTCCCGCCCCGGTGGGCAACGATCGCAGCGCTAGCAGATGCAGCACTCGCCAGAAACAGTAACGAAATCGGGAGAATTTTCTTCATGAATAATTCCGCTCCATTGAGTTTCTAAATGTATGTATATAAAGGCTTTATTACGAATGTTTGTAACACGTTTATATGACAATCGTGAGTAAGGAAAATAGCTGACGCATTTTTTGCCTTTTGTTATACTGTATATAAATACATGTGTGGTGTGACCGATGCGCAAAATAATCCATGTCGATATGGACTGCTTTTTTGCCGCAGTGGAGATGCGTGACAACCCGGCGCTGCGGGATATTCCCATCGCCATTGGCGGCAGCCGCGTTCAGCGCGGTGTGATCAGCACCGCCAACTATCCTGCACGCAAATTTGGCGTGCGCAGCGCCATGCCGACGGCGATGGCGCTGAAACTGTGTCCGCACCTTACTCTTTTGCCAGGGCGCTTTGACGCCTATAAAGAAGCCTCAAACCATATACGCGAAATCTTCTCCCGCTACACCTCACTGATTGAACCGCTTTCGCTGGACGAAGCCTATCTGGACGTCACCGACAGCCTGCACTGTCACGGCTCCGCTACCCTGATGGCGCAGGAGATCCGCCAGACCATTTTCAACGAGCTGAATCTCACCGCGTCGGCAGGTGTCGCGCCGGTAAAATTTCTCGCCAAAATTGCTTCCGATTTAAATAAACCCAACGGCCAGTACGTCATCACCCCTGAAGAGGTCCCGGCGTTTTTAAAAACGCTGCCGCTTGGCAAAATCCCCGGCGTAGGCAAAGTCTCCGCCGCGAAGCTGGAAAGTATGGGGTTACGCACCTGCGAAGACGTGCAGCGAAGCGACCTGGCTATGCTGCTCAAGCGCTTTGGGAAGTTTGGCCGCGTGCTGTGGGAGCGCAGTCAGGGCATTGACGACCGCGATGTAAACAACGAACGGCTTCGTAAATCGGTCGGGGTTGAGCGCACGCTGAGCGAAGACATCCATGACTGGTCGGAATGCGAAACCATTATTACGGAACAGCTCTATCCAGAGCTGGAGCGACGCCTGATCAAAGTAAAGCCTGATTTACTGATTGCCCGACAGGGCATCAAGCTGAAATTTAACGACTTTCAGCAGACGACGCAGGAGCACGTCTGGCCGCGCCTGAACAAAGAAGATCTTATCGCAACGGCGAAAAAGGCGTGGGAAGAACGACGAGGCGGACGAGGGGTGAGGCTGGTGGGACTGCACGTCACGCTGCTGGATCCACTGCTGGAGCGTCAGCTGGTTTTGGGATTGTAGATTACACTCATCGTAGGCCCGGCAAGCGTAGCGCCGCCGGGCAACAGACGACAAATTACTTCGCAGGGATCGCCTTCAGCAGTTCCGTCAACAGCGTCCAGTAATGGCCGACGCTTTCAATATGAACCTGCTCATCCGGCGAGTGTGGACCGGTAATGGTTGGCCCGATGGAAACCATGTCCATGTCCGGATACGGCTTCTTAAACAGACCACATTCCAGACCCGCGTGGATCACCTGGATGTTCGGGGTGCTGTTGAACAGACGCTGATAAGTTTCACGCACCAGCGCCATCACCGGAGAGCTTGCATCCGGCTGCCAGCCAGGGTAGCTGCCTTTGGCGGAGGTTTTCGCGCCCGCCAGCGCACCCAGAGATTCCAGCATGCTTACTACATACTCTTTACCGCTGTCGATCAGGGAGCGGATCAGGCAGATAATTTCCGCGCTGTCGTCGCTCATGGTCACCACGCCCACGTTCAGAGAGGTTTCCACAACGCCTTTCGCCACGTCAGAATTGCGAATCACGCCGTTTGGCGTCGCGTTCAGCAGCTGAACGAAGCTATCGCGAGACTGCGCGGTCAGGGCGGCTTTATCCGTAGACACGGATTCCAGCACCACGGTCAGGTTCTTCTCTTTCGCCGACAGTTCGTTTTTCAGGATATCCAGGTAGACGCTGGAGAGTTTTTTCAGCTCGTCCGCTTTCGCCGCTGGCACCGCCACGGTGGCAAAGGCTTCGCGTGGGATCGCGTTGCGCAGGGTGCCGCCGTTGAAGTCCACCAGACGCAGGTCCAGCTCGGCCGCGTGGCCCGCCAGGAAGCGTGCCAGCAGTTTGTTGGCGTTACCCAGGCCCAGGTGAATATCACCGCCGGAGTGGCCGCCTTTCAGCCCTTTCAGCGTCAGCTTGAAGGTCTGGAAGCCCGCAGGAATCGCTTCGCGTGACAGCGGCAGGGTGGAGATGAAATCAATCCCGCCCGCGCAGCCCATGTAGATCTCACCTTCTTCTTCGGAGTCGGTGTTGATCAGGATATCTGCCTGCAGCCAGTTCGCCTGCAGACCGAACGCGCCGTCCATGCCCGCTTCTTCGGTCATGGTCAGCAGCACTTCCAGTGGACCGTGTTCAACGCTGTCGTCAGCCAGCACCGCCAGCGCAGAGGCCATACCGATGCCGTTGTCCGCGCCCAGGGTGGTGCCGCGCGCTTTTACCCAGTCGCCATCGATGTACGGCTGGATTGGGTCTTTAGTGAAGTCGTGAACGGTGTCGTTGTTTTTCTGTGGCACCATGTCCAGGTGCGCCTGCAGTACAACCGGTTTACGGTTTTCCATGCCTGCGGTAGCCGGTTTGCGGATCAGAATGTTGCCAACCTGGTCGCGCTCTGCGTGCAGACCTTTTTCCTTCGCCCAACCCATAATATGTTCGGCAAGCTGTTCTTCATGGTAGGAAGGGTGTGGAATGGAGCAAATTTTGGCAAAAATATCCCACAGCGGCTGCGGAGATAATTGAGACAGTTCAGACACGATAAGTCTCCTTGTCGAGGCGCTGCAAACAGGGTTGCAGGCCACAGGGTTAGCAGGTTAATAGTTACCACAAGACAGGCTTGCGAGATGCAACTGAGAATACCACTTTCTCTGCTGGCTGGTAGCATAAAGCATGTAAAAACTCAGGCAGGGAGCGCTAAACACTGGTTTTTAGTGCGCCAGATCTCTATAATCTCGCGCAACCTATTTCCCCCTCGAACACTTTTTAAGCCGTATAAAAACAGGCTGGGACACTTCACATGAGCGAAAAATACGTCGTCACCTGGGACATGTTGCAGATTCACGCACGCAAACTGGCTGCGCGTCTGATGCCTTCCGAACAGTGGAAAGGCATTATTGCCGTCAGCCGTGGCGGTCTGGTACCGGGGGCGCTGCTGGCACGTGAGCTGGGTATTCGTCATGTCGATACCGTCTGCATCTCCAGCTATGACCATGATAACCAGCGTGAGCTGAAAGTGCTGAAACGCGCTGAAGGCGACGGTGAAGGCTTCATCGTTATCGACGATCTGGTGGATACCGGCGGTACAGCGGTCGCAATTCGCGAAATGTACCCGAAAGCGCACTTCGTCACTATCTTTGCGAAGCCTGCTGGCCGTCCGCTGGTCGACGATTACGTGATTGATATCCCGCAGGATACCTGGATTGAACAGCCGTGGGATATGGGCGTGGTCTTCGTACCGCCTATTTCAGGCCGTTAATACCAGTACGTAACTTTACACGCCCGGCTATGCCGGGCGTTGTTCTTTTTGGCCTGCCACGCGTTACAATGGGCACTATATGACGTATCCATGGAGGCAACGCAATGACGCAGGCAAATCTCACCGAGACGCTTTTCAAACCCCGTTTCAAACACCCTGAAACGTCGACGCTGGTCCGTCGGTTTAATCCGGGAACCATGCCTGCCGTCCAGTCTGCGTTAGACGGTAAAAACGTGCCCCACTGGTATCGCATGATTAACCGCCTGATGTGGATCTGGCGCGGTATCGATCCCCGTGAAATCCTCGACGTGCAGGCGCGTATCGTAATGAGCGAGTCGGAGCGTACTGACAGCGAGCTCTACGACACGGTGGTGGGCTACCGGGGCGGGAACTGGATCTACGAATGGTCTAAACAGGCGATGCTCTGGCAGCAAAAAGCCAGCCAGGAAGAGGATGCCACGCGAAGCGGCAAGCACTGGCTGCATGCGGCCAACCTCTACGCCATCGCCGCCTATCCGCATTTGAAAGGGGATGAGCTGGCCGAGCAGGCTCAGGCGCTGGCGAATCGTGCCTATGAGGAAGCTGCTCAACGTCTGCCGGGTCAGATGCGCGAGCTTGAGTTCGCCGTTCCGGGCGGTGCGCCCGTCACCGGGTTCCTGCACATGCCTGAAGGCGACGGCCCGTTCCCGACCGTGCTAATGTGCGGCGGGCTGGACTCCCTGCAAATCGACTATTACAGCCTGTATGAGCGCTACTTCGCACCAAAAGGGATCGCGATGCTGACGCTCGATATGCCTTCTATTGGATTCTCATCGAAGTGGAAGTTAACGCAGGATTCGAGCCTGCTGCACCAGCATGCGCTTAAAGCGCTGGAAAATGTTCCGTGGGTTGACCACACCCGCGTCGCGGCGTTCGGCTTCCGTTTTGGTGCCAACGTTGCGGTGCGTCTGGCTTACCTTGAATCTTCACGTCTGAAGGCCGTCGCCTGCCTGGGCCCGGTGGTTCACGCCCTGCTCAGCGATCCTGCCCGTCAGGGCAGCGTGCCGGAGATGTATCTGGACGTCCTTGCCAGTCGACTTGGCATGCATGATGCCTCAGACGAAGCGCTGCGCGTCGAACTCAATCGCTACTCGTTAAAAACGCAAGGGTTGCTTGGACGCCGCTGCCCGACGCCGATGCTGTCCGGTTTCTGGAAAAACGATCCGTTCAGCCCGGAAGAAGAGTCGCGCTTAATCACTTCGTCATCTGCGGATGGCAAATTGCTTGAGGTGCCGTTCAGCCCGGTGTATCAGAATTTTGACAAAGCCTTGAAAGAGATCACGCGCTGGATCGCCCAGAGAGTGTGTTAATAGATTGCTAAATTTCGCTGGTTTGGTAAAACAGTGGCTTCACAAAAGGAGATCGCAATGACGTTACCGAGTGGACACCCGAAAAGTAGGCTGATTAAGAAATTTATGGCTCTCGGCCCGTATATTCGAGAAGAGCAGTGTGAAGAGAATCGCTTTTTTTTCGACTGCCTGGCTGTATGCGTCAACGTGAAGCCTGCACCCGAAAAACGTGAATTCTGGGGCTGGTGGATGGAAATGGAAGCAGAGGAGAAACGTTTTACGTATAGCTATCAGTTTGGCCTGTTTAATAAAGACGGCAACTGGCAGGCCACGACCATCAAAGATCAGGAAGTGATCGATCGCCTGGAATACACCCTGAAAGAGTTCCACGACAAAGCGAGCGCGCTGCTGGCCACCCTGGACCTTAAGTTCGAGCCAGCGGATGACTTTTCCAGCGAAGCGGTGAAGCTGACCGCGTAATGGTTTTTCCCTCTTCCTTTGGAAGAGGGCCGGGGTGAGGGCAGGAGACCGCATTTACCCTGGGCAAAAAAATCCCGGCTTGTATGCCGGGATTTTCTTATTAGGATAATCTTAGAACTGATACGTCACACCCAGCGCAACGATATCATCGCTGCTCACGCCCAGCTTATTATCGTCGTCAATCTGGTTGATTTTATAATCAACAAACGCGGACATGTTTTTGTTGAAGTAATACGCGGCGCCCACGTCAATATATTTCACGATATCTTCGTCGCCAATGCCTTCGATATCCTTACCTTTGGACTGTACATAACCCACGGATGGGCGCAGACCAAAGTCAAACTGATATTGTGCAACCACTTCGAAGTTTTGCGCTTTATTTGCAAAACCACCGGAGATAGGGGCCATATTGCGGGTTTCAGAATAAATAGTGGCCAGGTAAATATCGTTCGCGTCGTATTTCAGACCGGTTGCCCAGCCCTCGGCTTTTTTACCTTCACCGCGCGCCTGCAGGTTCTGCGCGTTGGTGCGATCGGAGCTGGCATAAGCACCAATGACGGAGAAATCGCTGCCGCCGAAGTCATAGGCCAGAGACGTACCAAAGCCGTCACCGTTCTGCTTTTTCACGTCGCGGTTTTCGTTTTTGCCCTGGTACTGCAGGGTCATATCAAGACCGTCTACCATGCCAAAGAAGTCGGTATTGCGGTAGGTGGCCAGTCCGGAGGCACGTTTCGTCATGAAGTTGTCGGTCTGTGCCAGGCCGTCACCGCCGAACTCAGGGAACATATCGGTGTATGCCGCGACGTCATAAAGCGCGCCCAGGTTACGGCCGTAATCCAGTGAACCAAAGTCTTTCAGTTTAATACCGGCGAACGCCAGACGTGTTTTCTGCGAGGAGTCGCTTTCAGCTTTGTTACCTGCGAATTCAGCTTCCCAACGGCCATAGCCCGTCAGCTGATCGTTAATCTGGGTTTCGCCTTTAAAACCGAAACGAACGTAAGTCTGGTCACCATCTTTGGTGTCATCATCACTGATATAGTGCATAGCTTTCACTTTGCCGTACACGTCCAGTTTATTACCGTTTTTATTATAAACTTCTGCTGCGTGAACAGATGCGGAAGCCACCACGCCCATAACCACTAATGCCAGAGTGCTCTTTTTCATTTTCGATCCTGTCTTATAAACGCGCTTTAAAAATTCGCTGGACGATAAGCTGATGCTTAAGTCCCGTGAAAAAACAGGAAGGGTTTTATCGTTCTGGAATGAAACTTTTATGACAAACTAAGAATAATTTTAAAAAACTGTGATTTATTATTACGGTAATAAATTTGTCAAATTCTGCCGCTACGCTTCCTGATCCCGCGCAACAAAGTGCCTGGTGATGCACTAAGGCAGTTGGCAACCGGGCTGACTCCTGTTAAAACGTTCGTTCGACATTACTTTCCCTTATCGTTGAACGGCAGAGAATCATGAGTGACAGCCAGACGCTGGTGGTAAAACTCGGTACCAGTGTGTTAACAGGCGGATCGCGCCGCCTAAATCGCGCCCACATTGTTGAGCTTGTACGCCAGTGCGCTCAGCTGCATGCCGCAGGGCACCGTATTGTGATTGTGACCTCCGGGGCGATTGCCGCCGGGCGTGAACACCTGGGTTATCCCGAACTCCCCGCGACGATCGCCTCTAAACAGCTGCTGGCCGCCGTGGGACAAAGCCGACTCATTCAACTCTGGGAACAGCTGTTCTCTATCTACGGTATTCACGTCGGGCAGATGCTGCTGACGCGTGCGGATATGGAAGACCGGGAGCGCTTCCTGAACGCCCGCGATACCCTGCGCGCACTGCTGGACAACAATATTGTTCCCGTTATCAACGAAAACGATGCCGTTGCCACCGCTGAAATAAAAGTGGGCGATAACGATAACCTCTCTGCGCTGGCCGCCATTCTGGCCGGGGCCGATAAACTCCTGCTTCTGACCGATCAGCAGGGGCTGTTCACCGCCGACCCGCGCTCCAACCCGGAAGCCGAGCTGATTACCGATGTTCATGGTATCGACGATGCGCTGCGCGCCATCGCCGGTGACAGCGTGTCCGGCCTCGGAACGGGCGGGATGGGGACCAAGCTGCAGGCCGCCGACGTGGCGTGCCGCGCCGGTATCGACACCATCATTGCCGCGGGCAGCCGCCCTGGCGTGATTGGCGACGTGATGGAAGGCATTTCCGTCGGCACCCGCTTCCACGCCCAGGAATCCCCGCTGGAGAACCGCAAGCGCTGGATCTTTGGCGCGCCGCCTGCCGGTGAACTCACCGTTGATGAAGGGGCAACTGCGGCGATTCTGGAACGAGGGAGTTCATTGCTTCCTAAAGGAATTAAAAGCGTGACAGGCAACTTCTCCCGTGGTGAAGTGATCCGCATCCGTAACCTGGAAGGTCGCGACATCGCGCATGGCGTAAGCCGCTATAACAGCGATGCCCTGCGCCGCATTGCGGGCCACCACTCGCAGCAGATCGACGCTATTCTGGGCTATGAATATGGCCCGGTTGCCGTGCATCGCGATGACATGATTATTCGTTAAGGAGCCAGAACATGCTGGAACAAATGGGCGCAGCCGCGAAGGCCGCCTCTTACAAACTGGCGCTCCTTTCCAGCCGCGAGAAAAACCGCGTGCTGGAAAAAATCGCTGATTATCTGGAAGCACAGTCTCAGGACATTTTGCTTGCCAACGAGCAGGATCTGCTGGAAGCGCGTCGAAACGGCCTGAGCGAAGCGATGCTCGACCGCCTGGCGCTGAACCCGGCTCGTCTTAAAAGTATCGCCGACGATGTTCGTCAGGTTTGTAATCTGGCCGACCCGGTAGGGCAGGTGATTGACGGTGGGCTGCTCGACAGCGGTTTACGTCTGGAGCGTCGCCGCGTGCCGCTCGGCGTCATCGGCGTGATTTATGAAGCCCGTCCAAACGTGACGGTTGACGTCGCTTCCCTGTGCCTGAAAACCGGTAATGCCGCAATTCTGCGCGGTGGGAAAGAGACCTGGCGCACCAACGCCGCGACGGTGAAAGTCATCCAGCAGGCGCTGGAAGAGTGCGGCTTGCCGGCGGGGGCCGTGCAGGCGATTGAGAGCCCTGACCGCGCGCTGGTCAACGAGATGCTGCGCATGGACAAATACATCGACATGCTGATCCCACGCGGTGGCGCGGGCCTGCACAAGCTGTGCCGTGAGCAGTCGACCATTCCGGTCATCACGGGCGGCATCGGCGTATGCCATATCGTGGTGGACGACAGCGCCGAAATTGAGCCTGCGCTGAAGATTATCGTCAACGCCAAAACCCAGCGTCCAAGCACCTGTAACACCGTGGAAACGCTGCTGGTGCACCAGGGGATTGCGAGCGCTTTCCTGCCTGCTCTGAGCAAGCAGATGGTGGAGAGCGGGGTGACGCTGCACGCTGATACCAATGCTCTCGCGCTGCTCCAGGGTGGCCCGGCTAGCGTGGTTCCCGTAAAAGCGGAGCAGTACGACGACGAGTTCCTGTCGCTGGATCTGAACGTGAAGGTGGTTGCGGATCTCGACGACGCTATTGCGCACATTCGTGAACACGGCACGCAGCATTCTGACGCGATCCTGACGCGTACGCTGCGCAATGCCGATCGCTTTGTGAATGAAGTGGATTCCTCTGCGGTATATGTGAACGCCTCCACCCGTTTCACGGACGGTGGCCAGTTCGGACTTGGCGCAGAAGTGGCGGTCAGCACGCAGAAACTGCACGCGCGCGGTCCGATGGGCCTTGAAGCGCTGACCACCTATAAGTGGATCGGCTTCGGTGACGATACGATTCGTGCGTAAATAGTCAAGGGTGATGCAAAAATAGCCGTTTGATTCAAAAGGGCATTGACGCATCACCCGGTTAGATCTAACCTTTTGCCCCGTGGTTACACTCGTAACCGGCCTCTAAGGGCCGATATAGCTCAGTTGGTAGAGCAGCGCATTCGTAATGCGAAGGTCGTAGGTTCGACTCCTATTATCGGCACCAGTCACTTATATTTTATTGATTTAATTAACATTAAATTCATTCAGAGTGAAATCGCGTAGCCTCTACTACATAGAGGTCATACAGCCGATGGCTCAACGTGATAATCTGTATCGCCGTAGCAGCGGTATTTATGTTGTCCGTATTGCAGTTCCCGCCCGATACCGTCTCTACACGGGACAGCGTGAGATTCACGCTTCAACAGAAACAAACGACATCAGAAAAGCGCGAGCGATTGCCGCAGGTCTATTGGTTGTCTGGCAGCGATGTCTGGGTGAGTATCAAAAATTGGATAGAGAAAAGTTGTTAAGCAGTGCGCCTGGTTTGGCTGGAGAAGGAATGGTCAGCCTCGCTGAATTTTGCGGTTTAACGAGCGCTTCCCTGCAACAAGTGGCGCAGCGACTACTTGATACGAATATCCCGCTGTTTTGGCTTGCTGATGGGCGTCCTGCCTACTATGTAGAAGATCTTTCACTCGTTGATAAGGATGATCCTGAGGCTTCTGGATTTATCATCGATAGTGCCATTAACATCGGGATCAGAGGTTCTCTGAACGGTTATATCCAGCCTTTGGTTACTTCACGTATATTACGTCAGATTATCGCTGGCGAGCCGCTGGATGCAGAAACCGCATTTAAATCCTCAGAGGCTTCATCCAAAGCCGCATGGTTCGTTGACTTTCCCGGTGTCGAAATCTCGCCAGGTTCACTAATGATTCATCGTGTGCAAGCCGAGCGCTTACGATTATTTTGGCTGTCACATAGCACCGCAGTTTCTCCAATCATGCCTGAGAGACCAAAAGCAATTACCCCTGTATTATCGCCTTCATTAATACCGGATAATGAATATGTAAATCGTAAATACTACTCAGTGAAAATGAGCGAGCTATGTGAAAAATATATTCGCTACAAGCGCGGGGGGAAATTCACGGAAAAGGCAGAGAATCGAGTTCGGGAAGGTTTTAGCCTATTGGTTGAAGTCATGGGTGATCCAAAGCTTATAAAAGTAGATCGTGACTATCTCCGTGAGTATGAGAGCTTACTAAGGTCGATACCTGCACGGCGTGATTTGGCTAAAATCCGATATAAAATCAATGACATTCATGAGCTGGTGGTTAAAGCAAAAGAGAATGGCGACTCTCTAATGAGCGATAACACCGTTCGTAAATATATGCGTGTTATCTTCGAAGCTTTCAGGTGGGCTGATGGAGAAGGTATTTTTATTAAGTCCCCAGCGAATCAATTCTTCGCACCTGTAGAAAATGAAAAGATGGATCAGGACTTCAAAGCTGATTTCACTGATGAGGATTTGCGCGCTATTTTTAACTGCCCTTGGTTTAAACGTGGGACTGTGGATAGAAATAGCGAGGGACGCTTCCATCATTACCGTGCATTTCATTACTGGTTGCCACTCATCGGATTCTTTACCGGAGCAAGGATTAATGAGTTATGCCAACTTTATCTAGATGATATTAAGCAGGATGCGACCGGGTTTTATTTCTTTGAAATCAGCAACGATCGGGCCGATCAGTCACTGAAAACGATTAATTCACGAAGAAAAATACCGTTGCATCCGACATTGATAAAACTTGGATTAATCCGCTATTGCGAAGCATTGAAGAAAGCAGGTCATGCGCGTTTATTTCCAGAGCTTCCTTACCACCCTGTAAAAGGATATGGCGATAAAGCTTCGGACTGGTTTAATCGCTCGTTGCTCAAAAAACGGTTAGGCTTTGAAAAAGATAGCAAAAAATCTTTCCATTCATTCCGTCACACGTTTTCTACCAGGCTCAAACAAGCAGGAATCGACAGCGAGACGCGTGCGCAGTTTGTTGGACATATCCGCGGTTCTGGCGAGACGGAGAACCGATATAGCAAAGATCATCCACCAGCGGCCCTCTATGCTGTGCTTGAGAGCGTTACGTTAGGGCTACCAGAAGTTGCACCATTCGTTTGCGAAGATGGTGTCGATGCGGTAGCTGATGCGCTACGGATTAAGCAGAGCAATAAATCGCGGAAAGAACCGCAATAGCCTGACTTTTTCTCTTACTCTAACGCGCTCAGAATGGTTCTGGCGCGTTTTTTATTAAGGGTGGTGGATTTCATAGTGCTGAATTTGGAGACGCTCAAAACGCGTTTGGTGAGACTTGATGACCTATGATTGCACCCGCAGACCTTCCACGCTTTCCAGCGGTAGATTCATCACTGTTTTAATGCTGGTTTCTATGCTGCCAATGATGTCTTCACGTGGGCCGCTGCGCCAGTCATCGCTTGCGTAAAAAGTTTCAAGAATCGTAGCCATGCTTTCAGCACTGTCAAAGGCGCGAATCAGATAGTAGCAATCTGGGGCATGAAGCGAGTTACCAAACGACACGACATCGATCCCGTGGCGCTGGTGTAGGGGAACGCTGATTTCCTGCATGATGGCATGAAAAGTGGCGCCGCTGCCTTTGCGTAAGGTGTATTGCAGTATCTCGACGGTTCTCAAGCGTTATCTCCGTGTCGCCCTTGGGCGGCTCTTGGTTGATAGCAATAAAGTAAACTGGACTGGGCCATCAAGCTACCACTAATCAGACAGTCATCCGTAAGCAGAAGCCGCGATATGCGGTTCAAACGCGCTGTAAGGCTCTCTGGCGAGTTTTTAAAGAAGGTAGTCAAATCATGGTGCAGAATTCGCGGCGCTCTCATAGAGCAACTGGTGAAGCTGTTGTTTATCAGAAAGCCCAGAGTTGCAACCTTCGATAAGGCTACTTGTGATTCTTCATATAGTCCGAAAAGAATTGTTCAAGATCCTTATCGTTTCTGATGGATACGAGAACTTTTGCGACGGCCTTCATGGCATTGGTTGCATTACTGACGGCACCAGCATCTTCATTGTTAATGATGGCATTATTCGCAATCTTATTTATTGAACTAATGGCTTCTTCTTCGCTAATTTTTCCGGCAAGTATCGAATCAAATATTGGGTAAGCCTGAGTTGCATATTGGCTAAAGCGAACGTCATCAAAATTAGATGCCAGAGTTAATTTTACCTGCCGGATGTATACTTCTCGTGTGGTTGTTGCCAGCAAGTCTTGCGGAGTTTCACATGCAGCGGTGCTAGTGTTCCCTTGGATCATTCCCTTTTTAAAAAAACCAGCCACAATACCGTCTATCTCACCGTGCATAATCTGGCTGAAGCCTGTTACGGCAGAAGTGCCAGTGAATAGCGTTCTATAATTTTCAAGTTTATAGGACGCGCTAGCCGCCTCGCCTGTTTGGGTGGCGTTACATGCGTAGCGATAACCATCATCAAGTTTTTGGCTGATTTCTTCTGTATCGGCTGCGATAGTTGCGAGTGGGACGCTAAGCAAAATTAAAAAGCTAAATGATTTAATGTTCATGGGGAGTGCCGATTGGGTTTCACGTAGTTTAGAAGTGCTAATTATGCTTAAACAAAAGCAAGAGCGTTATGCGTAAGAGACTGTAAAGCGTTGTTAGTCGCCTCGTGGCACATTTTTTATCAAGGTAGTGGATATCATTGTGAAGTGGTTTATTCAACTATGCGGGGGAGGATTTTTCAACAACGTTTATAGTGCAAGTATAAGGATGACTTTGTCGCCACCGAAGTTTTTGAACGCAACGCCTTTGAGAGTCGCTTCCAAACCTAGGAGATCTACTTTTCGGCACGACAATTTTTTCGGTAGCTTTTGTCGAGTGAGTTGGGGGTTCTGGTGGGTTCTAAGCTGAAACCTCAAGACAACAAGAACTTGGTTCTTGAGTTGTATTTTCTTCTTAACTTCCTGTTTTGTTTTATATGTTTTATTAAACCTCTTTTCTGGGGAGCGAAACTAGCCCTAAGGGCCAATGCGATGTTTTGCAGTGAGGCACTTGGCTAATCAGGCTTCCAGAGTTGTAACCTCTTTTCTGGGTCCCTGCTTGGATCGGCGATGTGAGCTACTCTGCTTTAAAAAAGGCTCACGATGTAAGCCCTTTGCAAAACATGATAACTCGCTATTCTTATTGGCTGTGCAAGTCCAAGACTCAGCACCTTACACAACCTCACGCACCCTGGCATACGCCGCCTTTCGGAACCAGACCAGTGGGTAACGGTGCGCCCGCTTTAAACCCCGGCTCCGCTAGCAGCAGGGCCTTGTTGATACGCCATTCCGAGTAAGCGTCTGTATACCAAAACCTCGAAATGTTTTCTGATAGTAACATTTCGAATCTGTGACTGCAAAGCATCATTACCGGTTACTATAAGTAATGATCTAAGTTTAACTAGAAATGGTTGAAATCAGGGTTAAAATTCATTGGGATAAAGATTCTATTGGAGGAAAGGATGATTTCAGGTGCAGATGTTGTAGGAAAGATAGTCGTCTTTATATGCCAAAAAGTGGGAGGGAAGCTCGTTGGCGTTCCGTTTGACAAAAGGAAAAAGGCTTGTCGTTCCTTAACTAAATTGTATTTTTGTTTACAAGCCTTGGACGATGTGACTCAGGAGATACTGACTGAGATTAATGAATATGGTGATAATGAAAGTGCCTTTTCTATCATTAACTCATTTAACAATCACATGCAGGAAGTCGAACTTGCCACGAATATGTTTATTGACCTTAGTTATGAACTATATGAGGGGCTGAAAATAATAGATCCGAATTTGGCATGCTGCTGTAGTTCTCTGTATATGGGAAAAATGGATTTTTTACATTTCATGACGAATTGTATTAAGTGGGGGCACGAAGGCGGGCAGCGTAAAATTGTAGTGAAGCTTCCAAAAGGTTACCAGCAGTCGGTTGACATGGATAAAATGTATAATGATGTCGAGAGTGCTATAAAAAAAGGTGAGAAGTTTTATTGGCCTAGCTCTGAATTTGATGATTTCTCTCGTGATTACGATGATGTTTATATTGATTGGAGTGATAGAGATACTGCGGAATATGTTCTTGATGAGCTTAAAAAACAAAATGAATTATTGAAAAAAGCAAAGGAGATGCTGCGAGATATTTTGAAGGTTAGTTTTTCCATAGAGGAAGTGCTATTCCAGAATGATAGCCATCCTTATCGTTGATCATTTAAGATCATCAGAATACGTTACATTTTGTTGTTTTTTCATGCCAACAAACGACCGTTTTCTGGCATCTTTCGATCGCAGACTTTCACACTGTTGGAAAATTAGCCTTGGCTTTTCTGGCAGGCCATCCTAAGTTGACACCGTTTTCTGGCAGGGGCCGGATGAGGAGATAACTATGGCGATTTTTGGCTACGGGCGCGTTTCGACATCGCAGCAGGATACTGAGAACCAGCGTTTGGAACTTGAGCAAGCTGGATGGACTTTCGACTTTTGGTTTACTGATGTTGTTAGCGGGAAGGTTCCTGCGCTGCAACGCAAAGCGTTTTCCGAAATGCTCAGCAAAATCCGCGATGGTGAAACGCTGGTTGTTGCCAAACTCGACCGACTGGGACGCGATGCGATTGATGTTCTCCAGACTGTCAGGGCGATGGCCGAGCGTAATATCAAGGTTATTGTCCACCAGCTTGGCAAGACTGATCTCACCTCCGCAGCGGGTAAGCTTCTGTTGTCGATGCTAGCAGCGGTTGCGGAGATGGAACGTGACCTCTTGGTTGAGCGGACCCAGGCGGGTTTGTCGCGGGCAAAAGCCGAAGGAAAGAAGCTGGGAAGACCGTCGAAAATCGCCCCTGAAGCCCGTGACGCGATTGTTGAGAAAAAGAATAGCGGAACTAGTGTCAGTGCGTTAGCACGAGAATATGGCGTTTCTAGAGCTACTATAGCTACGTTGCTGGAGTAAATGTCATTTCAAGTAGTGTTGACTTGCACTGCTTTATTTTTATCTGATGTCAATCGCTGCCTTTAACTATCTGGTGACTGCATTTATTATTTGCACATCAACGAATTGCTTGGAATTTAAAACATGTCAAAACAGTCCTTCACAGCAGCTCAACGAGAAGCTATTTGGCTCGCACATTCAAAAAAATGTGCATACACGCGTGAACTGTTGGATATCAGTAATTTTCATATCGATCACATTATCCCTGAGACGCTCAATTCTAATCCAGAATTACAATCTGATACCCTAAGGAAACTCAACTTATCACAGGATTTCGACCTCTTGGGATGGGAAAACCTGCTTCCATGTCGTCCCGGTGCTAACCTCCAAGAATCAGCAGAAGTGTTTGATCTAGCTCATACCCACTTTTTTATAGGGGTGGCTACATCAAAAAAAGCAGATATTGTTGAGAATTTGAAAATAATTGAGCATAGAAAAATTCGAGGGCGCGCGCTAATTCTCTTGCAACAGTGCCTTGAGCGTGGAGAGCTTACGGCCGTGGAAATCGCTCAAGTATTGGAGCAATACAGAGAAGAGCCAGAGGCCATTTTTGAACTTCTTCAAGGAATGCAATTTACGGATGAAGATGAAATCACTGTTGTTTCCAGAGCGGATATAGAAACATTACGCGATCGGTCCGTTCGATTAGGTGAAAATAATCATATAAACGGTGTAACCCTCACTAATGACGACGATGTCGAGCGTTTTGTTAGCACTTGTAGGGAATACGATGAGGCACTATCGCAAGGATTTTATGCAAAAACTACTTTCGACATGAAGATGGCTTCGTGGTTTGAGCATCAATGTGAGCTTCTTAGCGCGCTTGAAGCAGCTGATAGTCCTGGAAAAAGTTTTGTTGCAAATCCAAGAGTTAGCGTTATTGACCTTTCATTGATGCCATTTTATCTCTTCCCTAATCTTGGTGATGTCGATGACTCAATCGAATCCAATATAAGCTATCAAGATAAGGTTGATGATGGGACTCTAACTATAAAGAGAGTATCTCAAAATCTGCTTTGTATAGAATCGAGTAGTATGGGGCAGCAACTCATTGAGGTAACCCGTGCAGACTTTAATAGTGATGGTATCGAGGACATTCTATTATTTGAATATTGCTATGCGACGGAAGGAACTCTTGGTTTTGGGGGCGTGAAAATGATTACGCGCTTTAGTTCAACTGGGATGTTTGAACTAATTTCCACACCGAAGCCTTGTGATTGTTGATTTTGAATTATTTGGCAGTAGAAGTTTTTGTCTATGCCCTTCGATTAAATTTTAATTCGGTAGCTCAGGTTCGATTGGTAATAATTTTGAATCTAGATATTTGAATTACTTCCAGTATTGCTGCTACGTCGATGCTAATTTTTTTGAATGTTGAAGACTGAAATTAACCGCATTTACGCACAGAATACTGGAAGCTAAAATATCAAAGTTATTAAATGTGGTTTTTATATATATTTTTCAGGCAGTTAGTATAAATAAATGCTGCTGAAACCTGAGCATCTTGTTTCGGGTGTTCATATACGTAGTCAACGAAAGTCTTATAGAGTATAATCATCTGAGGAGTGACTTCGGACTTGCCATTCATATTATCGAGACGCTGATAATAGTCTGCTTTGGTCATTCCTCCGTTTCGGCCTTCGGTTACGTTTGCAGTAAATTGAGCCATACCCATGCATATTTGATCTTTATGGTTATTTGTTTTATCCGGGTGGATAGCACCTTCTAACACTTTATCACCGCTGATGGCATGTTGTGCCCACATTGAGTTGTTGGCGACAAACTTTTTTGAGCCGGTGGCAATACCGTATTCGATGCGAATGCCATTATCGTGATAGCTACCGTCAGCATCTTTAGTCGCTAGCTTTAGAGATATACGGCAACCGGGGAGCGTTTTGTGTTCTTGCACCGAGATAATAACGGTGTCCGTATCGCAATCAGCAAAGCTGTATTCGGGGTTAACGTAGGTATTCGTTTTAAGTAGTAACCCGGTTAAGCCGTTTTTATAGCCTTTTGCCGGTAGGGTTTTAAAGGCGTTACGGTCACCATTCTTAATCGCTTCCCGAAAGTGATCCATCCCAATACGGGTTGCCAGTTGATCGATGCTTTCTGCTGCATAAGATGCAAATGACGCAGCGATTAACATAATGGTCAGCGCAGACTTGGCTGAAAAGCCGGGCTTACTAAGCCGTATTTTTGACATGTTGTTATCCCTCAGAATCCACCCCAGCGGTGATTTTAACCGCATGATAACGCATTAATTCAAAATGTCACTATTAGTGCGTGGCTCTTTAGTGGACATCTGCGCAAATTCAGGGCATGAAAATGACCCTGAGAAAACTGTTTGGACAACGGGTAAAAGAGTTGCGCATTGCCACCGGAATGAGCCAGGAAGCCTTTGCCGATCGGTGTGGGTTTGCTCGTAGCTATATGAGCCGCATTGAACGTGGCGGTTCTAATGCGTCTTTGGATGCGATTGAGGTGCTGGCTAATGCTCTCAGTGTTGAGCCGTGGCAGTTGTTAGTGTCTGACTCATCTGAAGATAACGATCCGGAACTGTTGGTTCCATACGCAGCCGATGGTTCCTGTTTTCACCCCGGTTTGGCGAGCACCCGTGATGGTTCGTTTGGCGTAGGTGATAAAGCGGCTCAGAAGCGTTTTGGCACCTTTTCCGAAGCACTTGAGTATCTACGTAGCATGGAGACCGCAAAGTGGCGTAGGCCTAATGCCAGTGGCAATTGGGGCATTGTGTCAGCGGTGCGATGGGACAAACTGAGAAGGTAGAGCAAGTATAAGTTTAAGAATTCTGATGCTGTATGGATGATCAGTGTTTATTGGGTGCTAATATTTTACCGTTTCATCAGCCTTTTGTTTCTATAAGAGTGAATGAAACACCAAAATTCAGGTGCATTACGTAGGCGTTACGGTGGCGTTTTTTTCAAGGCTAAGTCAAAGCAAGTGTAATAAAAGTCATATATAACATAAACTTGATGGGGTGGCTTTGAAAGTGACTGATATCCATTTGTCCTTTCGGAATTTGAACGCAGTTGCATTTCCAGTTTGAGTGAGTAACGGCAGTATTTAACCTTAGGAAAAAACCATTGAACGAATCCGCTCCACTCTTAAAACCGCGCCACACACTACAAGTTGTGCGTATTCCTTCTTCAGAAGTTCAGAATTTGGGTTTTACTTCATTTTATAGCTGGCTCAATAGTTTAGGGTATGACACGACCAATCATAGTAATCAGCGAGCTGATTGGGCGAGAGATGGTGGCTGGCACTTGAAGGCATGTAAGAATAAGGTCAGTAACCAAGAAGATTTCTGGTTAATTTCATTTGATGGAAAAGGCGGTGTTTTACTTTCTGAAAAGTCCCAACAAGACTACCGAAGTGCTTATCGTCGCTTGATTAAAGAGGGCTATCAGCCCGCACGAATCGAAGCAATGACGAGAGGAGAGCTTTACTCGACTTACAACGAGGTTAGAGGATCAGCAGGAAGCCACCCTCACTTAAAACCGAGTCAGGTTGATCAAGCTGATTTCGAGCTACATCCCGATCAGATACGGGATATGGTGAATAGCTCAATGAGTAAGACCTATAACACATATAGTCGCTTCGGCCAGGCTCGCTTCCGTAATGCAGTATTGCTGAATTCCTTGAATGTGTGTGCTGTAACTGGTGTTGAGTATCGTGCCGCCTTGGATGCTGCGCATATACACCCGCATAGTAATGGTGGTGCGATGAAGGTAGCTAATGGGATTGCTCTTCGAAAAGACCTTCATGCTGTTTTTGATCGCGGTGATATGGCAGTCAACCCGGAAACCCTCACGATTCATTTTAGTAAGCGAGCAATTGATAGCTACCTCGATTTTGAAGGACACGTAATTCAAACAGTGCTGTCACTTGATAAAATTGCTTTGGTCGCTCGCTGGGAAGAGTTCTGTTCTCGCGTAAAGTAAAATCTAAATGTCATCAGGAGAGAGCTGTAAAAGAGTTTAAGGTCTTTGGAGTAAGACTACTTCATCATGTAGC
The DNA here is from genome assembly GCF_014895895.1 of Enterobacter cloacae complex sp. P14RS. Lineage (NCBI taxonomy): Bacteria > Pseudomonadati > Pseudomonadota > Gammaproteobacteria > Enterobacterales > Enterobacteriaceae > Enterobacter > Enterobacter cloacae complex sp. P14RS. The sequence continues at coordinate 53,209 of NZ_JADBQM010000001.1, forward strand.
ACCTACTACAAATGCGTCCTACAATCTAACCTCACAAACTCATGTGGTTACGCGAGTTTCGGTAATGCGAAGGTCGTAGGTTCGACTCCTATTATCGGCACTCACACAACAAAATCCTATAAAAACAATGAGTTAAGGCGATTATCGCTCTCAAGGTATAATCTTTTTTTAAGGGATTCTATGACCAACAGTTGCCGCTATGGTTAACAGTGGCTACTCAGGGATGTGAGCACGTAGCGGCCTGTAGTTGTAAAGCTCGAACAGGTACAAAGCGTGAACAGTCCCCACGAACCGCTATCAACTCGAAGCTGATGACGCTGCCAATGTCTCTAAAACCTCCCGAAACAGATTGATCACACGCATTCAAGCCCGATATGCGGCCTTGTGGCTGCGTAAACAGGTGAATAGTGGTAATGCTCCGGTAGCTACAGATCCGGCTCTGCCAGCGCTTCGCTCACGCTCCGAAAGGTACATGAGCACCCTGATAAGGTGTGATCCCTCTGACAATCTGATTTGGTCACTGGTGACTTTCGCAAAGCGAAACCAACTAGGTTGGCCAGATGAAGTCGCTACGCTCCGCTTGTCTTCTTATCACTAACGGGGCTTTATGGCTTCTATTGTCTGAAATCTGATACATTGCGCAAACATCATATGGATTACTGTAAAGTTCATCATTATGATTATGTGTGCCATTGCCAGTTAAGAAATGCGGAGAGGACAATATGGATGTTACTGATGAGGCTTTGTTGAGTTCTGGCTTTACACCATCGGATTTGAAGAAAATAAAGAACAACGTTGAAAGCTATGGTGGAACGTTGGGGAATGCAATCAGGGACCTGGCCAGGCGATTTATTCTAGCCGTGTGGGTTGTATCCGGTTGCCTTGCTGTATTCATTTTTCTTGTGATGTTCGCATCTGAGCAGAGTGTTTTCTCTGGTGCTATTGGCCTTTCTTGTGGCGCAGCGGTTGCAATTTTTATACAACCGCCTGTACTTGCTTATAAATCTTGGCGATTCTGTAGAGCGAACAAATCTTAATTAGTACTGTTATCAGTAGCCAGAAGATCAAAAATGACTTTCGCTTTGACACCATATCCAGCGATTTTCATCGTTAGCTTAGGCTTGCTCATTGTGTCAACTTTTCGGTAGTAATCACGCGGCAGCCAACGGAATAATCGCCAAGCTCCGGGTTTCCTTGCTAAGCCGAAGATACTATAGACACTCGCCCCTAGAGTCACCGTATTATAAAGAGCTAATCCACTTTTTGGGCTAAACCCCATAAATTGTGCGGTCTCCATTGCGCCATCAGCAAAAATCCCTTCCGATTTGGATTGTTCACCATAGCGAAGATGGCTTGCTTCTTTTGTTATACCGTTAATACCATCAACAAATAAAACTGCTCCTGCAAGAACTCCAACAGGGGTCATAGTGGACATCATAACCATCCCACCAAATAATGCTGCTCCAGATACCACTATATGGATTGCCGAAATAACGTATCCGACGATTTTATTGTTTTCCCTGACAAACTCGACCTTTGCATAAAGTTGGGCGGCTCTGGTTCTTAACAGGCGTTCTTGTTCTTGCAGATTATCTGTTTCGGCACGCAGATTTTTGATGCATGCAATGCATTCTTCATCGGTTTTGGCCCGTCGTGCAGTTACAAATTCTTTCTCTACGACCTGCCTTATCTCTTCGACAAACTTGATACGTGTTATCCCATCTTGCAAATAGAATGCTGATAGCCGATTTGCAGTTTCGACGAGTTTCCGGGCTTCCAGATTTACCATGGTATCTGACCATGTTCTGTTCCAGCCCCTGTTGAGCAGCGCAATATCCATTAAAGACTCCTTCCCAAAATGTGTCTGGTCATTTTACGTGCAATAAAGTCGAAGATAACAGGAAATACTTTCACAACCCGCCACTGTGGGTGTCCCGTTCCTTTATCCTTCCAGTTTACATTCTCCTGTTCAAAATATCCCCGGCTCTGTTGGTGATCTGCTAGACCATCAGCCCAGGCTCTCGGTGAAAAGCACTTTTCTTCGCCAAATATCGCTACGTGATGCCTTCAGCGACACGCCTCACTGCAACAAGGAGTGCAGTTACTCAATGCTGCTTTGGGCTGACGCAAGGGAGATAACTTGATGTTTTGAAGTGCATCTGTTCACTAATTGCACAGCAATTTAACATATTGTATCTTATAAGTACTTGGCTTTTTTGGTCAGGTATTGCTTTTCGGCGCGTTGGCGTGAAGCGGGGTATACAACAGCGATTTGATCAACAGAAGGATAGCATTCGGGAGGATTTGAGGTGAGTTTACTTGTTCAAGGATTTTGGATGAGTTTGTCTGGTCACCCCACAACTTCAGGTTTCAGGCCTTTGATCCTGCCAGAGCATTAAACGCCATTAAAGCATATTTTTCTATTCACCAGCAGATGCAAAGCCACCACGGCGACGTTACCACAACGGGTAGAAGATCTACCCTCACCTGGCGAAATTCTCCCGTCCTGGCGGTCATAGATGCGTATCTTTTTCCACACCAGCGCATGCAGTCCCATCAATCCCTTCTACGCTTCACCAGAAGCCCTCAGCGGCGATTTCTAGCACCAGATATAACTGGCGTACCTATAATCCATGACTTCCCACAGCGCGATACAGGATTCACCAGAGGGCATCTGTCTTGATGACAGTATGTCGTCTTGCCCTTGAATAGCATTAAGTGTCGCCGCATAAGCAACTTAATCCTCGTCATCACTCTGTAATACCCTACGCAGGATTCGGCTCGATTCCAGTATCGGCAGATCTTCCATTAATAACGCCGATCGCGATGGCAATTTATTAAACAAGCGCTCTGTTTGCGAGGCGAGATAGGCCACCAGAGGATGTGCGTCAGGGTCGCCTGAAATCAACTCCACGTTGTATTGCGTGACCGTGCCTTCACCAAAGACCCCCGAGCAGTAGTTGGTCCCGCCCAAGTATCTGAAGTCTTCAATAAAAAAGCTGAACATGCGCATTATTTTGTGAGCATCGCGTTGGTCAGTACGGTTGTCTGCTATCCGAAACAGTATGGTATTACCTTCAATGTCATATTGATAACGAAGGCGGTGCTGCTTAAATAGCAAGATAAGCAGTAAACGATTTATCCTGCTGAACTGTTCCGTCACCCTGACAACGTTGTTAATCATAGTATCTGACCGCTTTTTCATTTTCGCGTGGCGATGCGCCGCGCTTTTGCCGGGCCGAAGCTGTGGCTTTTCGATTCCCTGAAGGAGCTGAGCATCAATGACCCCATGCTCAATGACGTAATGAATATGCTTAATGGCGGGCTCCAGCGCCTCAATGGAAAACAGCTCGGTATAGCCGTCGCCGGCATCAATGCCCGTTTGATATTTGGCCAAAAGAAAATGCAGCATTTTTTCCAGCTTAAAGACCTCGGACTGCGGTAACGCAATGCGGTAAGAATGGGCATAATCCACATCGCCCCAGACCCGTTTTAGCCACTGAATGCGGTTATAGATATTATTGGCTTTACCCACTTTCATCATCTTTTTGGCCGGGAAAAGCAATAAATAGAGAAAAGAAGGGGTGTCCATAAAGCGCCTGTGAATGCGGTAACGGAAAAAGCAATGATAAAAGTTTTTTCATGCCAGGCGTAGCGCAGCGTTCACAATGCTGAGCGCTTCATGCTTAAGGCCGGTATAGCCCCAAAAGGCTATACCGGCACTCCCTACTATCGTGCAATTAACGCAAACACGCCCCAGCCAATATATTCCCTTGTGTAAGCCACATGGCGCTTAGGCGCTACCGTCAGCTCCGTGCGCACCTCCTGTGCAAAATCATCGTCGGGGTTTTGATCCAGCCAGCGGCGCAGGGTCATCCATTTCGCGGCTTCGTATCTGTCCCAGCCTTCCTGATCTGCCAGCACCATTTCAACCAGGTCATAGCCCTGGCGATCGAAAGACGCGACAAGGTCGGGCAGGGTGAGAAAGTCTGCGGTGGACGAGACGCCGCAAGCCCGAGCTATCTCCTCCGTTGCGGGAACCTGTCGCCAGTAAGGTTCACCGATGAGCATGATTCCCCCGGGCTTAAGGCTTTGTGCCAGCAGGTCCATTGTCCCGGCGACGCCGCCAGCAATCCATGTGGCGCCAACACAGGCCGCCACGTCGCATTGTTCATCAGCCACGTAGCCAGCCGCGTCGTTATGCACAAAATGGACGCGTTCGCTGACGCCGAGCGCCTCTGCGCGCCGCGTTGCCTGCGCGGTAAAGAGCGGGCTCATGTCGATGCCAATACCGGAAATCCCGTGATCGCGTGCCCAGGTGCAAAGCATCTCTCCCGAACCGCTGCCGAGATCGAGCAGGCGCGCGCCTGGCTTCATGCGTAACACGCGCCCGAGCGTGGCGTACTTTTCTGGCGTGAAGGGGTTATGAATGCGGTGTTCGCTTTCGCTAACAGTAAATATGCGTGGGATATCCATCATCCTCTCCTTAACGATTATCAGGCTGGGCACGGACGTTGTTCAGCCCGGTAGTATTGATACGGTAGGGCTGACCGTTAACGGATTTAATCAGCTTTTTGGTTTTGAGCTTTTTGAAGACGGCGAGCGTGCAGTCGCTGAGCAATAGCCCTTCGCGGCTGTAACATTCAACGGCGGTGACGCGGCCGGACGTATCGCGGACGTGCACAATACGGCCACCTTTGGCGAGAACGTGTAAGGTACGCTGTTCCTGACGGGATAAATTCATACTGGAAAACCTGTTTAATCATCATGTGCAAAACGTGCAAACACACAGCGGTGTCCGCATTCGATTTCGGCGCATTGATAATCAGTCCGGCCTGAAAAGGTCGGGGAGCTGATTATCGGATGATTACATTCTCCAGCATCAAAGCCTCGGATTGAGTTGAAAGGTATTTACGGGGTGAATGATAACACCTGGTCATTGTATGTGTATACCCAAGGCTGAAAAGTGTGATCCCGGTAAGATCACACTGTACCGTTTTTTATATTTTTATCGATTTCAGCCTGTGGCTTTCCGAACAGATAGCCCTGCACGAGATCGCAGCCCAGCGCCTGAAGCCGTTCAAGCTGCGCTTCGGTTTCCACACCTTCTGCAATGACCCGCATATTCAGGCTCTTCGCCATGCCGGTTATCAGTTTAACGATATTAAGCGCGTCGTCTTGGGTGGATATCGGATTCACAAAGGATTTATCAATTTTAATTTTATCAAAATTGAGTTCACTCAGCCTCGAGAGCGAGGAATAACCCGTTCCGAAATCATCAATGGAGATTTTTACCCCCAGCGATCTGAGCTTTTTGAGAATAGTGAGCGGCGTGTTGCTGTCACTAAAGAGCGATGACTCCGTAACTTCCAGCTCAAGGCGGCTGGCCGGCAGACCTGTCTCTTTCAGGATGGACTGAACCATTGCAGTAAATGATTTAGTCCCCAGTTGAACAGGTGAAACGTTTACCGAGATTCTGGCCGGAACCGCCCAGGAAACCGCCTCCCGGCAGGCAAGTTCAAGCACATTTTTGCCAATCTCATTGATCATTCCTGTTTTTTCAGCAACAGAAATAAAGTAATCAGGCGACAAAATCCCCTTTACCGGGTGTATCCAGCGAATAAGCGCTTCATAGCCGTAAATTTCATTGCTGAATGAATCGACAATAGGCTGGTAATAAACAACGAATTCATGGTTGCTGATCGCGAGAGCCATATCATGCTCAAGGGTTCTGCTTTCCTGCAGCTTCTGCAGCATCCATTGACGGAAGACTTTTATCTGCTGTGAGCCCTCTTTTTTGGCTTCGTAGAGGGCCAGATCGGCAAATTTATAGAGATAATCCGAGCGCCGCTCATTATCAGATAAAACGATACCTACACAGGTGGCAATTTTTATCAGCTGGTTATTGATCGTATAGGGCAGACTGATGTGAGCGCTGATCTCTTTGGCGCGCAAAACCGCTGCGTTCTCGGTCAGGCCGCTGGAGAGAAGTGCAAATTCGTCACCGCCCAGGCGGTAAAACGTATCCGTCGCGTTACTCATTGAGGTAAGCCGTCGGGATACCTGATTCAACAGTAAATCGCCGGCGTCATGGCCATAGGTATCGTTGACCTCTTTGAACCGGTCTAAATCAAATAACATCACCGTGACAGGGGTATGGTTTTTATCTGCCTGAAGGGTAATTTTATTGAGATCGTCCCAGAAGAATAGACGGTTTTTCATGCCGGTAAGGGAGTCATGATACACATCATATTCCAGCTTCGAATTCTGTATTTGCAGCGTTTCTTTTGACCGCTGTAGTTCGTCAGCGAGGGTTTTAACCTGCATGTGGGCTTTAAGAATATTTTTATTCTGATAGATCATTAAGAATCCCAGAATAAAGCTTAATATCACCAGAAGTAACGAAAGTACGGAGTAAATATAATATAGGATCTGTATTTTATGGTTAGATTCATTAATTGTGTTAATATCTTTGGTTAATGCGCTTGAAGACAGTTGACTGAGCGGCGCGTCGAGCAGGTGCATATTTGCCAGGTACTTTTTTAATTCTTCATGGCTCATTTTTTCCAGGTTACTGTCCAGATACGCCAGTATTTCTTTCAGGCGTGCAGCGATCTCTTGATGCGTTTTATCGCTCTCAATATAGCGGCCTAAGTCTCCCCCGTTCAGTAACTCGCCCTGGCTGAGCATAATTTCGAGACGCATGCGGGCCTGGTCTATCGTAACGTCATCGGTATCGGTTGCGTATAGACCAAGCCATGATTCAAATCGGTAATACTCTGATACCAGTTGAGCCACGGACCAGGACTCAGTGTAATGAGTCAGTTTTTGCAGCTCTTGCTGACGATCGTAAACAAGAAATGCAATATATCCCGTCGTGATAAAAAGAGAAAAAATGATACCAACCAGTATCCTGTTCATTATGTTCTCCTGAACTGCTATTCAATCTTCATTTTGCTAACCTGCCATGCTGAACGCGAGTAATAAATTTGATTATTCAACTCAGGAAGACTGTCATAAGGGTATACAATGAATGATGGGCCTTTATCGCGGATACGCATATATTCGCCATTAATCTTTAAGGCAAGAATAGCGTTATATTTCTTAAAATCGCTGAGAGGAATAGCGGTTGCGTAATCATTAAGGGCAATAACATTAACGACAGAACCCTTTGCTCCAACATAATCCATGAGTTTGTTCATTGGAACACCCTCAAACTTCGTCCTGCCCGTATACCAGGGAGATGTCGTCTCGAAACTCACCATCCCGAGTTTTTCAAGGCTTGCGAGATCAAACACTGCTTTTCCATCTTCGTTAGTATTTTCTATATTCCCGTAAATCGTCAAAATGGGTTTTCCGGCGGGTTTCGGCAGTTCACCCGCCCAGGCTAAACTCTGAACCAGACAGCATACCAGCATTAGGATTAATCGCATTATGGCCTCCACTTTTGCACAGAAGTATATGAATTATAATTTAGTTATCACAGTAGTTTATGTATTTTATTGCGTCGCTATTACTTCTGTACGCGAATGAGGGATAATTTCAATGTAATCAAGTGGTTATGAGGTTGCTGAAGAGTGATTTCAATCACATACAACACCTCTTTTTTTTGAGGCACGCTACGCTTACTTGAATAAACTCTCTTACGTTTAAAAAACGATCGCTTTAATTGAGCGTTATTTCCTCACCTCAAAGAATGTACCTGTGATGGACAGGTAAAAAAAACGCCACCCGATGGGCGGCGTTGTCATATTTAGCGATTGTTCAGCATATGCACCGTTACTTTTTTGCGCCCGGTGAAGCGCTGAGCGGTAAACGCCATAGCTCGTAGCGTTCATGACCGGGTTTGACCGCGCCAGCAAAGTGGTCATTGAGGCTGCTTGAGGTGAAGATCAGGTCACCGTCCGGACGAATAGCCGGCCTTTCTCGCTGATTTATGCACCTCACCGGCGTCAGTCGGCTGTCACCCGGGCCATGATCGATCTTCTGACCATGGAACAATGACGCGGGTGTCTCCGTCATGAAAAAAGCGTCTTATTCTTAACCCGCCTCCAGCATCCCAAAACTCACAATTCGCGAGCGTCCCAGCTCTTTCGCCCGGTACAGTGCCACGTCCGCGGCGCGCAGCAGGTTGTCACTTTGAGCATGCTCTGGATAGCTGGCGATACCAATCGACACATCCACCGGCCCAATCTCGGTCAGCCCGTAGCGAAGCGATAGCGCATGCACGCCGTTGTAAATCTTCTGCGCGCAGGCGTGCGCTTCTGCTTCACCGGCCCCGGGAAGCAGAACCAGAAACTCCTCGCCCCCGTAGCGGAATGCCAGCCCGCCGTCGTGCGCGGCCCGCTGAACAATCGTCGCCACGTTTTTGATTACCTGATCGCCAGCCTCGTGACCAAAGCGGTCGTTAATGCTTTTAAAGTGATCGATGTCGATCATCATGCAGCTTAACGGCTCGCCGTTGCGCATGGCCTGCGTCATTTGCGTGTGCAGGGTGTCTTCCAGATGATGACGATTACGCAGGCCGGTAAGCGGGTCAAACAAGGCTTTTTCCAGCAGCGCGTCGCGCAGGCGCTGATTCGCCAGCGCCAGTCCGAGCGCCTCGGCCATCAGTTCCAGATACGCGCGTGCAGGAGCATTTTCCGGGGTGATGTTCTGGAACGAGAGCAACCCAATGGCCTCGCCCTGGGCGATAAGCGGTACGCACAGCGCGCTTTCCACCTGTGATGCCGGGAGATGATAGCAGGCGACATCCGGTTCACCGTTAACCGGCGGGTGGCTCTGACCGCGACGCACGGCCCAGCACGCATCGGGGTGGAACGTGGCCTCATCATCTGCCGGTGAAAGCCACTGGGCGACGCAGCGCATTTGCCACGGATCGCGGTCAAAAACGTAGAGCCGGCCCGCTATCCCCGGCGCGATATTGGGCGCAAACAGCTCCGCCACGTTGATTACATCGTCAAAGTTTTCACACCCCTGCAGCCGCTGGGTCATGCGCGCCAGCAGCTCGCGGATGGCCCAGTCGGCGTCGCGCTCTTTTTCCAGACGCTGTCGCGCAAGGCCGTTTTCACGAAAGATGCGGATGGCCTGGGCCATATCGCCAATCTCATCAATCTGGTTAAAGTTGGGCGTTTCAACGGCGAAGTCCTGAGAGGCCAGACGGTGAACCACGTCGCTCAGGCGTACCACCGGGCGCAGCACGCGGCGTTTTAATATAAAGCCGAGCACAAACAAGAACAGCAGGGCGGTCAGGCCAACCATCACTTCAGAAGCCGTGCGCAGCGCTTTCGATTTTTTCGTCGCCTCCCGCACGGAGGCAATGACACGTTTGTCGAGTATCTGGCGAAAGCGATCGATTTGGGTTTGTGCGCGCTCAAGCTCCTGCTCGTAGGGCATGCCATAGAGCAGGGCAACGGCCTGCGCATCTTCACCCCGGGCCGCGCTCGTCAGTGCCGCCTGCTGCTCATCCTGCAGTGCATCAATGATTTTTAAACCATCATGCAGCAGGGCCAGCTCGTCATCTGAAGCGCCGGTGTCCTGCAGTTTCTCCAGCTTCAGCTCGATGCTCTTCAGTTTTTTCTCTGACGCATTGTACTCATCGAGGATTTGCGGATTTTTTTTGATGACATACAGGCGCGCTAAATCGGACTGTTTCCAGGCGTCGGTTTCAATATTTTCTGTAAGCTCATCAAAATTTTGACGTAGTTCAATGGCCTGACGTTCGGCGGTGTCAGCACCGGAGGCCATCAGCATGATAATGCCGGAGGCGATAGTCAGGCAGACCGTGGCACCGTAGGCCCAGTTGGTTATTGTCGCGATTCGCACCTGGAGATCCTTTTACCGCATAAAGAGGATGGCGTTCTTCAAATTATAGAAAACGTATGATTTAAGGCGAAAAAAAAGGCGGCACAGCGCCGCCTGATGTGGTCGTTATCGTCACGTCCCTACAAATCTGGAGAGTTTTTTCCCTCTTCGATGAACTCGGCGTCCAGCTCTTCGGCATTCCCCGCGTGATCGCGGCCGGAGAAGAGGTTCCAGCAGGCGATAAACAGCGCGGCGATGAGCGGCCCAATCACAAAGCCGTTAATGCCGTACAGCTCCATGCCGCCGAGGGTGGAGATCAGAATCAGGTAGTCCGGCATTTTGGTGTCTTTCCCCACCAGCAGCGGGCGCAGGATATTGTCCACCAGCCCGACAATAATCACGAAGAAGCCAACAATAAACAGCCCCTGCCAGAGCTGGTGCGTGGCGAACAGGTAAATGGCGGCTGGCACCCAGACAATCGCCGAGCCGACGGCGGGGACCAGCGAGAGGAACGCCATCAGCGCGCCCCAGAGCACGCTGCCGTCGATGCCCACGATGGCAAACGCGATCCCGCCGAGCGTGCCCTGAACGACGGCCACCACCGCCGTCCCTTTCACCGTCGCCCGGGAGACGCCGACGAACTTGGCGAACAGGTGCTGTTTAACAAAATCAGACAGCGGCAGGGAGTCGAGGATCTGGCGTACCAGATACGGTCCATCCTTCAGCAGGAAGAACAGCAGATAAAGCATGATGCCGAAGCTAATCGCAAAGCCAAACGTGCCTTTGCCGATCAGGAACGCGCTGCCTGCCAGATACTGCCCGCCCTGCAGCGCAACGTCGGAGAGTTTTTTCTGGATCTGCGCCGCGTTGGTCAGGTTGTGATCCGCCAGGAAGCCGCTGGCCCAGTCCGGCAAGTGGTTGAAGATGCTCGCCACTACCTCCGGGAATTGGGTGTTGTTCTCCTGAAGCTTCGTGTAAACCACGTTCAGCTCAATGGCGAGCGAGGAGAGGATCACCATCAGCGGGATAAAGACGATCAGGCAGATAATGCCAATCGTCAGCAGCGAGGCCAGCCCGTTGCGATCCCCCAGCGCGGTGCGCAATTTGTTTTTTACCGGGTTGAAAATGACGGTCAGAATAGCGGCCCACAGTATCGCAGAGAAGTAGGGCGACAGCACGTCGAAGAAGGCCCAGGTCACAAGGGCGAGAATGAAAATAAAGAAACCTTTGGTCAGTCCGTTAAAGCGCATCAGTCAGTCCTGGTTACTAAGAAACTGTGACGACTATAGAACCGATTGCGAGAATTACCAACCCGGCGGCCAGTTCAGCAATATCGCAGTATGAATTTGCGCTTCACGGATAGCACTTTCGACTGACCGAAGATCGCACGTTCCCTCACCATGCTGTTAGTATCTGCTTGCGGAGGTGCTTATGGCCTGGCGTCCCATTCTTTATGTGATCCTCACAACCCACCCCAGACTCAGCGCGCGGCGCGCCCGTTTGCGTCTGGTCATCTAGCTTTTTATTAACAATCGCGGTATAACACCTTCTTTGGATGTTTAGATGTCCATACGTATAGAAGGTAATATGCAAACACAACAAGAAAATGGACAGCTTAAGCGCACCATGAAAACACGCCACCTGATTATGCTCTCGCTGGGCGGCGTGATTGGGACAGGGTTATTCTTTAATACCGGATACATCATTTCCACCACCGGTGCGGCGGGCACGCTGCTGGCGTACCTGATCGGCGCGCTGGTGGTCTGGCTGGTGATGCAGTGTTTGGGTGAACTCTCCGTGGCGATGCCGGAAACCGGCGCGTTCCACGTCTACGCCGCCCGCTATCTCGGCCCGGCGACGGGCTATACCGTGGCGTGGCTCTACTGGCTCACCTGGACGGTGGCGCTCGGCTCGAGCTTTACCGCCGCCGGGTTTTGCATGCAGTACTGGTTCCCGCAGGTGCCCGTCTGGGCGTGGTGCGTAGTCTTTTGCGTGGTGATTTTCGGCCTTAACGTCATCTCCACGCGCTTCTTTGCCGAAGGGGAATTCTGGTTCTCGCTGGTGAAGGTCATCACCATCATCGCCTTTATCATCCTCGGCGGGGCGGCGGTCTTTGGTTTCATCCCGATGCAGGACGGTTCACCCGCGCCGGGCTTAAGCAACCTCACCGCCGAGGGCTGGTTCCCGCACGGCGGCCTGCCGATCCTGATGACCATGGTGGCGGTGAACTTTGCCTTCTCCGGGACCGAGCTTATCGGCATCGCAGCGGGTGAAACGGAAAATCCGCACAAGGTCATTCCGGTTGCGATCCGCACCACCATCGCGCGGCTGATCATCTTCTTTATCGGCACCGTGTTTGTGCTGGCGGCGCTGATCCCGATGCAGCAGGCGGGCGTGGAAAAAAGCCCGTTCGTGCTGGTGTTTGAAAAAGTCGGTATTCCTTATGCCGCTGATATTTTTAACTTCGTGATCCTGACGGCGATCCTCTCGGCGGCGAACTCTGGCTTATATGCGTCCGGGCGCATGCTGTGGTCGCTCTCGAATGAGAAAACGCTCCCGCGCTGCTTTGCCCGCGTGAACAAAAACGGCGTGCCGCTGACGGCGCTCTCGGTTTCCATGCTCGGCGGCGTGCTGGCGCTGTTCTCAAGCGTGGTGGCCCCGGACACGGTGTTTGTCGCACTCTCGGCCATTTCTGGCTTTGCGGTGGTGGCGGTGTGGATCAGCATCTGCGCGTCGCACTTCGTTTTCCGTCGCCGTCATCTGCAGTCCGGCCAGCCGCTCTCTGCGCTGCAGTACCGCGCGCCGTGGTATCCGCTGGTGCCGGTGCTCGGTTTTATCCTCTGCGTGGTGGCCTGCGTCGGCCTGTGGTTTGACCCCAGCCAGCGCATTGCCCTTTATTGCGGGCTTCCGTTCGTCGCCCTGTGTTATGGTGCCTACTACCTGACCCGAAATATGACATCGCAGGAGCCTGAACATGTCGCAGAATAATCCGCTTACCGCCATCCTTGAAAAACAGCCGTTTGTAGTGCTGGATGGCGCAATGGCAACGGAGCTGGAAGCGCGCGGCTGTAACCTTGCTGACAGCCTCTGGTCGGCCAAAGTGCTGGTGGAAAACCCGGATCTTATCCGTGAAGTGCATCTTGATTACTACCGCGCGGGCGCGCAGGTGGCGATCACCGCCAGCTACCAGGCCACGCCTGCGGGCTTTGCGGCACGCGGTATGGATGAGGCGCAGTCCCGCGCGCTGATTGGCAAAAGCGTGGAGCTGGCGCGTAAGGCGCGCGAAGCGTACCTGGCCGAAAACCCGCACGCGGGCACGCTGCTGGTAGCGGGCTCCGTAGGGCCGTACGGCGCGTATCTGGCGGATGGCTCAGAGTATCGCGGCGACTACGTGCGCAGTGCCGAAGAATTCACAGAATTCCATCGCCCGCGCGTGGAAGCGCTGCTGGACGCGGGTGCAGACCTGCTGGCCTGCGAAACGCTGCCGTCGTTCACGGAAATAAAGGCGCTGGCCGCGTTGCTTACGGCGTATCCCCGCGCGCGGGCGTGGTTCTCCTTCACCCTGCGCGACAGCGAGCACCTGAGCGACGGCACGCCGCTGCGGGAGGTGGTTTCTTCTCTGGAGGACTATCCGCAGGTCGTCGCGCTGGGCATCAACTGTATCGCGCTGGAAAACACCACGGCGGCGCTGAAGCAGTTGCAAAGCCTGACGCCGCTGCCGCTGGTGGTCTACCCGAACTCGGGCGAGCATTATGATGCGATAACCAAAACCTGGCACCACCACGGAGAAGCGTGCGAGACGCTGGCGGGGTATCTGCCGCAGTGGCTGGCGGCGGGAGCGAAGTTAATCGGCGGATGTTGTCGCACCACGCCAAAGGATATTGCAGAGCTGAACGCGCAGCGCTGAGTTTGTGCCGGGTAAGGCGCAGGCGCCACCCGGCACAAACCAACCGCACAAAATCAACTATCCTTTCCCGCTTTTTTTCTAAAAACGAATCGTCATTAGCGATTCTTTTTTATTCCTTTATCAAAATTCCCGCGCCGGAAATACTGCCCTCATAACAACAGGGGAGCAGGCACTATGGCAATTTCATCGCGAATCACACTTCTCGGCGCGCTGGCGCTGTGGGCATTTCAGGCGCAGGCGGTGGACGTTACCGTCGCATATCAAACCTCGGCTGAGCCGGCGAAGGTTGCGCAGGCGGACAATACCTTTGCGAAGGAGAGCGGCGCGAAAGTCGACTGGCGCAAGTTCGACAGCGGCGCGTCCGTCGTGCGTGCGTTAGCGTCCGGCGACGTGCAGATTGGCAATATCGGCTCCAGCCCGCTGGCGGTCGCGGCCACCCAGCAGGTACCGATTGAGGTTTTCCTCCTCGCCTCTCAGCTCGGTAATTCCGAAGCGCTGGTGGTGAAGAAAAACATCACCAAACCGGAAGACCTGATCGGCAAACGCATCGCCGTGCCGTTTATCTCCACCACCCACTACAGCCTGCTGGCGGCGCTCAAACACTGGGGCATCAAGCCGGGGCAGGTGCAAATCATCAATCTTCAGCCGCCGGCGATTATCGCCGCCTGGCAGCGCGGGGATATTGACGGGGCCTACGTGTGGGCACCGGCAGTAAACGAGCTGGAAAAAGACGGCACCGTGCTGACCGACTCCGAGAAAGTGGGCCAGTGGGGCGCGCCGACCCTCGACGTGTGGGTGGTGCGCAAAGACTTTGCCGAGAAACATCCTGAGGTGGTGAAAGCCTTCGCCAAAAGCGCAATTGCCGCCCAGCAGCCGTACATCAGCAACCCGGATGAGTGGCTGAAGCAGCCCGCCAATCTGGAAAAACTCTCCCGCCTGAGCGGCGTGCCGGAAGCGGACGTGCCGGGGCTGGTGAGGGGCAATACTTATCTGACCCCCGCGCAGCAGGTGCAGCAGCTAAACGGGCCGGTGAGCAAAGCGATTGTGGATACCGCCACCTTCCTGAAAGAGCAGGGCAAAGTGCCTGCGGTCGCGGCGGATTACAGTCAGTACGTCACCGATCGCTTTGTGAAATAAGGAGTCCGCCATGCTGAACATTACGAACCTGTATGCCGATTACGGTGGTAAACCCGCGCTGGAGGACATCAACCTGACGCTGGGCAGCGGTGAACTGCTGGTGGTGCTCGGCCCGTCCGGCTGCGGAAAAACCACGCTGCTGAATCTGATTGCCGGGTTTGTACCGTATCAGCACGGTACCATTCAGCTGGAAGGCAAAAAGGTGGATGGCCCTTGCGCCGAGCGCGGCGTGGTTTTTCAGAACGAAGGATTGCTTCCGTGGCGCAACGTGCAGGAAAACGTGGCGTTTGGGCTCCAGCTTGCGGGCGTGAACCGTGAACAGCGGCTGGCAACCGCGCGGGCGATGCTGAAAAAAGTGGGGCTGGAAGGGGCGGAAAAACGCTTTATCTGGCAGCTTTCCGGCGGCCAGCGTCAGCGCGTCGGGATCGCTCGCGCGCTGGCGGCGAATCCGCAGCTGTTGCTGCTGGACGAGCCGTTCGGGGCGCTGGACGCCTTTACCCGCGAGCAGATGCAAACCCTGCTGCTGCGCCTGTGGCATGAGACGGGCAAGCAGGTGCTGTTGATTACCCACGATATCGAAGAGGCGGTGTTTATGGCGACCGAGCTGGTGCTGCTCTCGCCGGGGCCGGGGCGCGTGCTGGAGCGGCTGCCGCTGGATTTCGCACGCCGCTACGTCGCGGGGGAGCCCGTGCGCAGCATCAAATCCGATCCGCGGTTTATTGAGCAGCGTGAATACGTCTTAAGCCGCGTGTTCGAACAGCGGGAGGCCTTCTCATGAGCATCGTCTTTAGTGAAAAAACGCGCCGCACCCGTCCGGCGCTGCGCTGGCCATTCTCGCGCCCGCTCACGTTGAGTGTCGGCACGCTGCTGGTGCTGCTGGCAGCGTGGTGGGCGGTTGCGGCCCAGCAGTGGGTCAGCCCGCTGTTTCTACCGCCGCCGGGACAGGTGCTGGCGAAACTCATCTCCATCGCCGGGCCGCAGGGCTTTATGGACGCTACGCTCTGGCAGCATCTCGGCGCAAGCCTGACGCGCATTCTGGTGGCGCTGCTGGCGGCGGTGGTTATCGGTATCCCGGTCGGGATCGCGATGGGCCTAAGCCCGACGGTGCGTGGCATCCTTGACCCGCTGATTGAGCTTTACCGCCCGGTGCCGCCGCTGGCCTATTTGCCGCTGATGGTGATCTGGTTCGGTATCGGCGAAACGTCGAAAATTCTGCTGATTTATCTGGCGATTTTCGCGCCGGTTGCCATGTCGGCGCTGGCGGGCGTGAAGAGTGCCCAGCAGGTGCGCATTCGTGCGGCGCAGTCGCTGGGCGCCAGCCGCACGCAGGTGCTGCTATTCGTGATTCTACCCGGCGCGCTGCCGGAGATTTTAACCGGGCTGCGCATTGGCCTCGGCGTGGGCTGGTCCACGCTGGTGGCGGCAGAGCTGATTGCCGCCACGCGAGGATTAGGGTTTATGGTTCAGTCGGCGGGAGAGTTCCTGGCGACTGACGTGGTGCTGGCAGGGATCGCGGTGATTGCCGCGATCGCCTTCGGATTAGAACTGGGGCTGCGCGCGCTACAGCGCCGCCTGACGCCCTGGCATGGAGAAATACAATGAGTGAACGACTGACCATCACCCCGCTGGGGCCGTACATTGGCGCGCAGGTGTCGGGCCTGGATGTGTCCCGCCCGCTGAGCGATAACCAGTTTGAGCAGCTGTACCACGCGGTGCTGCGCCATCAGGTGGTGTTCCTTCGCGAGCAGGCGATCACCCCGCAGCAGCAGCGCGCGCTGGCGTTGCGTTTTGGCGACCTGCATATTCACCCGGTCTATCCGCATGCGGAAGGGGTGGAGGAGATTATCGTTCTGGATACCCACAACGATAACCCGCCTGACAACGACAACTGGCACACGGACGTCACCTTTATCGAGACGCCGCCCGCCGGGGCAATTCTGGCGGCGAAGCTGCTGCCGGAAACCGGCGGCGATACGCTGTGGACCAGCGGGATTGCGGCGTATGAGGCGCTCTCCGCACCGTTCCGGACGCTGCTGAGCGGGCTGCGGGCGGAGCACGACTTCAAAAAATCGTTCCCGGAATACAAGTACCGCAAGAGTGAAGAGGAACATCAGCGCTGGCTGGAGGCGGTGGCGAAGCATCCGCCGCTGCTGCACCCGGTGGTGCGCACCCATCCGGTCACGGGCAAGCAGGCGCTGTTCGTGAACGAAGGATTCACGACGCGCATTGTGGACGTGACGGAAAAAGAGAGCGACGCGCTGTTAGGTTTCCTGTTCGCACATATCACTAAACCGGAGTTTCAGGTGCGCTGGCGCTGGCAGGAGAACGACCTGGCGATCTGGGATAACCGCGTGACGCAGCACTACGCCAACGCGGACTATCTGCCGCAGCGCCGGATTATGCAGCGGGCGACGATTTTGGGCGATAAGCCGTTTTACCGCCCCTGATCCTGGAGTACCCGTAGGCCGGGTAAGCGCAGCGCCACCCGGCGTAAACGGTGCACAATTGCCGGCCAATTAAAGGTGCGCCTCAATATACCGCTGATAGCGGTTCGCCTTCAGGTAGCACAAATCCACCAGCACCAGACCGTCTACGCAGTTGTTGAACGCCGGGTCGCTGCCAAAATCAATAAACTGCACGCCGCCGGGCTCGCATAGCTCGGAATACTGTTTATACAGCGGCGGTATGCCGCAGCCCAGATTGCCGAGCAGGGATTTCAGCTTCGTCAAATCGTCCACGTAATCCACGCCGCCAAACTGTGCCAGCACGTCCGGTAAGGATGCCGGATACGGCTGACGTGACGCGGCTAGCGGATGCGTCGCGGGGAACCACAGGCGGTAAAAGGCGACCAGCAGATCCCGTGCCGCAGGCGGTAAGCCGCCGGAGATGGAGACGGGGCCAAACAGGTAGCGATAATGTGGGTAACGCGCCAGGTAAGCCCCGATGCCGGACCATAAATAGTCCAGACCGCGACGCCCCCAGTAGCGCGGCTGAATAAAGCTGCGCCCGAGCTCAATGCCGTGCTCAAGCACGTCTTGCATTTTGTCGTCGTAGTGGAACAGGCTGTAACTGTACAGACCTTCAACGCCGCGCTTTTCGATCTGCATGGCCGTCGGCATAAAGCGATACGCCCCGACGATCTCCAGATCCTCTTCATCCCAGAGGATCAGGTGCAGATAATCGTCATCGTAGCTGTCGGTGTCCCGGCGTTTACCGCTCCCTTCCTCCACCGCGCGAAACGCAATCTCGCGCAGGCGGCCCAGTTCGCGCAGAAGAGGCGCCTCTTCCTGCCCGTTGCGCTGCCACAGGTAGATGGTTTTACCGTCGCTGGTTTTACCCAGACACTCCGCCTGCGCCAGCTCGCGTTTCAGGGTGGCCCGGTCTTCCGGCCGAGCAATGGCGCACTGGGTTTTGAAGACGCCAGGCAATCCCTTGCCAAGACGTATCACGTGCTGACGGCACTGCTCGGCCATCTCACGTGACGAAAGAGTGGCGCTATGCCAGTGATGCCAGGCGATTTGCTGGCCGATTTTAATCGGCAGCTGGCTGTGGCGGCGGCGGAACATCTGCTGCATTAGCAGCAGCATCGACAATGTCGGCGACACCAGCGTGCTGGCATAAAAGAGCAGGCTGTTATGCGCCTGAATATGCACCGGCAGCAGCGGGGCGCGCAGCTTGCTGGCGAGTTTGATAAAGCCGGAGTGCCATTTTTTATCGCGAATGCCTTTGCGCGTGGGGCGTGAAACTTCACCCGCCGGGAAGAAGATCAGCACGCCCGCGTTTTGCAGATGCTGCTCCATCTGAACCAGAGACGATTTCGCCGTCCTGCCGCCCATATTGTCCACCGGAATAAACAGCGAACTGAGAGGCTCAAGGTGGGTCAGCATCCGGTTGGTCACGACTTTAACGTCGCGCCGCACGCGGGAGACGGCGTACATCAGTGCCAGCCCGTCCAGCGTGCCTGTCGGGTGGTTGGCAATAATAACCAGTGGGCCATGTTCGGGGATTTGTTCGAGATCGCGGGCGGAAACGGTGCAGAGAATATCAAGGTGCTCCAGAACTTGCTCCACCATATCCAGTCCTTTCAGGTGGCGGTGAGCGGCGGCAAACTGCTGGAATTCTTCTTCGTAAAACAGCCTTTTTAACAGACTTTTTTGCCAGGGTGCAGGCCTCGCCTGAGGCCAAAGATCGTCGAGAACGCTATCGAGGCTAAACATGATTACTCCTCCTGCCGTCTTGCGAAGACAGTAGAAGGAGCAGATGTCGGTTGTATTGCAGTTTGGTGAAGATTAGCGGAGGATTTTTTTCTCGGCCAGATCCAGCGCGAAGTAGCTGAAGATCAGATCCGCGCCCGCGCGTTTGATCGCGCCCAGGCTTTCGAGGATCACTTTCTCTTCGTCGATGGCACCGGCCAGCGCGGCGAATTTGATCATCGCGTATTCACCGCTCACCTGGTATGCCCCCAGCGGCAGTTCGGTGCGCTCGCGAATGTCGCGCAGAATATCGAGATAGGCGCCAGCCGGTTTCACCATCAGGCAGTCTGCGCCCTGGGCTTCATCAAGCAGGGATTCACGAATCGCTTCCCGGCGGTTAAGCGGGTTCATCTGGTAGGTCTTACGATCGCCCTTCAGCGCCGTACCCGCTGCTTCACGGAACGGGCCGTAGAAGGAGGAGGCAAACTTGGTGGAGTAGGACATGATGGCGGTGTCGGTAAAACCTGCCGCATCCAGCGCCTGGCGGATAGCCTGAACCTGTCCGTCCATCGCCGCAGACGGCGCGATGAAGTCCGCACCCGCAGCGGCAGCCACGACCGCCTGCTTGCCGAGGTTCAGCAGGGTGGCATCGTTGTCCACGCCGTGATCGCACAGTACGCCGCAGTGCCCGTGGGAGGTGTATTCGCAGAAGCAGGTGTCGGACATGACCACCATTTCTGGAACGGTATCTTTGCAGATGCGGGACATGCGGGCCACGAGGCCATCCTCTTTCCATGCATCGCTGCCGGTGGCGTCGGTATGGTGGGAGATGCCGAAGGTCATCACCGAGCGGATCCCCGCGTTGGCGATGCGTTCGATCTCACGCGCCAGGTATTTTTCAGGAATGCGCATCACGCCCGGCATGGCTTCGATGGCTTTGTAGTCATCAATCTCTTCTTCAACAAAAATCGGCAACACCAGATCGTTTAAGGTCAGTGTTGTCTCTTCAAACATGGCGCGCAGTGCGGGTGACTTACGCAGGCGGCGGGGACGTGCAATTAAATCGGTCATGGTATGCCTGATGTTTGTGGAACAAAGAAGGTTAGTGTACCTCAAAGTGAAGTGAGGTGTTTTACTAAAGTGGGCATTTTGATACCGATTAATGCGGCCTGTCTATGATTGCCAGTGAATTATATATAATTAACTAATCCTGCGGAATGTCGGTTCGAATTATTGATGTTAATTCTATTACGAAGGGAATGTATAAATAAAAATGATCTGTTTATAAAACTTATATCACCTTTGCTTGTTTAGTTTATTTTGACTTTTTCTTTATAGTATTTATATTTGGCGCTCTTTTTCTCTCGTTTTACATCTGCTGATTGTCTGGATACGGACTTAAATGAATCATTCATTGAACCTTTTCTGAATGAAACTGCATAATTCACTCCGCAATTAAACATTGCTAATTGATTTACGGACAAACATGCTTACGTCCCTGAGGAGGGATGACCCAATGCAAACATGGAAAAAGAAACTGGTTGTATCTCAACTTGCATTAGCTTGTACGCTGGCTATCGCTTCTCAGGCTAATGCGAAAGATATTTCCGGTACGACATATAATACTTTTGGATATGATAATACCGCATCTACGCCGTGGTATTATGGCTACGCAGATTGGGATTACTCGGATGCCACCCATGATGGTGACATTTATCCGGTCATCAATAAATCAACCGTAAACGGTGTTATTTCGACTTACTATCTGGATGATGGGGTCAATGGCCGTGCGAACGCGTTGAGTATTTCTAACAGCACCATTAACGGCATGATCACGTCAGAGTGTATGACCACGACGTGTGCAGATGGCGTGGATACTGACGGCACCAGTCATACCCAGTACGATCGTTTTAGCCTGACCGTTGATAACTCCACCATCAACGATGCCTACGAGCATTACGCGTATGATGTCGTCAATGGCGAGAATACTGAAACGCATTATCTGGACACCTATGGTCTGGGTAACGCAATTACCCTGGACGTTGAATCTGATATCGTAATTCAGAACAACTCCCACGTCGCGGGTATCACGCTGACGCAGGGTTATCAGGAACTGGATAACACACCATACGACGGTGTTGAAGGCGTTGCTAACAGCAGCAATGTCTTTACCGATACGCTGGTGGTGAAAGACTCCGTACTGACCTCTGGTGCGTACAGCGATCTGGGCACCAACGGGTTCTACGGTCAAACGGCGAAGCCGAGCGACTACGGTGAAACCAACGCCTCGGCTGCGGATGATGCGGCGCTGATCGTTGCGGCCGGCGCGTCTGATAACGCCATGCAGACCACCGCTACCTTCGATCACTCTACCGTAACGGGTGACATTCTTTTCTCCAGCACCTTTGATAACAACTTCTACGAGAATGGCGATCCGGCAACGGATACCACTGAAGATGGTGTCTATAACCCAACCACCAACGGCTGGGACGGTACCGATACACTGGATGTTACGCTGACTAACGGCAGCAAGTGGGTCGGTGCAGCGCAGTCCAGCGTTGAAGCTATCGGCACTGCGCAGATGTATGGCCAGGGCTACAGCAACGTTGACTGGCACGCTCTGTCCCCGAACAGCATCTGGCCTGATTCTACCTTCGACAGCAACGGTCACGTTGCCGGTGAAGAGGTGTACCAAAGCGGCCTGTTCAATGTGGCGCTGGATAACGGTTCCGAGTGGGATACCCGCAAGGTCTCCAACATTGATGCGCTGACGGTGAACAACCAGTCTCAGGTCAATGTTGAAAACTCCGGCCTGCTGGCGGATTCAATCACCCTGACCAATGCTTCAACCATGAATATTGGCGACAGCGGAGCCGTGGCAACCGACAGCCTGTATCTGGACAGCTATAGCCGTGCGGCACTGACTGAAGAGACAGCAGAGCTGTATGCCAACACCATTACCGTAGACAACGGTGCCGAGCTGGCGCTGGGTCTGGGTCAGGTTGATACGCACAATATGGTACTGACCGATGGCGGCGTGCTCAACGTTGCCAGCCGCGATTATGTGCTGAACAGTGATCTGAACAACGCACGCTATATCACCAACGATCGCTACAACGCGGAGTATGACTACGGTGTTGTCGCGCTGAACTCCGACGGCCATCTGGCGGTGAACGGTGACGTTGCCGGTAACTACAAGGTGCGCATCGACGATGCAACCGGCGCTGGTTCAGTTGCCGACTACAAAAACAAAGAGATCATTCGCGTCTACGACAATAACGCAGATACCGCAGCCAGCTTTACTGCTGCAAACAAAGCTGATTTAGGTGCTTATACCTATCAGGCGCAGCAGGAGGGTGACACCGTTGTTCTCCAGCAGAAAGAGCTGACTGACTACGCCAACATGGCGCTGAGCATTCCTTCTGCCAATACCAATATCTGGAATCTCCAGCAGGATACCGTGGGTACGCGTCTGACCAACAGCCGTCATGGCCTGGCAGACAACGGCGGAGCGTGGGTGAGCTATTTCGGCGGCAATTTTGACGCGGATAACGGCACCGTCAGCTACGATCAGGACGTAAGCGGCATTATGGTCGGTCTGGACACGCAGATTGACGGTAATAATGCGAAGTGGATCGTCGGTGGTGCAGCTGGTTTTGCGAAAGGCGATATCAGCGATCGTACGGGTCAGGTCGATCAGGACAGCCAGACTGCGATGATCTACGCGTCTGCGACGTTTGCGAACAACGTCTTCCTCGACAGCTCACTGAACTACACCCGCTTTAACAATGACCTCTCTGCAACCATGAGCAACGGTCAGTATGTTGACGGTGACACCACCTCTGACGCTGTCGGCTTCGGGATGAAGCTGGGCTATGACTGGAAACCAAACCTCTCAGGCTATATCACCCCTTATGCGGCGATTTCCGGCCTGTTCCAGTCAGGCGACGACTACCAGCTGAGCAACGACATGCGTATCGATGGTCAGTCTTACGACAGCATGCGTTATGAACTTGGCCTGGATGCGGGTTATACCTTCAACTACGGCGGCGAACAGGCGCTGACCCCGTACTTCAAGCTGGCTTACGTCTATGACGATGCTGACAATAATGCTGATATCAACTCTGACAGCATTGATAACGGCGTCGAAGGCTCTGCGGTTCGCGTTGGGCTGGGCACCCAGTTCAGCTTCACCAAAAACTTCAGTGCTTACACCGATGCGACTTATCTGGGCGGCGGCGACGTTGACCAGAACTGGGGAGCAAACCTGGGTGTGAAATATACCTGGTAAATAGAAAGCGCGGGGGATATTTTCCCCCGCTTTTTTATATGGTTTAAAAATAATAAAGAACCGACAGATACAGATGCTTTGAGGTATGCATGAACGTTAATGCGAAACCACTTTCTGAATTAAGCCGGCTCGCAAAATGTCTGGAAGTCGCCGGTACCCCCTTTAAGATCGAACCACAGCAATTAATAACAACCGGCAATAATGATGATGAGCCATTTACTTTTGTAATACAGTCTGGTCTTACCGCTATCCATCGTAAATCTGATGAACTTCTGATGGGCATTGCGCAGGCACCTTTTATCTATGGTTTGAATGCATGGATAAATGATAGTTATCTGGAATATTCCATGATGACACACACAACCTGTTCTGGATTTTATTTACCGGTCTCTGCCACGCGTCAACTTATTCATCAAAATCATCTCTGGCAGGATGCTTTCTGCTGGGTGTCATGGATTAACCATATTTTGGGCAAGCGTGACCTGCAGCTGGTTGGAAATAACTCTTATAGTCAGATCCGGGCGATGTTGATCAATATGGCCGAGTGGGATGACTCGCTGCGCTCAAAAATTGGCGTTATGAATCATATTCAGCGTAGCACACGTATTTCACGTTCGGTCGTTGCAGAAGTCCTGGCTGCGCTGCGTCAGGGGAACTACATCAATATGAGCCGGGGCAAGCTGGTCAGCATCAACCGCTTGCCCACGGAATATTAAGATCAGTTAGACGCAGTAAGCACCTGGGCTTTATTGGCGCTCAGTTCGGCCACCAGGTTATTGATGCCGTCACTCATATTAACGAAGCGCGTGTTCGGAGAACGGGTGACCACCACAAACGCGCCCACGTTGGACTGCGGAATCATTGCCATGTAGGTAATGAATCCGCCGCCGCCGCCGGTTTTCTGAATGATGCCCGGACGGCCATTTTTCGGCGCCATATAGACCCAGCCCAGGCCGAGCGCATCGGCTTTACCCGGCACGTCCATCCCGATGACGCGATGCAGCTGAGTACGCTGATAGATAAGGGTCTGCATACGATCGGCCTGGCTGCTGCGGGAGTAAAAATCCGAAGAAAGGAACTGCTGCATCCAGCGCATCATGTCGCCAGGGGTGGAATAGACCCCGCCGCTGCCCACGGCTGCCAGCGTGTTGTTACAGGGGCTTGCGCCTTTCTCTGCCACCATCAGGCGTTTGCACTGGTCCGGGGAAGGGGTAAAGGTGGTGTCTTTCATGCCCAGCGGACGCGTGATCTGCTCTTCAAACAGCTGCGGGTAAGGTTTGCCCGCCGCCGTTGAAAGCGCATCCGCCAGCAGATCGAACGCCAGGTTCGAGTAAGAGGCCTGCGAGCCCGGGGCGGATTTCAGCGTGGCGGTGCTCAGGTAGTTCCAGCGCTGTTGGCGCGTTGGCCAGACAAAAACGTCGCGGTGCGCCGCGCCGCCCGGCTGCTCGCGCGGCAGAGCGCTGGTGTGCGTCGCGAGGTTCACCAGGCGAATTGGCGTGCCCTGATACGTCGGCACGCGGGCACCCGGCGGGGCGTATTTGCTGAGCGGATCGTCGAGCTTTACCACGCCCTGGTCGAGCAGCTTCACCAGCATTTCGCTGGTCATCAGCTTGGTTAAGGACGCGACGCGCACAACGGAATCCAGCTGCGGACGAACGTTATTACCTGGACGCGTTTCACCAAAGCTGCGGAAAACGCGCTGGTTGCCGTCGATGACCACCATTGCCATCCCGGTCGCGCCGCTGCCGTAATAGATAAGGTTCGCGTAGCGATCGGCAATATCGGAAGCCAAAACGGGCGCCGTCAGCGGCTGGGCTGCCTGGGCGGTGGAGAAGCTCACCGCACACAGCGCGGCAAAAGAGAGCAGACAACGTTTCAACGAAAAGCATCCATGAAGTGAATGAGGAAAGTAATGGGTATTTATACTACTAATCGGCACCGTGCAATGCCCCGAATAGCATAACCATAGCGAGAAAAACGTAACCATGGGTAAATATGAAGAATTTCCCTGCGAGCGCTCTCCCATTTTGTGACATCGGGCTTATGATAGGCACCAGTGTTACTCAATCTTGCGGAGAACGGTATGTCTGAAAAGCGTGTGGTAATGGTGGTTGATATGCAGAACGGGGTGTTTGAAACCCCGCGTCATCAGCGCGAGACGTGTGTCTCTCTGATCAACCAGCTTACGCAGGCTGCCGACACGGTGATTTTTATTCAGCATGCCGAGGCTGGGGGGCTGGAAGAGGGAAGTGACGGGTTTGCGTTGCTGCCTGAACTCCATCAACCTGCCGGCGCGCTGTACGTGACCAAAACCGCC
Source organism: Enterobacter cloacae complex sp. P14RS (assembly GCF_014895895.1). Classification (NCBI taxonomy): domain Bacteria; kingdom Pseudomonadati; phylum Pseudomonadota; class Gammaproteobacteria; order Enterobacterales; family Enterobacteriaceae; genus Enterobacter; species Enterobacter cloacae complex sp. P14RS. The sequence continues at coordinate 78,858 of NZ_JADBQM010000001.1, forward strand.
TGCGATGCCTTCTATGACACCGGGCTTGAGGCGCTGTTACGCGAGCAGGGCATTCGCGAGTTTGTCATCTGCGGCTGCGCCACCGATTACTGCGTTGACGCCACGGTCAAGAATGGCGTCAGCCGGGGTTACCACATTACCGTGGCGGAAGATGCCCACACCACCGCCAACCGCCCGGCTGCTGAAGCACAGATCCTGATTCACCACCACAACGACGTCTGGCGAAACTTCATTGCGCCGGCGAACCCTGTCGCGGTGAAACGCACCGAAACAATTCTCGAAAACTGGAAAGCGAACTAATAATCAACCCACGGGTCTGACCTTTTTGCCCGAGCCGGGGTCCGGCTCGGGCAAGGTATTCGTGTGGTAATGGGTTGAGCACAGCAACAACCATAACAACAAGAAGGAAGTATCATGTTTAAGTCTTTTTTCCCAAAGCCGGGGCCTTTTTTCCTGTCGGCATTTATTTGGGCACTGATCGCAGTCGTGTTCTGGCTGGCGGGCGGCGGTGCATGGCTGACGCGCATCGTGGGGGCGACAGGCGAGGTGCCGATTAGCGCGGCGCGCTTCTGGTCGTTCAGCTATCTGCTGTTTTATGCCTATTACGCGCTTTGCGTCGGGCTGTTTGCGCTTTTCTGGTTTAATTATTCCCCTCATCGCTGGCAGACGTGGTCCATTCTCGGAACGTCGCTGATTATTTTTGTCACCTGGTTTCTGGTCGAAGTGAGCGTAGCCATTAACGCGTGGTATGCCCCGTTCTACGATCTCATCCAGAAAGCGCTTAGCGCCCCTAACAGGGTGCCAATTGGCGAGCTTTATAATCAGTTAAAAATTTTTATGGGCATTGCGATGATCGCTGTCACCGTGGCGGTGCTGAATAATTTCTTCGTCAGCCATTACGTCTTCCGCTGGCGTACGGCGATGAACGAATTCTACATGACTCACTGGGAGCGTCTGCGCCATATTGAAGGTGCTGCTCAGCGTGTTCAGGAAGACACCATGCGTTTTGCGTCAACGCTTGAGGATATGGGCGTCAGCCTGCTTAATGCCATCCTGAAACTGTTTGCGTTCTTACCGATTCTGGTCGCGCTTTCTCCCCATATTTCAGCATTGCCGATTGTCGGACATTTACCGTACGGCCTGCTCATCCCGGCGCTGATTTGGTCGCTTATGGGCACAGGCCTGCTTGCCGTCGTCGGGATTAAGCTGCCGGGCTTAGAGTTTAAGAATCAGCGTGTGGAAGCGGCCTATCGTAAGGAGCTGGTCTACGGAGAGGACGACCCAACGCGCGCTGCGCCCCCGACGATAAAAGAGCTGTTCCGCAACGTCCGTTTCAACTATTTCCGGCTCTATTTCCACTACATGTATTTCAATATTGCCCGTATTTTCTATCTGCAGGTCGATACTGTTTTTGGACTATTCCTGTTGTTCCCGTCTATTGTTGCGGGAACAATCACGCTGGGCTTACTGACCCAGATTACCAACGTGTTCGATCAGGTCAGAAACTCGTTCCAGTATCTGATCAACTCCTGGACCACGCTGGTGGAGCTGATGTCCATCTACAAACGTCTGCGCAGCTTTGAACATGAGCTGGACGATCGGGACCTGCAGGAAGTCACCAACACATTTAGCTAATACAGGGAGTTGCTATGTCTTTTGCCGTACCGCGTGCGTTATCGCTGTCCTTACTGGCTGCCCTCGTTCTGGCGGGCTGTGCCGAAAAAGGGGCTGCTCCGCTTAAAAAGGGCGAGAAGCCCGTGGATGTCGCAAGCGTTGTGCGGCAAAAAATGCCCGCCAGCGTGAAGGATCGCAATGCGTGGGCGGATGCGCTGGCAAAAACCTTTGAAAGCCAGAAGATTGCCCCAACCGAGGAGAATATCTGCTCGGTGCTGGCGGTGGCGCAGCAGGAGTCGATGTACCAGTCAGACCCGGTGGTGCCGGGTCTTAACAAAATTGCCTGGAAAGAGATCGACCGCCGCGCGGAATCGATGCATATCCCGGTGTTCCTCGTGCATACCGCGCTGAAAATCACCTCGCCAAACGGCAAAAGCTACAGCGAGCGGCTGGACACGGTGAAAACCGAAAAACAGCTCAGCGCCATCTTTGATGATTTCATTAACATGGTGCCGATGGGGCAGAAACTGTTTGGCTCACTGAACCCGGTTCACACCGGCGGCCCGATGCAGGTGAGCATTGCGTTTGCCGAGAAGCATACCGACGGCTACCCGTGGGAAATTGACGGTACGGTGCGTCAGGAGGTCTTCTCTCTGCGCGGCGGGCTGTGGTTCGGCACGTATCATTTGCTGAACTATCCGGCGAACTACAACGAGCCCTTGTACCGCTTCGCAGACTTTAACGCGGGCTGGTATGCCAGCCGTAACGCGGCGTTTCAGAGCGCGGTTAGCCGCGCAAGCGGCGTCAAGCTGGCGCTGGACGGCGATCTTATCGCCTACGGCAGCAGCGAGGCGGGAAGCACCGAGCGGGCGATCCGGAAATTATCGACAACGCTTGATATGAGCAACAGCGACATTCGCCGTCAGCTTGAGAAAGGCGACAGCCTGGCATTTGAGAAAACGGATCTCTACAAGAAAGTGTTTGCGCTTGCCGAAAAGAAGAGTGGGAAAACGTTGCCGAGGGCAATTCTGCCGGGAATTCAACTGGAAAGCCCGAAGATCACGCGTAACCTGACCACCGCATGGTTCGCAAAACGCGTGGACGATCGCCGGGCTCGCTGTATGGGGCTTTAATGGCGACGACGAAAGCGCAGGACGAGCGCGACAACGCCTAAAATCATACACCCCGCGAGGAAGGGAACGAGGCCAAACAGCGTGCTCACGCCAAACCCGATTTCAACCCGCGGGCGTCCGTTATCCTGCACCTGCATCAGGTGTTCATAAACGCCCGGCGCGTGCACCAGCATATTAAGCAGCTGGGAGCCAGCCCAGAAGCAGAACAGGACAAACAGGGCATACGCGATATTACCCGCCGTGGAGGTTTTTGGTTTGCCGCCAAAAATCGGTTTCGACAATGTAAAGTCAGCCATGTTGACCTCCCGAAATATCACTCTGTTTTAATACGCGTCTTACGGGGTGAGTTTGACAGGTCATCGCATTTGTCAATATCAGAATCGTGGTAATTTTCGCTCAGGATTTCTCCTGGATTGTTGATTTCTGCAGCATGTCACAATTTGTTAACTTAAATGAAACTGCACCGCATTTCAGAATTTCCGCATCTGCCACAGACCTGGCGGTGAAACTGTGAGAGGATGTCTTTTTTTCCTGCCGGAGTTGTTATGAAACTCACGTCCAAACTTCGCCGTGACTGGCACTACTACGCCTTTGCTATCGGGCTGATCTTTATTCTTAACGGCGTCGTGGGGCTGTTGGGATTTGAAGCGAAAGGCTGGCAAACCTATGCCGTGGGCCTGGTGACCTGGGTAATCAGTTTCTGGCTGGCAGGGCTGATAATCCGCCGCCGTCCGGAAGAGACGACAGCGGAGGAGACGGCTAAGGGTGCCGATTAGCCGTTAACGGAACTTTTCAGGGCGCTGTCTGCGGCATGACGCTCCAGCGCCAGCTCGATCAGGCGGGTGATCAGCTCAGAGTAGCCAAGCCCGCTGGCCTGCCACAGTTTTGGATACATGCTGATATTGGTGAAACCCGGCAGCGTGTTGATTTCATTGATCACCACCTCGTTCTCCGGCGTCAGGAACACGTCCACGCGCGCCATGCCGCTGCAGCCGAGCGTCTGATAGGCCTTAATGGCGATCGCCCGGATCTTATCGTTGATGGCCGGATCGATATCCGCAGGAACAACAACCTGGGCGCCTTTATCATCAATGTATTTGGTGTCGTACGAGTAGAAGTCGCTGTTTAAGACCACTTCACCGCAGGTGCTGGCCTGTGGGAAATCGTTGCCCAGCACCGCGCACTCAATTTCGCGGCCTTTGATCCCCTGCTCAACCACCACTTTATGGTCGAACTCGAATGCCAGACGGACGGCTTGCGTGAACTCTGTTTCGGTGGTGACTTTGCTGACGCCCACGGAGGAGCCCTGGTTGGCTGGCTTCACAAACAGCGGCAGACCCAGTTCAGCGCTAATTTGCGCGAAGCTGTGTTTGTCGCGGTTGGCGCGGGTGAGCGTCACGAACGGCGCGATATTCAGCCCGGCATCGCGCAGCAAGCGTTTGGTGACGTCTTTGTCCATGCAGGCGGCGGAGCCCAGCACGTCCGAGCCCACGAACGGCAGGTTGGCCATGCGTAACATTCCCTGCAGGGAACCGTCTTCGCCGAGGGTGCCGTGCACGATGGGGAAGACCACGTCGATCTGGGCGAGAGCCTGCGCGTTGCCTGCGTCGATGAGCTGACCCTTCACGACGCCGGGTACGGTGGCGACGCTAATTTCCGAAGGATTAAGGGCGATGTGTGCCGGATCGTTGGCATTCAGCAGATACTGGCTGGCATCGTTAACATGCCACTGGCCCTGTTTATCAATGCCCAGCAGCACCACGTCGAAACGGCTTTTATCGATCGCATCGACGATATTTTTAGCCGATTGCAATGACACCTCGTGCTCCGCTGATTTTCCCCCAAAGACAATACCTACGCGCTGCTTTGCCATCTCACTCTCTTCCAGTCTGACGAAAAGCCAATAACATACCACGATGCCCTGCGGGTTTCGCGGCCTTCTGCCATAATGTTTTGGGGAACAGTGAGGGGGGAGAGTGAAAGGAAAAACGCTGCTGACCATTTTCATCCTTGGGGCAATCGCAACGGCGGGCTATCGCTGGCTGCCGTCTTACTACAACCCTTTCACGCCGCTGAACCTGGACGACCCGCCTGGCCGCATTACCCAGTATAAGCTGCGGCGCTTAACGCCCGAAGCCTGCGCGAGTCTGTTAGCGCAGGCTAATCAAAAAAACCTGATCCGCACGCAGGCGGTCGCTGACAGCGGCGGGGAATGCCCGCTGAACAACGTCGTGCGCGTGCGTGACTTTGGCCCGGTGAGCCTGAACGGCAGTTTTCTTGCCAGCTGTCCGCTGGCGCTCAGCTCAGCCCTGTTTGTCAGCCAGCAGGCCCGGCCCCTGACTAAACGCTTTACCGGCAGTGAACTGACGCGCATTGAGCACCTCGGCAGCTTTGCCTGCCGCAATATCTACCACCGGCCCGATGCGCGGCGCAGCGAGCATGCCACGGCAGAGGCGCTGGATATCGCCGCTTTTCGGCTGGCGAACGGAGAGCGCGTTACGGTACTTAACGGCTGGAAATCGGCAAAAACGCAGCCCTGGCTGAAGGCTCTGCTGGCGGCAAGCTGCGGTTACTACGGAAACGGTCTTGGGCCGAAATATAACGCGGCGCACGCCAGCCATTTTCATCTGGGAATGCGCGGCTTTGGTCTCTGCCGCTGAAGCATAATCTTCCGCCAGAAAATGGATGAATTGTGACTTATTTCACAAATATGATGACTGGGAAGATAAAACACCAAAGTCAGCGAGGCCGCATCTCTGGTGCGACGTTAAGACGCGTAACTTGCTAATCTGACGGCGAATTCGCCTAAAAATGAAGACTATTTCTGTATGGAATCCTGGAAAGTTAATCTCATCTCGGTCTGGTTCGGCTGCTTCTTCACCGGGCTTGCCATCAGCCAGATCCTGCCGTTCCTGCCGCTGTACGTGTCACAGCTGGGGGTCAGCTCCCACGAAGCGCTGTCCATGTGGTCCGGGCTGACGTTCAGCGTCACGTTTCTGGTTTCCGCCATTGTGTCACCGATGTGGGGCAGCCTGGCGGATCGGAAAGGGCGCAAGCTGATGCTGCTGCGCGCCTCCCTCGGGATGGCGATTGCTATTCTGCTCCAGGCCTTCGCCACCAACGTCTGGCAGCTGTTTTTCCTGCGGGCGGTGATGGGGCTGACGTCCGGGTATATTCCCAACGCCATGGCGCTGGTTGCCTCTCAGGTGCCGCGCGAGCGCAGCGGCTGGGCGCTGAGTACGCTCTCCACCGCCCAGATCAGCGGCGTTATCGGCGGCCCGCTGCTGGGAGGCTTTCTGGCTGACCATGTCGGTCTGCGCGCGGTATTCATCATCACCGCAATCCTGCTGGTGATCAGCTTTCTGGTTACGCTCTTTCTTATCAAAGAGGGGGGCCGCCCCGTTATCAGTAAATCTGAGCGCCTGAGCGGCAAGGCCGTCTTCGCCTCGCTGCCATACCCGGGACTCGTGATTAGCCTGTTTGTCACCACCATGGTGATCCAGCTCTGCAACGGTTCGGTCGGCCCGATTCTGGCGCTGTTTATCAAGTCGATGGAGCCGGACAGCAACAATATCGCCTTTCTCAGCGGCATGATTGCCGCCGTGCCGGGCGTCTCCGCGCTGATCTCTGCCCCGCGTCTGGGAAAACTGGGCGACAGGATCGGCACGGCGCGCATCCTGATGGCGACGCTGATTTTTGCGGTGGTGCTCTTTTTCGCCATGTCGTTTGTTACCTCTCCGCTTCAGCTGGGCGTGCTGCGGTTTTTACTCGGCTTTGCGGATGGCGCTATGTTGCCCGCCGTACAGACATTGCTGGTCAAATATTCCAGCGACCAGGTCACGGGGCGTATTTTTGGCTATAACCAGTCGTTTATGTATTTAGGCAACGTCGCCGGTCCGCTTATTGGTGCGTCCGTTTCTGCAATGGCGGGTTTTCGCTGGGTATTTGCCGCGACGGCGATTGTCGTTTTAATCAATATTATCCAGCTGGCTATTGCCCTGCGTCGCCGCAGACAAATAGCGGAAGCGAAATCAGCGAAATAACCTTTTCGCAGATGTATTATATATTCTTATGGTAGCCGCATTTTTATATAACAAAATGCGGCGTTTTTTATAGAAAAACGTTTCGCTGAAAAGATCGCTGCGCTAATTTGGCGGCAATGTCACTTTTGCATAAGATAATACTTTTCTCCGCTTTGCATATTTCATTCCTGGTGTTAATTTCAGAGAAAATCCCATAAGGAAATAGCACGATGAAGAATCTCATTGCTGAGTTGCTGGTTAAGCTTGCACAAAAGGAAGAGGAGTCGAAAGAGCTGGTCGCCCAGGTCGAAGCGCTGGAAATAGTTGTCACCGCGCTGCTGCGGCAGATGGCAACATCGGATCAGCAGGCGTTAATTGAAAGCATTGAAGGCGCGCTGGATAAGGCGCGGCCCGATACGCAGGTTCCGCCACAAGATGCCGAGTTGCTGCAGCAATACGTAAAGAAGCTGTTGAGGCATCCGCGCAGTTAAGCCGTTACTGACATGTCATAGGATTGTCATGCAGGATGCCTGGAGTCGCTCTGTTTTATTTTTGTATTTGTACATGAAGAAAATAAATTGAAACAGAGCGCGCTTTTTAGCGCGTTACATTCCCTGTTAATTACCTCTGCCAGTTATGCTGATACCGTCAATTCCTGCGTGCTGGAACTGAAATGATAAATTCCCGGCCGAAATCACATCTGCCGGGTGGTTTTTTTCCTGTCACGAACCAGACTTACAGGGAATGTTCACAAAAGGATGGTGCAATGAAAACAACATTACTGGTTACTCTGCTCTCCGGCCTGTTCCTGATCTCCTCGGCGAACGCGGAAGAAAAAACATTAACGCCGCAACAGCAACGCATGACCACCTGTAATCAACAGGCGACGTCCCAGAGTCTGAAGGGGGATGCACGTAAAACCTACATGAGCGACTGCCTGAAAAACGGCGCCGCGAAACCCGGCGAAAAAAGCCTGACGCCGCAGCAGCAAAAAATGCGCGAGTGTAATGCGAAAGCAACAGAACAGTCCCTCAAGGGCGACGATCGCAGCAAGTTCATGAGTGCCTGCCTGAAGAAAAAAGTGTAGTTCTAACGGGTGAGCGGCTCCGGCGGCTCACCCGAAATTTCATACTTTCCCCGCAGACCCCCTCTCTATAATTTGGGAAAATGTTTCAGAATATTCCCAAAAATGATGAATGATGACATTTATTACTACAAAAAGCGCATTCGGGAAGAGTGGAGTTTAACCCTTTCTCAGGATGACCCTCACCGTACCGGCATCCAGTTTGCCAGGCGAGCCCGGCTGGCGCGCGTTGTCGGGCTGGCGGCGATGTTTGTCCCGGTGGCGGAAATTCTGGTCAGCCATTTTTTACCCGGCGGCTGGTGGTTGTTGCTGGTGGGGTGGGCATTCATCTGGCCGCACTTTGCCTGGCAGTTATCCTGCCGCGCCGCTTCACCTCATCAGCAGGAAATTTTTAACCTCAAGATGGATGCCGTTATAGCCGGGGTCTGGATCGGCGTGATGGGGATGTATGTATTACCCACTGCGGCGCTGGTGATGATGGTGGGGATGAACATGATGGGCTCTGGCGGCTGCCGCCTTTTTATCGCGGGGATCGTGCTCACCCTGCTTACTGCGCTGCTTACGTTACCGCTTGCTGGCAGAGCGCTGCCCTTTAATCCGGGGGCGCTGGAGTGGGGCTTAACGCTTCCTGTCCTTATGCTTTATCCCATGCTGTTTGCCTGGCTTAGCCATCGAACGGCCGTCAGGCTGGCGGAACATAAGCGACGGCTGGAAATGATGAGCACCCGTGACGGTATGACCGGGGTGTTTAACCGCCGACATTGGGAAATGCTGCTGCGCAATGAATTTGAGCACTGTCGCCGGAGCCACTGCACCGCCACGATATTGCTGATTGATATCGACCACTTTAAAAACATCAACGATACCTGGGGGCACGACGCAGGCGACAAGGCCATCGTGGCCATTACCCGCCAGCTTCAGATGTCGGTACGGTCAGGCGATGCGATAGGCCGGTTTGGCGGGGATGAGTTCGCGGTGATTATGTCCCAGACGGCCGCTGAAAGCGCCATCGCCGTCATGTCGCGGGTTCACGCGCGGCTGGAAACGCTGTCGTTACCGTGCGCGCCGAAGGAGCCTCTGCGCATCAGCGTGGGCGTGGCCCCCTGGGGGCCGCAGTTTGTACACTATCGGGAATGGTTGAAGGCGGCAGATGTGGCGCTGTATAAGGCGAAAAATGCCGGGCGCGGCCGCACCGAAGTGGCCGCCTGACGCCCGGCCAGACATCAGGATTTACTCAGCTTCTCTGACTTTTCCATGCATTTTGCCATCGCTTCGATAACCGCAGAACGGAACCCGCGTTCTTCCAGCACCCGCACCGCTTCGATGGTGGTACCGGCCGGGGAGCAGACCATATCCTTCAGTTCACCCGGGTGTTTACCGGTCTCCAGCACCATTTTGGCGGAGCCCATCACTGCCTGCGCGGCGAATTTATACGCCTGCGCGCGCGGCATACCGCCAAGCACGGCGGCGTCCGCCATCGCTTCTAAAAACATGAAAACGTACGCGGGGGCTGAACCGCTCACGCCGACCACCGGATGGATCATGGATTCTGCAATCACTTCCGCCTCGCCGAAGCAGCGGAAAATGTTTAGCACGTCCGCCACCTCTTCTGAAGTCACCAGCGCGTTAGGGGTGACGGAGGTCATACCGGCGTTGACCAGTGAGGGGGTATTCGGCATCGCGCGGACGATTTTACGATCGTGGCCCAGCGCGCGCGCCAGCTGATCGAGCGTCACGCCTGCGGCAATCGACACGACCAGCGTCTCTTTATTCAGGCTGGAGGTGATGTCGCTTAACACTTTGATCATGATGTTCGGCTTAACGGCACCAAAGACGATATCGGCAACCTGGGCCACCTCCTGCGCGCTTTCGGCGGCGTTGATCCCGTATTGATCGCGCAACGCGGCGACGTTATCCGGTGACGGGGTATAAACCCAAATCTGACCCGGCAGAACCTGCCCGCTGGCGATCAGGCCGCCCAGGATGGCTTTGCCCATGTTACCGCAGCCGATAAACCCGATTTTCTTGTCCATCATGATTCTCCGTCATTATGCGTTGTTTTCTCTGATTGATAGCTTAACAACGAAATGCAGGCGACAATAGTCGGCAGAGTCATTATGGGGAGACAACATGGCGATTTGGGTTGATGCGGACGCGTGTCCGAATGTGATTAAAGAGATTTTATTCCGCGCCGCCGAGCGCGTTCAGATGCCGCTGACGCTGGTGGCGAACCAGAATATTCGCGTCCCGCCTTCGCGGTTCATTCGCTCCCTCCGCGTGCCGGCCGGGTTCGACGTGGCGGATAATGAAATCGTTCGTCTGTGCAGCGCGGAAGATCTGGTCATCACCGCCGATATTCCGCTGGCGGCGGAAGTGCTGGAGAAAGGGGCGGCGGCGCTCAATCCGCGCGGCGAGCGTTATTCGCCTTCAACCATCCGGGAAAAACTCACTATGCGTGATTTTATGGATACGATGCGGGCCAGCGGCGTGCAGACCGGTGGACCGGACAGCCTGTCCCAGCGCGATCGCCAGCAGTTTGCTGCCGAACTGGATAAATGGCTGCTGGAAGTGAAGCGCCGTACGGCGTAATGATAATTATTGTCAATATGTGGTACAGTGTGGCCTCCACAGGGTTGTCATCCCGTACCGCTTTGCAGTAAAGTATTCGACACATCTTCTGCAATTATTTCTTTACACTCTTCAGCCATTCGGCATCAAGGGGAACACCTGGCTATGACCCAACCCATCTTTTTAGTTGGCCCCCGCGGCTGTGGGAAAACCACCGTTGGCGTGGAACTGGCACGCGCATGTCATCGTCAGTTTGTTGATACCGACCACTGGCTGCAGACCGAGGCCGGCAAAACCATCGCAGACATCGTGGAGCAAGAGGGATGGGAAAGCTTTCGCGCCCGCGAAACGGCCGCGCTGAAAGCGGTCACCACGCCGTCAGCCGTCATTGCGACGGGAGGCGGTATTGTTCTGGCCGAATGTAATCGTCACTTTATGCGCGAAAAAGGCATTGTGATCTATCTCTGCGCGCCGGTGGCGGCTCTGGTAGGGCGACTTGAAGCATTTCCTGAAGAGGGACAACGCCCGGCGCTGACGTCACGACCGCTCAGCGAAGAGGTGAGCGAAGTGCTGGCCGAGCGTGATGCCCTCTACCGTGAAGCGGCACACCATGTTGTGGATGCCTCTGCGGCCCCGGAAGATGTGGTAATTCAGATTATTACCGCCCTGCGTCTGGCGTGTGCCAGCTAACCGCCGTCTATACTGATAGCTCAGACATAAAAAAAGGATGAGCTATGCCAACCAGACCTCCCTATCCGCGCGAAGCACGTATTGTTACCGTTGAAAAAGGCAATGGCGACCAGACCGTCATCTGGTACCAGCTGCGTGCCGATCACCCCAAACCGGACTCGCTGATCAGTGAACATGAGACTGAACAGGAAGCGCTGGATGCCAAACGGCGCTACGAAGATCCAGAAAAGTCGTGAATGTTTTCCTAAACGCTCCAATACCGTGCCTGAATCACACTTTTTACTCATCGCAAATGTTAAGCAGGAGTTAATATTTAGTTATTACAGGTAGCTCCGTTACCGGCAGGCGATCTTTACATTTCGGGGTAGAGATCGCCTGCTACGCTTGGTGCTGTTTTGTTGAAAAAACGAACTGTACAGCGTAGAGAGCCTGTACCTGTGTTTACGTTTTTGTAGTGATGGAAGGCGAAGAAGATGAAGGCAACGTTGGCGATCCTCACCATTGGTGTGGTCCCTGTAAGCGAAGTGTTACCGCTCTTAACCGAGCATGTATCTGAACAACAGATCACGCATCTCAGCCTGCTGGGTAAGATGAGCCGGGAAGAGGTCATGGAAGACTACGCTGTAGAGGCGGGGGAGGATCCCCTGGCGACGTTATTAAGCGACGGTAAACTGGCGCATGTTTCTCGGCAGAAAATTGAGCGTTCGCTGCAGGCAGTAATAGAAGTACTCGATAATCAGCAATATGACGTTATTTTGCTGATGAGCACCGCCCCCATTAAGGGGCTCATCGCGCGCAATGCGATTTTGCTTGAGCCGATGCGCATTATTCCTCCGCTGGTAGCCTCCATTGTTGACGGGCATCAGGTGGGGGTCATTGTGCCCATCGAGGAGCTTATGGACAACCAGGAAGCAAAGTGGCACGTGCTCGAAAAAACGCCCCTGTATGCGCTGGCAAACCCCTTCTGGGACAGCGAGGCTAAACTCATTGCTGCCGGGAAGGAGCTGCTGGAGAGAGGGGCGGATGTATTGATTCTGGACTGTCTTGGTTTTCACCAGCATCACCGGGATTTACTGCAAAAGGCGCTGGACGTGCCGGTGCTGTTATCCAACGTTCTGATGGCTCGCCTGGCTTCAGAACTTCTGACGTAATGATTTTGCGTGACAGGTGATGAGCATGGCCCCTATAGTGAATTTTTATCTCTGAATATAAGGGCCAGTTCATGCTTCAAAGTAACGAATACTTTTCCGGTAAAGTGAAATCCATCGGTTTTACCAGCAGCAGCACTGGCCGCGCCAGTGTGGGTGTTATGGCTGAAGGGGAATACACCTTTGGCACGGCGGAAGCGGAAGAGATGACGGTGGTCAGCGGCGCGCTGAACGTCTTACTGCCGGGTGAAACGGAATGGAAAGTTTACGCTGCCGGGCAAGTTTTCAACGTCCCTGGCCACAGCGAATTTCATTTGCAGGTCGCTGAACCGACCTCTTATCTGTGCCGCTACCTGAAATAATCTTCTTTCCTCTCCCCTTTGGGGAGAGGATCAGGGTGAGGGGAAATTATCTCTGCGCTTCGCCGCCGAGACCTTCCACCAGATTCTGAATTAACGCGGCCAGTTCGCCGGTCATCAGGATAAAGTCCGCGTCAAAGCGTTGGGCGTAATCTTCCCGGTCGATATCTTCGTTTTGATCGCGCAGCTCGTCGCAGAACTTCAGACGCTTCACGGAACCGTCGTCGCACATCACGAACTGAATGCGCTGCTGCCAGTCGAGCGCCAGTTTGGTGACCACTTTGCCCGCTTCAATGTGTACGGCGATCTCGTCGCTCACCAGATCCTGCTTTTTCGCGCGGATCACGCCGCCATCTTCCAGCAGGGCTTTCAGCTCGGCTTCGTCCAGAATCTGGAAACCTTGCGCCGCGGTACCGCTGCGGACCCACTCGGTCAGGGTCAGCTCAATCGGCGTTTCCAGCGCCAGCGGTACGACCGGTAAAGAGCCGATGCTTTTACGCAGCAGGGCCAGCGTATCTTCCGCTTTTTTGGCGCTGGCGCAGTCCACCATGATCAGCCCGTTAACGGTATCGATCCACATCATCGTCTGGCTGAAGCGGCTGAAGGCGCGCGGCAGCAGAGAGTGCAGCACTTCATCCTTCAGCGAATCTTTTTCGGTTTTTTTCAGCTTGCGGCCCTGCTCGGCTTCCAGCTTGAAAATTTTTGCTTCAAGCGCCTGCTTAACCACCGGCGTGGGCAGAATTTTCTCTTCTTTGCGGGCGCAGACGATGATTTGACCCGTGCTGCTGGCGTGGGTCAGTGCATCGCTTTGCGAACCCATTGGCGGAACCCAACCGGTTTTCGCCATATCCTGGCTACCGCAAGGGGAAAAGCTATAAGCGGCTAACTGTTTTTCCATCTCTTCTGCGCGCAGCGAAACGTCGCGGCTGAGACGGTAAACCATCAAATTTTTGAACCACAGCATGATAATTTCCACGGCCTTGTCGTTAAATCAGCGGGCATGATAACGAATTGTCGCATCGCTTGCATTGCTAATCGGGAAGCGTGCTTCTACTCTGTTGATAATCAAAATAATGAGGAGAGTCTTGTGCGTATTGGGATTGATTTGGGCGGCACCAAAACAGAAGTCATCGCATTAAGCGAGCAGGGGGAACAGCTGTTCCGCCACCGTCTGCCGACGCCGCGCGATGATTATCACCAGACGATCGAGACGATTGCCCGGCTGGTTGATATGGCCGAGCAGGCGACGGGCGAGAGGGGCACGGTCGGGATGGGGATCCCCGGCTCCATTTCGCCTTATACGGGTGTGGTGAAAAATGCCAACTCTACCTGGCTCAACGGTCAGCCGTTTGATAAGGATTTGAGCCAGCGTCTGAACCGGGAAGTGCGTCTGGCGAATGACGCTAACTGCCTGGCGGTCTCAGAGGCCGTTGATGGTGCAGCCGCAGGAGCGCAGACCGTGTTTGCGGTGATTATCGGTACCGGCTGCGGCGCGGGCGTGGCCTTTGGCGGACGCGCCCACATCGGCGGCAACGGCACCGCGGGTGAGTGGGGGCACAACCCGCTGCCGTGGATGGATGAAGACGAGCTTAAATACCGCGCCGAGGTGCCGTGCTACTGCGGCAAGCAGGGCTGTATTGAGACCTTTATCTCCGGCACCGGTTTTGCAACCGACTACCACCGCCTGAGCGGCCAGCCGCTCAAGGGGAACGAGATTATGCGTTTGGTGGAAGAACAGGATCCGGTGGCCGAACTGGCGCTTAGCCGCTACGAAATGCGTCTGGCGAAATCGCTGGCGCACGTGGTGAACATTCTCGATCCGGACGTGATTGTTCTCGGCGGTGGCATGAGCAACGTTGACCGGCTGTACGCCACGGTACCAAATCTGGTGAAACAGTGGGTCTTCGGCGGCGAGTGCGAAACCCCGATCCGCAAAGCCGTCCACGGCGACTCCAGCGGCGTGCGCGGCGCGGCGTGGTTATGGCCGGAGTAAACGCAAAACGGCAACTTGCGTTGCCGTTTTTGATGTTCAGAGGGCCAGGGAGAGGGCACCAGACCGAATCGACCCAACACTCACCCCACCGCAAACTCCCTGTCCAGCCTGCTATACCCCAGTCCGTTGATCTTCTTCACCTTGATCTGCACCGGAATGCGCTCTTTCATCGCCTCGACGTGGCTAATCACCCCGATGGTTTTCCCGGTGGCGTTCAGTGCGTCGAGCGCATCCAGCGCGGTATCCAGCGTTTCACTGTCGAGCGTGCCGAACCCCTCATCCAGGAACAGGGAATCAATCCGCGTTTTGTGACTGACCAGGTCAGAAAGCGCTAACGCCAGCGCAAGGCTGACCAGGAAGCTCTCGCCGCCGGAGAGCGTGCGCGTATCGCGCACCGCATCGGCCTGCCAGGTGTCGACCACTTCCAGCTCCAGCGCCTCGCTGGCCTTACGCTGTAGGAGATAACGGCCGTGCAGGCGGTTAAGCTGCTGGTTTGCGAGCCAGACCAGGTTATCCAGCGTCAGCCCCTGAGCGAACTTGCGGAATTTGTCGCCGGTGCTGGAGCCGATCAGCGCGTTGAGATAACCCCAGTCGTCGGCCTGGCGCGCGGCCTCTTCAATTTGCAGCATTAACGCCTGCTGATGCTGGCGGTTATCGCTGTCCTGCTTAAGCTGCTGGCGGATCTCGCCCTGATGCGTGGTGTTCTCACGAAGCCGTTGCGCCAGCTGCTGCAGCTGGCTTTGCAGGGTAGACGCATCCGCGTCAAGTTCTTCCGGGCGCAGCGCAAGGTGCGCCTGCAGCTGCTGATTAGCCTGGCCGGAGAGGGCCGCGGCCTGCTGTAGCTGGTTTTCCAGCGACTGTTTCAGCTGTTCGAGGCGGCGAACAGCATCGTCATCCAGCAGCGCGGCAAGGAACGCATCCCGATTGGCAAAACAGCTTGCGGAGAGCGCCGCGGTGAACTGCGTCTGCGATTGCTGCAGGCGCTCGCGCTCCAGCGCCTCCTGCTGCTGCAGGGCGGCGAGCTGGCTTTGCAGCGACACGCATTCATTATGGATGTCGCGCCAGTCATCAGGAATGGCCGGCTCAGCCTCTTCGCCGTGTGTTGCCGGAAGCGTGTCGAGCAGCGGCTTCAGCGCGCTCACGCGTTCCTGAAGCACGCCGTGCTGCGTTTGCTTCTCCTGCCAGTGGGCAAATTCCGCTTCGCGGGCATGCAGCCAGTCGGCTTCATTACCCTCTTCGGGAACGCTAAGCGAGAGCGCGAGAAGGGTATGTTCCAGCGCCTGGCGCGTTGCGGTGCGCTGCTGCTGATACTGGCGTTCCTGCGCTTCCTGCTCGTTCAGCTGGTTTTGCAGGTTCAGACGCTGGCTGAGCTGGTAAAGCTGGCGCTCGTAGTGTTCCTGCTCGTTCATCCATGGCGCGATATCCTCCTGAATATTCAATGCGATATTCAAAGACGCGCACGCCTCCAGCCACGCTTTAGTGAGCGCTTGCTCTTCCTGAGACAAGGCCTGCGCTTCGTCTGTCTCACGCTGGATCTGCTGAGCCAGGGCATTAACCTGTCCCAGCACCAGCAGGCCTTCCTCTTTAAGCGCGGCGACCTCTTTTTCGAGTGCATCACGGCGACGCTGGTTATCCGTCAGCTCAAGCGAACGGTAGGTCTCCACGGCAGGATGCTCGTGGGAGCCGCACAGCGGGCAGGGTTTGCCTGCCTCAAGCCGTGAGCGATAGCTTTCCAGATTTTTAATCGTCGCTTCACGTTCGCAAAGGGCTTTCAGGTCCAGATAGTGCTGGTGTTTCTCTTTGTACTGCTGGCGGCGCAGCGCCAGGGTTTCATTGAGCTTGCTCTGCTCCGCCTGGGCTTTTTGCACGCTTTTACCGTTCTGGCTCAGGCGCTTTTGCAGCGGCTGATAGCGGGCATGCAGCGACGTCAGCTGCTGGCGTAGCGTGCGGGACCGGGACTGCTGCTCCATGGCCGCGCTGACCTCATCCGCCGTCAGCGTCAGCGTATTTTCCGGCATCTCAGCCAGCTTTTTACGTAGCTCAGTCATCCGCGCAGCAAACGCGACGAGCTGACTTTTGTCACGGTTTAGCTGTGAGAACTGGGCGCGCCAGCCGGCAATTTCCTGGCCCAGCAGGCGATAACGCTCATTCTCCGCCAGCCACTGCGCCAGCGCCGTCAGTTCGGCCTGTAGCCGCGCATGGGTACGCAGGGCGGTATTGCGGATCCGCGCGCGCAGTGCTGTTTTGGTCTGTAAGCGAGTATTTACTTCGTTAATTCGCTGCTGGGTTTGCGTCAGACGTGCGGTTTGCTCCTGCTGATGCTCCCAGAGCGGACGAAGCTGGGCGGCGGGCTGGGCAAGCTGGAGTTTTGCCAGTTCCGGCGCCGCGTTCGCCTGCGCCTGTTGCGCCTGCTGCTGCAGGGCGGTAACGCGCTGCTGCTCCCGCACGAGCTCGTCATGACGCGTAAGCCACTGAAAATCTTTCTGTTGGCTTTGCTGCTGGGCCAGCAGGGTTTTCTCTTCGTCAGTAAGTGCCTGCAAACTTTGCTGCAACTGCTGCTGTTGTTCTTCGCTGAGCAGCACGACACCCGCCGCCTGCGCCTCGCATTTTTCCAGCACGCTGCGGGCGGCTTTGTGTTTCTCAAACACCATCGCGGAAATCTGGCCGTAGATTTCGGTGCCGGTGAGTTCTTCCAGCAGTTCTGCGCGGTCAGCCGGTTTGGCATTCAGGAAGGCGGCAAATTGCCCCTGCGAGAGCAGCATTGAGCGGGTAAAACGGCCGTAGTCCAGCCCGGTGAGCGCCGCGGTTTGCTCCAGTTTATCCGACACCTTATCGGCCAGAATCTTGCCATCCTCGCAGCGGGCCAGCTCCACGCGCGGTGCCTGCAAGTTCCCGTCCGGCTGGTTGCGCGCCCGGTTCTGGCTCCAGAATGCGCGATAGGCAACGCCTTTCACCTCAAATTCCACTTCCGCCAGGCACTCGGCGGTATCGCGCGTCATCAGATCGTTTTGCGCCTGAGAGACCTTATTCAGGCGCGGGGTTTCGTGGTAGAGCGCCAGGCAGATGGCATCGAGCAGGGTGGTTTTACCCGCGCCGGTTGCGCCAGTGATGGCAAACAGGCCGTTGCTGGCAAAAGGCTCCGCAGTGAAGTCAATTTTCCACTCGCCCTTGAGGGAGTTGAGATTTTTCAGGCGCAGGCTCAGAATTTTCATGCGTTTTCTTCCTCGTCATTGAGGGCGTGCAGAGTATGGCTGAACAGCTCGTTGAGCCTGACGCGCTTTGCATCATCGATCTCTTCCTGCGACAGTCGGCGCTCGAACACCTCTTCTACGCGCAGTTCGCTAAGCGTTTCGCGCTGGGCGCCGAGCAGAATTTTCTCGCGCTGCTCGCGGCTGCGGCGCACCAGCAGCACCTCAACCGGCAACTCTTCGGTCAGCGCCTGAATTTTCCGCTGCATATCGTGCAGGTAGTCATCGGTGGTGATTTCAATATCCAGCCAGACGGGCGGGTTAAGCTCAGCGCCGCGCCACTGCTCAAGCTGGGCGGTGATGGCAGCCAGATCGCCCTTCAGCACCGCCAGCGGCTGGGTGACCGGCACTTCCAGCGTCTCGACGGCGCTGAGTTTGCCCTCATCAAAGCTCACCAGATGCACGGATTTGGCTTTTCCGGTTTCATCGAAGCTGAGCGAAATAGGGGAGCCACAGTAGCGGATATGCTCGCAGCCGCCGATGACCTGGGCGCGGTGAATGTGCCCGAGCGCGATGTAGTCCGCGGGCGGGAAGTTTTGCGCCGGAAAGGCGTCCAGCGTACCGATATAGATCTCGCGGACCGCGTCACTTTTGCTGGCCCCGACGGTAGTGAGGTGCCCGGTGGCAATGACCGGAATGGCCTGTTCACCGCGCAGGGCACAGGCTTCCGCGTGCTGCTGGTGATAGTAGTCGGTGATGGCCTGCAATAAATGCTGCTGCTTTTCCGCGCCCGACAGTCCCGCCTGGCTTTGCACGATGTCGCGCGGACGTAAAAAGGGAATCGGACACAGTACCGCGCCCGGTGACCCGTCGCGTTTTTTCAGGATCTGCGGCGCGTGCCCGGCGCTGGCGACCACGGTGGTATTGAGAAACGCCAGGATGTCGCGGGATTCATTGAGCGTGGCGACGGAGTCATGGTTACCGGCGACAATCACCAGATGACAGCCGGTCTGCTGCAGGTTCACCACGAAGCGGTTATACAGTTCACGCGCATAGCTCGGCGGCGAACCGGTATCAAAGATGTCACCCGCCACAATAATGGCATCCACCTCGTGCGCCTGGGCCGTTTTCAGAAGCCAGTTCAGGAACGCTTCATGTTCAGCCGCACGGCTTTTGCTGTAAAAATTTTGACCCAGATGCCAGTCCGAGGTGTGAAGTATGCGCATAGGAGATCCGTGGCGAAAAACGATGCGGGCGATTATAAACTGTCAGGGAAAGGAAAATAACCGCTGTAATAAAACAACAGTTTGCCATTTATAGTGGTACTGTTTTTCATAAATCTGTCATAAATCTGACGCATAATGGCGCCGCATTACAAACTTGTAACTTAAATAAGATAAGACAGGGCAAAGTATGGCGAGACGTATTCTGGTCGTAGAAGATGAAGCTCCAATTCGTGAAATGGTGTGCTTCGTGCTCGAACAAAATGGCTTCCAGCCGGTTGAAGCGGAAGATTATGACAGCGCGGTGAACCAGCTGAATGAACCCTGGCCCGATCTGATTCTGCTTGACTGGATGTTGCCCGGCGGCTCCGGACTGCAGTTTATCAAACATCTGAAGCGTGAAGCGCTGACCCGCGACATCCCGGTGGTGATGCTCACGGCGCGCGGAGAGGAAGAGGATCGCGTGCGCGGTCTGGAGACCGGCGCGGACGATTACATTACCAAGCCTTTCTCCCCGAAAGAGCTGGTTGCCCGCATTAAGGCCGTCATGCGCCGTATTTCCCCGATGGCGGTCGAAGAGGTGATCGAGATGCAGGGCCTCAGCCTTGACCCAACGTCACACCGCGTGATGACCGGCGAAAATCCCCTCGACATGGGGCCTACCGAATTTAAACTCCTGCACTTCTTTATGACCCATCCGGAACGCGTTTACAGCCGCGAGCAGTTGCTGAATAACGTCTGGGGAACTAACGTGTATGTCGAAGACCGGACGGTTGACGTACATATTCGCCGCCTGCGAAAAGCGCTGGAACTGAGCGGCCACGATCGCATGGTACAGACGGTCCGCGGCACGGGTTATCGTTTCTCGACCCGTTTCTGAATAATGACAGGAGTGTGACGCGTGCTGGAACGTCTGTCATGGAAAAGGCTCGTCTTTGAACTGATCTTATGCTGTATTCCGGCCCTTCTTCTGGGGGCCTTACTTGGGCATCTGCCGTGGTTTCTGCTGGCGGCGGTCACCGGGCTGTTAGCCTGGCATTTCTGGAACCTGCTGCGTCTCTCCTGGTGGCTGTGGGTGGACCGCAGTATGACCCCGCCGCCGGGAAGCGGCAGCTGGGAGCCGCTGCTGTACGGCCTGCACCAGATGCAGATGCGTAATAAAAAGCGTCGCCGCGAGCTGGGAAGCCTGATCAAACGCTTTCGCAGCGGCGCAGAGTCGCTGCCGGATGCGGTGATCCTGACGACAGAAGAAGGAACTATTTTCTGGTGTAACGGGCTTGCGCAACAGCTGCTGGGCCTGCGCTGGCCGGACGACAATGGTCAGAACATCCTCAACCTTCTGCGTTATCCCGAGTTCACGCTGTATCTGAAAAAGCGTGATTTCACCCGTCCCCACAATCTGAAGCTGAATAACGGTCGCCATCTGGAAATCCGCGTGATGCCCTACAGCGATCGCCAGTGGCTGATGGTGGCGCGCGACGTGACCCAGATGCACCAGCTGGAAGGGGCGCGTCGTAACTTCTTCGCCAACGTCAGCCACGAACTACGCACCCCGTTGACCGTGCTGCAGGGCTACCTGGAGATGATGCAGGAGCAAACCCTGGAAGGCGCGCCGCGTGAAAAAGCGCTGCATACGATGCGCGAGCAAACGCACCGTATGGAAGGGCTGGTGAAGCAGCTGCTGACGCTGTCAAAGATTGAAGCGGCGCCTTCTCTTGCGCTGAATGACACCATTGATGTGCCAATGATGCTGCGCGTCGTCGAGCGTGAAGCGCAGACGTTAAGCCATAAAAAACATCAGCTGACCTTTGACGTCGACAACGCGCTGAAGGTGCTGGGCAGCGAGGATGAACTGCGTAGCGCTATCTCCAACCTGGTGTACAACGCGGTAAACCATACGCCGGAAGGAACGGATATCGTGGTGCGCTGGCAGCATACGCCGGCAGGCGCCGAGTTTAGCGTGGAGGATAACGGGCCGGGGATCGCCCCGGAGCATATTCCGCGTCTGACCGAGCGCTTCTACCGGGTGGATAAAGCGCGATCGCGGCAGACGGGGGGGAGCGGCCTGGGGCTGGCGATTGTGAAACACGCGGTGAATCACCATGAAAGCCGTCTTGATATCCAGAGTACCCTGGGTAAGGGAACCCGCTTTAGTTTCGTTATCCCGGAACGATTAATTGCCAAAAAGAGCGCCTGACGGCAGGCGTGTCATTTTACCTTTCCACGGGTCAGCCATCGCTGGCCCGTTTGCTTTGCAGTCAAGCGAAACGCGTGTGAATTTTATACGGTTGGCTGTTTTTTGTTCGCATGATTAGCCATGGGTTTTTCCTATAATTAGCGCATTGTTCTGGTGCGCGTTTTCATACTGGCATATTGTTCTGGTTTTGCGATCCCTCCTTGCCTTTAAACGTTATAAGCGTTTAAATTGCCCCCCAGATACTGTCAGACCGACTGTATTTGCGTGGTAAATCGAAAAACTATTCTTCTCCACGCCAGGACGGGAGCATTTCCCGCTGAAATTGAGCAAATTTTCGGCTGTATCGTCCCGTCAGGGAAATCGAAAAATCTCAACGTTTTCAACACCACATCCACAGGCAGTAAGGTTTTATGACCCATCACTTAAAATCGCGTGACATTATCGCGCTGGGCTTTATGACATTTGCGCTGTTCGTTGGCGCAGGCAACATCATTTTCCCTCCAATGGTTGGCTTACAGGCGGGTGAACACGTCTGGACCGCCGCGTTTGGTTTCCTGATTACTGCCGTGGGCCTGCCGGTACTGACCGTTATCGCACTGGCGAAAGTCGGTGGCGGCGTGGATAGCCTTAGCACCCCGATTGGCAAAGTGGCTGGCGTTCTGCTGGCTACCGTCTGCTATCTGGCCGTTGGTCCGCTGTTTGCCACCCCGCGTACCGCGACCGTTTCCTTCGAAGTGGGCATCGCCCCGCTGACCGGCGACGGCGCGATGCCGCTGTTCATCTACAGCCTGATTTATTTCGCCATCGTGATTCTGGTTTCCCTCTATCCGGGTAAGCTGCTGGACACGGTAGGTAACTTCCTGGCGCCGCTGAAAATTGTAGCGCTGATCGTGCTGGCCGTGGCGGCCATCATCTGGCCAGCCGGCCCGATTAGCGACGCGATGGATGCCTATAAAAACGCCGCGTTCTCTAACGGCTTTGTGAACGGCTACCTGACGATGGATACGCTGGGCGCGATGGTGTTTGGTATCGTTATCGTTAACGCCGCGCGTTCCCGCGGCGTGACCGAAGCGCGTTTGCTGACCCGTTATACCATCTGGGCTGGCCTGATGGCCGGTGTGGGCCTGACGCTGCTGTATCTGGCGCTGTTCCGCCTGGGCTCTGACAGCGCGATGCTGGTTGATCAGAACGCGAACGGTGCGGCTATCCTGCACGCTTACGTTCAGCACACCTTCGGTGGGGCGGGCAGCATGCTGCTGGCGGCGCTGATCTTCCTGGCGTGTCTGGTAACCGCGGTTGGCCTGACCTGCGCCTGCGCAGAGTTCTTTGCGCAGTATCTGCCGCTCTCTTACCGTACCCTGGTGTTTATTCTCGGTATCTTCTCCATGGCGGTGTCTAACCTCGGTCTGAGCCACCTGATTCAGGTCTCTATTCCGGTGCTGACGGCGATCTATCCGCCGTGCATCGTGCTGGTGGTGCTGAGCTTCACCCGTCCGTGGTGGCATAACTCCTCACGAATTATTGCGCCAGCCATGTTTATCAGCCTGATTTTTGGTATCCTTGACGGGATTAAAGCATCAGCGTTCGCTGAAATTCTGCCAGCCTGGACACAGCGTCTGCCGCTGTCCGAGCAGGGCCTGGCCTGGCTGATGCCTACCGTTGTTGCACTGGTTCTGGCGGTTATCTGGGACCGTGCTGCAGGGCGTCAGGTCACATCGAACGCTCATTAATCAACGGCAACAAACTGTTTAACCACGGGGCTTAAGGCCCCGTGGTTTTTTGTTTTTTTCGTGTTGAATGGCAAGATTTAAATGGAAAGCACTAACAAACTTAAACGTGGATTGAGCACGCGCCACATCCGCTTTATGGCGCTGGGCTCTGCTATCGGCACCGGTCTTTTTTATGGCTCGGCAGATGCCATCAAAATGGCCGGTCCAAGCGTGCTGCTGGCCTACATCATCGGCGGTGTGGCGGCGTATATCATCATGCGGGCTCTCGGCGAAATGTCGGTTCACAACCCGTCTGCCAGCTCCTTCTCCCGCTACGCGCAGGAAAACCTCGGCCCGCTGGCCGGGTTTATCACCGGCTGGACCTACTGCTTCGAAATTTTGATTGTGGCGATTGCCGACGTAACCGCATTCGGCATCTACATGGGCGTCTGGTTCCCGGCGGTGCCGCACTGGATCTGGGTGCTGAGCGTGGTGTTGCTCATTTGCGCCGTCAATCTGATGAGCGTGAAGGTGTTCGGCGAGCTGGAGTTCTGGTTCTCCTTCTTCAAGGTCGCGACCATCATCATCATGATTGTGGCGGGTTTCGGGATCATCATCTGGGGGATTGGCAACGGCGGCCAGCCGACCGGCATCCATAACCTCTGGAACAACGGCGGCTTCTTCAGCAACGGCTGGCTCGGGATGGTGATGTCGCTACAGATGGTAATGTTCGCCTACGGCGGCATCGAGATTATCGGCATCACCGCCGGGGAAGCGAAAGATCCGGAGAAATCCATTCCCCGCGCCATCAACTCGGTGCCGATGCGTATTCTGGTGTTTTACGTGGGTACGCTGTTCGTGATTATGTCCATCTACCCGTGGAACCAGGTGGGCACTAACGGTAGCCCGTTTGTCCTGACCTTCCAGCATATGGGCATTGCCTTTGCTGCCAGCATTCTGAACTTTGTGGTGCTGACCGCGTCGCTTTCGGCCATCAACAGTGACGTCTTTGGCGTGGGCCGCATGCTGCACGGCATGGCGGAGCAGGGCAGCGCACCGAAGGTATTCGCCAAAACTTCACGCCGCGGCACGCCGTGGGTGACGGTGGTGGTGATGACCGTAGCGCTGCTGTTCTCGGTTTACCTGAACTACATCATGCCGGAGAACGTCTTCCTGGTGATTGCGTCCCTGGCGACCTTCGCGACCGTGTGGGTGTGGATCATGATCCTGCTGTCGCAGATTGCCTTCCGCCGCCGTCTGTCGCCGGATGAGGCAAAAGCGCTTAAGTTTAAGGTGCCGGGCGGGGTGGCGACGACCGTGGTCGGGCTGATCTTCCTGGTGTTTATCATTGGCCTGATTGGCTACCATCCGGATACCCGCATTTCCCTGTACGTGGGCTGTGCGTGGATCGTTCTGCTGCTGATCGGCTGGGTGTTTAAGTGCCGCCGTGACCGTCAATTGGCAGAAGCACAGTAATATTTTTATCCCCCCTCCCTCGCGGGAGAGGGGATTTTTGCCTCCTCCCCCGTCCTCCTCCCCCAATAAATCTCGTCATGGTGAGCTATCCTTAACCACCCTGTGGCAAGGTGACGTCAATTTCATCAGAGGGGATTCGTGATGTTAAACGCCTGGCACCTTCCGGTTGCCCCATTTGTTAAGCAAAACAAAGACAACCTTGTGATTACGCTCTGGCTGGCGGGTGAAAATCAGCCGGAACGCGTGACGCTCCGCGCCGAAATTGATAACGAAGAGACCGGGCTGAAAATGCACAAGCTGCGCAGCCAGCCGCAGCCGGGGATTACGGCGTGGCGGGCGAATATCGATTTGCGCACCGGGCAGCCGCGCCGTCGCTATAGCTTTAAGCTTTTGTGGAACAACCGTCAGCTGTGGTTTACCCCGCAGGGGTTTAGCCGTTTCCCACCGGCCCGGCTGGAGCAGTTCGCCGTCGATTACCCGGATAACGGCCCGCAGTGGGTTAACGATCAGGTCTTTTATCAGATTTTCCCGGACCGCTTTGCGCGCAGCGAAAAACGCACCGCCGGCCAGGACAAGGTCTATTACCATCATGCCGCGGGTCACGACATCATCCTGAAAAAATGGGATGAACCGGTGACGGCGCAGGCGGGCGGCTCGACGTTCTACGGCGGCGATCTCGACGGCATCAGCGAAAAGCTGCCGTACCTGAAAAAACTCGGCGTGACGGCGCTGTACCTTAACCCCGTGTTTAAAGCCCCGAGCGTACACAAATACGATACCGAAGATTATCGTCACGTTGACGAGCAGTTTGGCGGCGACGAAGCGCTGCTGCGCCTGCGTGAGAATACGCAAAAGGAGGGGATGCGTCTGATCCTGGACGGCGTGTTCAACCACAGCGGAGATTCGCACGCGTGGTTTGACCGGCATAACCAGTCGATGGGCGGGGCGTGCCATAATCCGGATTCGCCGCAGCGCGACTGGTACAGCTTTAGCGAGGAGGGCCGCGCGCTGGACTGGCTGGGCTACGCGAGCCTGCCGAAGCTGGACTTCCAGTCGCCGTCACTGGTGAACGAGATTTACGGCGGGGAAGACAGCATCGTGCGTCACTGGCTGAAGGCGCCGTGGAATATGGACGGCTGGCGTCTGGACGTGGTGCATATGCTCGGTGAAGCGGGCGGGGCGCGAAATAACCTTCAGCACGTGGCCGGGATCGCGCGTTCGGCGAAAGCGGCTCAGCCGGAGGCGTTTGTCTTTGGCGAACACTTTGGCGACGCGCGCCAGTGGCTGCAAAACGATGCCGAAGATGCGGCGATGAACTATCGCGGCTTTACCTTCCCGCTGTGGGGATTCCTGGCTAACACCGATATCTCCTACGATCCGAACCATATCGACGCCGAAACCTGCGCCGCGTGGATGGATAACTATCGCGCTGGCCTGTCGCATCAGCAGCAGCTGCGGATGTTTAACCAGCTCGATAGCCACGATACCGCGCGCTTTAAATCCCTGCTCGGCAAGGATGTGGCGCGTCTGCCGCTGGCGGTCACCTGGCTCTTCACCTGGCCGGGCGTACCGTGCATTTACTACGGAGACGAAGTGGGGCTGGACGGCAACAACGATCCGTTCTGCCGCAAAACCTTCCCGTGGGAGGCAGAGAAACAGGATAAGGTGCTGTTCAGCCTGTATCAGCGGCTGGCGAAGCTGCGCAAACAGAGTCTCGCCCTGCGCTACGGCGGCTGTCAGGTGGCGTACGCCCACGATAACGTGGTGGTCTTTGTCCGCGTCTATAATCAGCAGCGCGTACTGGTGGCGATTAACCGGGGCGAGGCCTGCGAAGTAGTGCTGGATGATTCGCCGCTGCTTAAGGTGGCGACGTGGACGAACAAAGAGGGCAAGGCAACGATACAGGATGGCGTGCTCGCGCTGCCTGCGGTATCCGCGACGGTCTGGCTCGGCAGCTAATGCGCTAAAGTTTCCCCTTTTAAGATGGCGCAAATGCAACGATTTGTGTCAATCTTAACGGATCGTTTACGGTGAAGGTGGAAACATGGACGAGCTTTACATCCTTGGCTGTTTATTCCTGGTTTTTGCGCTGCTGGTTGCGCCCGTGCTTGCGGTTATCGGGTTTAATCGAAGCACGGCGGCGCAGCAGGAGATCGCCCGGCTACGCCAGCGCATTGAGGTGCTTGAGCAGCGCGGCGCAGCTCAGGTAGCGCCGGAGACAGAACAGGTGCAAGCGGTCACTCCGGCTGTCGTGACCGCGCCGGTGGACGCGCCCGCGCCTGTCGATCCCTGGCGTCCCGACATTCCTACAGCCGAGGCAAAACCCGCTCCGGCCCCTGCGCCTGCGGCTAAACAGCCATCTGCCTTTGGCGGCATTGTGACGTCGCTGACGCGCTGGTTTATGCAGGGTAATCCCCTGGCGAAGCTTGGCATTCTGCTGCTCTTCCTCGGCCTCTCTTTCCTGCTGCGCTATACCGTTGAACACTCCCTGTTCCCGCTTGAGCTGCGCCTGGTGGCGACGGCGCTGTTTGCCATCGTGCTGCTGGCGGTTGGGTGGCGGCTGCGGCACAAGCAGCCGATCTACGCGCTTATCTTACAGGGCGGGGCGACGGGCATTCTCTACCTGACGGTCTTCGGCGCCTTCCGGCTCTGGCAGATGCTGCCGATGACGCTGGCCTTTGCTCTACTGGTGGTGATTTGCGCCGCGAGCGTTGGGCTGGCAGTGCTGCAGAAAGCGCTGAGCCTTGCCATGCTGGCGAGCCTCGGCGGGTATCTTGCGCCGCTACTACTATCTACCGGGGGCGGCAGCTTTGTGGCGCTGTTTTCCTTCTATCTCCTGCTTTCCATCGGCATTCTCGTTATCAGCATCTGGCAGCACTGGCGCGAGCTTAACCTGCTCGGGCTGCTCTTTACCTTTGGCGTGGGCGGCCTATGGGGGCTAAGTGAGTACCAGCCTGAAGACTATTGGATCTGCCAGCTGTTCCTGATTGCCAATACGCTGATATTCGGCGTGCTGAGCGTGGCGCTGTCGCTGCGGGCGCAGGAGAAAGGAAAGCAGATTATTGACGGCGTGCTGCTGTTTGCCCCGCCGCTGATAGGCTTTGGGATGCAGTACGGTATGACCCGGCACTGGGAATATGGTCCGGCCCTGAGCGCTTTGGGATACGGCGCATTTTATCTGGCCCTCGCTTTCCTTGCGCTGCGCCGCTATCCGTCCATCGGGCGACCGCTGGTGATGGCGGCGCTGGCGATCGGCGGCGGGTTTGCCACGCTTGCGATTCCGCTCGCGCTCTCCGCGCGGTGGACGGCGATGGCCTGGGCGCTGGAGGGGCTGGGCATCCTCTGGCTGGGCGTGCAGCAGCACCAGCGGCGCATGAGCTATAGCGGGACGGCGCTGCTGGTGCTGGCGCTCGGCAGCGCGCTGTGGGCGCAGATGAACGGCGTTACGCCGCTGAGCCTGCTGCTTATCTTCGCCATCCTCAGCCTTTGCTGGCTGGCTGCGGCCTGGCTGTGGCGGAACTTCTTTCTGCCGGTTAGCTGGGCGCTGCTGGCAGGCGGGCTGCTGTTCTGGCTCGTGGCGCTATTTGGCGCGTCGCGGCTGGTGTTGAAGCAGGAACTGCCTGTTCTGGCAGGCGTGCTGGCGCTGACGGCGGCGTCGGTCTGGGGCTGGCGTCAGACTGCCGCTCGTCTGGCGTGGCGGGAGCTGGATGCCAGCAAATGGCTGCTGTGGCCGCTGATGCTGGTGATGGTGGGCTATCAGCTCTCGCACCAGCAGATGTTTGCCGCCGGCTGGTCAAATCTGGCCTGGGGTATTGCGCTTCCCGCCGCGCTGATGCTGCTGCGGCGCGACGGCGCTCGTTTAGCGCCGCGCATCTCTATGGGGCTGCATCTGGCGCTGTTCTGGATGATATTACTGGCGCTGGCGGCGGAGCTTTACTGGTTTGCCCGGTCGCTGCCGTGGGGCATGGCGGCCTGGGGCAGCGGGCTGGCGATGGCCGCAGGTGGCGGGGTGATTATGGCGCTCTCTGCGGCGGTGCGCCGTCGCGGGTGGCCGTTCCGGGAGTGGCCCGCGCTCTACGCGTGCATAGCACCGATCCCCGTGCTCGCGGCGCTGCTGGTATTGCTGGTGGTGACCAATTTCCAGGACGGCGTGGTTTATCGTCAGACCTGGCTGCCGCTGGTGAACCCGCTTGAAGAAGGCGCGGCGTTTGCGCTGCTGGGGCTGGTGGTCTTTTACCGGGCGGTGGATCGCTACTATCCGACGCAGCTCTCGCTGGCCCGTCCGTGGCCTGCCGTCGCGATTATGGCGTTTGGCTTCTGGTGGCTTAACGGTGCGCTGATGCGCGCCCTGGCCTGGTACGGCGACGTGGCCTGGAATATGGCGTCGCTGTGGGATTCGCGGCTGATCCAGACCTCGTTTGCCCTGTTCTGGATGCTGAGCGCGCTGGTGATCATGGTCCACGCCACCCGTAGGGCTTCCCGTCAGGAGTGGCTTGGCGGTGCCGCGCTGCTGGGCGTGGTGATGGTTAAACTGATGCTGGTGGACAGCGCGGGTGGAGGCGGTCTGTCGCGTGCGGTGGCGTTTATCGGCGTGGCAATACTGGTGCTGATCGTGGGGTATTTCTCGCCGCTACCGCCCAAAACAGGAGATGAAAAATGAAATGGATGAAAGCGGTAGCTTGTACCGCTCTGCTGGCGCTTGCAGGCCCGGCGTTCTGCGACGAGGTACAAACGGAATCGCCCCGGGACTATGCCTTTGGCCGCTCGCTGGATACGTCTGCTCCTTCCCAGTGGTATCGGGTGACGCTGCCGCTCGCCCTATACGCAGAGCACGTCGCCGGATCTGCATGATGTCCGCGTCTTTAACCAGTCGGGCGAGCCGGTTCCTTTCAGCCTGGTCACCGCGACGCGTCCGCAGGTGGCAGCGCAATCCACGGCGCTGCGCCTCTTTCCTCTGGACGCCTCACCGCTTGCGCCTGCGCGTGGGGATGAGGGCAGCGATAAGATCCTGCTCCGTTCCGGAAACGGCGTAGAGATTGTGCTGGAGGGGCAAAAAGCCGCCGCAGCCGGGCAGCATTATCTGCTGACCCTGCCGGAGCAGGCTACGGGTGAGATTGCCCTGTCCCAGCTGCAGCTGCTCTGGAATACCCCTCAGGCGCCGTGGCAGGGAACGGCGTCTGTCTATTACAGCGAGGATCTTAAGCGCTGGTATACCCTGCGCGAGGATATGCCGCTGCTGGACGTGATGAGCGGGCAGGATCGTCTTAAGCTCGATCGGATCGATACCGATATCGTTTTGTCTCCCGATACGAATCGCTATCTCCTGGTCGTGCTGAATGCTCAGAGCCAGGGGGTGACCTTAACCGGCGTTAACGCGATTAGCGCTCCTGTGCGGGCGACGCCGGACGCGATCGCTCTTGAGGGGGTAGGGGAGCAGCTATCGACAAGCGAAGCGCAGTGGCTCTGGGCGCAGCCGCAGCCGCTGAGTGCTATCAGCATTTTACTGAATGGCGACGGCGTCCTTCCCGTCGAGATAGCGTGGCGGAGTACGGAAAAAGACACATGGCACCCCCTGAAAAAAGAGGTGCTTTACCGTCTGGAGGGCAAAACGTCTCCACCGGTTTCGCTTAGCGGAGGCCTGGTGCAGGCGGTGAAAATCACGACGCTGAATGCGCGCCTGCCGGAATATCTGCCGGGCGTCACCGGGCATCGTGACCGCTATGACCTGGTGTTCAACGCGCAGGGAAAAGCGCCGTACGTGCTTGCCTGGGGCAATGGCGCTGCAAAGCCTGCCAGCGTGGAACCTGACATGCTGATCCCAGCCGACCTGCGCAAAACCTATGATATGGATCACCTGCCGCAGGCCGACATTCTGGATGATGTCGCGTTAGGCGGCGAGGGGCGTCTGACCGCTACCTCTGCGTCCGAGCGGGAGAGCCGGATGAACGCGCTGCTGGTGTGGGGCGTGCTAATTGCGGGCGTAATTCTGCTGGCGGGAATGGCCTGGCGCATCTGGCGAGAGACGCAGCGTAAGGCATAAAAAAAGGCCCGCATAAGCGGGCCTTCTTCGTAAACCGTGCCGATTACAGGCTGGATACGTTCTCAGACAGGTATTTAGCAACGCCGTCTGGGGAAGCAGCCATACCTTCTTTACCTTTTTCCCACTGAGCCGGGCACACTTCGCCGTGCTCTTCGTGGAACTGCAGCGCGTCAACCATGCGCAGCATTTCGTCGATGTTACGACCCAGCGGCAGATCGTTCACAACCTGGTGACGAACGATGCCGTTTGCGTCGATCAGGAAGGAGCCGCGCAGCGCAACGCCAGCGTCCGGATGTTCGATACCGTAAGCCTGCTGGATTTCGCGTTTGATGTCCGCAACCATTGCGTATTTCACCGCACCGATGCCGCCGTTTTCGACAGGGGTGTTACGCCATGCGTTGTGTACAAATTCAGAGTCGAAGGAGACGCCAACCACTTCCACGCCACGCTTCTGGAATTCTTCATAACGTTTGTCGAACGCGATCAGCTCAGACGGGCAAACGAAAGTGAAGTCCATTGGCCAGAAGAACAGAACGGTCGCTTTACCGTTGGTGTGCTGTTTGAAGTTGAAGTTTTCAACGATTTCACCGTTGCCCAGAACTGCTGCAGCTGTAAAATCCGGAGCCGGACGAGTTACCAGAACCATATGATTCTCCTGTAGATACTAAGGTTATTTGGAACGCAACGCGAGCCAGTATAGAGAGTGTTCGTGGATAAGACAAAGAGGTGGTGACAATCGTTCCGCCAGCTTTTACCTATCAATGATCGTGCTGTCAGAGCTGCTTGTTTTTCGCCTGCGCCATCATGCGCGGATAGAACTGCCAGAATTGGCTCTCCAGCGCATCGTAATGCTCATCCAGGTCGTACCAGGAGTCGCGCAGCGCATCCAGCCGCGGGCGACGGCTCGCCATGCCATTCAAGACATTCTGGATAAAGTCCATCTCGCGATAGCGCTCCAGCCAGCGTTCCGACCACAGGTAGTTATTCAGATTCACAAAGCGCGGCGGCGAATCGGGCAGAATGATCGACACCTGCTGGTGGGCGTAGCGCACAAACGCCGACAACGGCATCTCCGGCGAGAGCTGTTCCCAGTGGCGAGACAGGAAGTGGTCCCACATCACATCGAGCGTGATCGGCGCAACGCGGCGCGTTTCAGGGCGAAACCACGCTTTCGCTTCCGTCACCTCGGGCAGATTATCAGTGATGACATCAATGCGGCGGTGCATAAAAATCCCGTCGACAACCTCGGGAGAATACGCTTCAGCGGGGTTGCCGCGCACGAAATCGGCCAGCAAATTGCCGGAAAGGGAGCTGTCAGCGAGGTGAGCGAGATGCAGGTGAGCGAGAAAATTCATGCGTTTTATTTGTCCAGTGGCGGCTAGTTGTTGCAGCAAAAGGGTGTGAGCACTAGACTATGCCGCCTGTTTTTAAGTCACGAGTATACGTCATGCGCGTCGCCGATTTCTCCTTTGAACTACCTGAATCCCTGATTGCTCACTATCCCATGCCTGAGCGCAGCAGCTGTCGCTTACTGTCACTGGATGGGCCAACGGGCGAGCTGACGCACGGTACTTTCACCGATTTGCTCGACAAGCTCAACCCTGGCGATCTGCTGGTCTTTAACAATACCCGCGTGATCCCGGCGCGCCTGTTTGGCCGTAAGGCCAGCGGCGGCAAGATTGAAGTGCTGGTCGAACGTATGCTCGATGATAAACGTATTCTGGCACATATTCGCGCTTCCAAAGCGCCGAAGCCGGGCGCGGAGCTGCTGCTGGGTGATGACGAAAGCATCAAGGCGACCATGACCGCGCGCCACGACGCGCTGTTCGAGGTGGCGTTCGACGACGAGCGCACGGTGCTCGACATCCTGAACGCCATCGGCCATATGCCGCTGCCGCCGTACATTGAGCGCCCGGACGAAGAGGCCGATCGCGAGCTGTACCAGACCGTCTACAGCCAGAAGCCTGGCGCGGTCGCGGCACCAACCGCAGGTCTGCACTTTGATGAACCGCTGCTGGAAAAGCTGCGCGCGAAGGGCGTTGAGATGGCGTTTGTGACGCTGCACGTCGGCGCGGGCACCTTCCAGCCGGTGCGCGTGGACAGCATTGAAGACCACATCATGCACTCCGAGTATGCCGAAGTGCCGCAGGATGTGGTGGACGCGGTGCTGGCGGCGAAAGCGCGCGGTAGCCGCGTCGTGGCCGTCGGTACGACGTCCGTGCGTTCACTGGAAAGCGCCGCGCAGGCTGCAAAGCGCGATCTTATCGAGCCGTTCTTTGGCGATACGCAGATCTTCATCTACCCGGGCTATCAGTACAAAGTGATTGACGCGCTGGTGACCAACTTCCATCTGCCTGAATCGACGCTGATTATGCTGGTCTCTGCGTTTGCGGGTTATCAGCATACGATGAATGCGTACAAGTCTGCGGTAGAACAAAAATATCGCTTTTTTAGCTACGGGGACGCGATGTTTATCACGTACAATCCGCTGGCTTTGAATGAGCGTGTCGGGGAATAAGTCCGCGGCACCGTATGACAACGTTGGACTGTTTTTCTGACGTCGGAGAAAAAATGAAATTTGAACTCGATACCACCGATGGCCGCGCGCGTCGCGGTCGCCTGGTGTTTGATCGCGGCGTGGTGGAAACCCCCGCGTTTATGCCTGTGGGCACGTACGGCACCGTAAAAGGGATGACGCCGGAAGAAGTTGAAGCCACGGGCGCACAGATTATCCTCGGCAATACCTTCCACTTGTGGCTGCGTCCAGGTCAGGAGATCATGAAGCTCCACGGCGATCTGCACGATTTTATGCAGTGGAAAGGCCCGATCCTGACCGACTCCGGCGGCTTCCAGGTCTTCAGCCTGGGCGATATCCGCAAGATCACCGAGCAGGGCGTACACTTCCGTAACCCGATCAACGGCGATCCGATTTTCCTCGATCCCGAAAAGTCGATGGAGATTCAGTACGATCTCGGCTCCGACATCGTGATGATCTTCGACGAATGTACGCCGTACCCGGCAGACTGGGACTACGCGAAACGCTCTATGGAGATGTCTCTGCGCTGGGCGAAGCGCAGCCGCGACCGTTTTGACTCCCTGCAGAACAAAAATGCGCTGTTCGGCATCATTCAGGGCAGCGTTTACGAAGATTTACGCGATATCTCTGTTAAAGGTCTGGTAGAGATAGGTTTTGATGGCTACGCTGTCGGCGGTTTGGCTGTGGGTGAGCCGAAGGAAGACATGCACCGCATTCTGGAGCACGTCTGCCCGCAAATCCCGGCGGATAAACCACGATACCTGATGGGTGTGGGTAAACCCGAAGATCTGGTGGAAGGCGTACGTCGCGGCATTGATATGTTCGACTGCGTGATGCCAACCCGCAACGCGCGTAACGGTCATCTGTTCGTTACCGATGGCGTGGTGAAAATCCGTAACGCGAAGCATAAGAGTGACACCAGCCCGCTCGATTCCGAGTGCGATTGCTATACCTGTCGCAATTATTCTCGCGCGTATCTGCATCATCTCGATCGTTGTAATGAGATTTTGGGCGCGCGTCTCAATACGATTCATAATCTTCGCTACTATCAGCGCTTAATGTCTGGTTTACGCAAGGCTATCGAAGAGGGTAAATTAGAGAGCTTCGTGACCGATTTTTACCAACGTCAGGGGCGGGATGTTCCACCGTTGAACGTTGATTAATATTAATAATGAGGGAATTTGAATGAGCTTTTTTATTTCTGATGCGGTAGCGGCAACAGGTGCTCCGGCGCAGGGCAGCCCGATGTCTCTGATCCTGATGCTGGTTGTGTTCGGTCTGATCTTCTACTTCATGATCCTGCGCCCACAGCAGAAGCGTACCAAAGAGCACAAAAAGCTGATGGACTCCATCGCGAAAGGCGATGAAGTGCTGACCAACGGTGGTCTGGTCGGCCGCGTAACCAAAGTGGCTGAAAGCGGCTACATTGCTATCGCCCTGAACGACACCACTGAAGTGGTTATCAAACGTGACTTCGTAGCTGCCGTTCTGCCGAAAGGCACCATGAAGGCGCTGTAATCCCAACTTTTCCCAAAGGGAACTGCCGTGTTAAACCGTTATCCTTTGTGGAAGTACATCATGCTGGTCGTCGTGATTATCGTCGGCCTGCTGTACGCGCTTCCCAACCTGTATGGTGAGGATCCGGCCGTTCAAATCACTGGCGCGCGCGGTGTCGCCGCCAGTGAGCAAACGCTGATCCAGGTCCAGAAAACGTTACAAGAAGAAAAAATTACCGCTAAGTCTGTGGCTCTGGAAGAGGGTGCAATTCTTGCTCGCTTCGACACCACCGACACGCAGCTCCGCGCTCGCGAAGCGCTGATGGGCGTGCTGGGTGACAAATATGTCGTGGCGCTTAACCTTGCTCCTGCAACCCCTCGCTGGCTGGCTGCGCTGAACGCAGAGCCAATGAAGCTGGGTCTTGACCTGCGTGGCGGCGTTCACTTCCTGATGGAAGTGGATATGGATACCGCGCTCGGCAAGCTGCAGGAACAGAATATCGACAGCCTGCGCAGCGATCTGCGCGACAAAGGCATCCCATACACTACCGTGCGTAAAGAAGATAACTACGGCATGAGCATCACGTTCCGCGACAGCGCGGCGCGCGATCAGGCTGTAGATTACCTGACCCAACGTCACCGTGACCTGGTGATCACCTCTCAGGGCAGCAACCAGCTGCGTGCGGTGATGACCGATGCGCGTCTGAAAGAAGCGCGTGAATATGCCGTTCAGCAGAACATCAACATTCTGCGTAACCGTGTAAACCAGCTGGGCGTGGCTGAGCCGCTGGTACAGCGTCAGGGTGCTGACCGTATCGTGGTTGAACTGCCGGGTATCCAGGATACCGCGCGTGCGAAAGAGATCCTCGGTGCGACCGCGACGCTGGAATTCCGTCTGGTGAACTCCAATGTCGATCAGTCTGCCGCGGCGTCTGGCCGTATTCCGGGTGACTCCGAAGTGAAACAGACCCGCGAAGGTCAGCCGGTTGTGCTGTACAAGCGCGTGATCCTGACCGGTGACCACATCACCGACTCCACTTCAAGCCAGGATGAGTACAACCAGCCGCAGGTTAACATCTCGCTGGATAGCGCGGGTGGTAACATCATGTCTAACTTCACCAAGGACAACATCGGCAAACCGATGGCGACCCTGTTCGTGGAGTACAAAGACAGCGGTAAGAAAGATGCAAACGGTCGTGCGGTGCTGGTGAAAGAGGAAGAGGTGATTAACATCGCCAACATCCAGTCTCGTCTGGGTAACAGCTTCCGTATTACCGGTATTAGTAACCCGAACGAAGCGCGTCAGCTCTCGCTGCTGCTGCGTGCCGGTGCGCTGATTGCGCCAATTCAGATTGTTGAAGAACGTACCATTGGTCCAACCCTGGGTATGCAAAACATCCAGCAGGGTCTGGAAGCGTGTCTGGCCGGTCTGGCGGTCTCTATCCTCTTCATGATCTTCTTCTATAAGAAGTTCGGTCTGATTGCGACCTCCGCGCTGATCGCAAACCTGGTGCTGATCATCGGCATTATGTCCCTGCTGCCGGGGGCGACGCTGACCATGCCGGGTATTGCAGGTATCGTTCTGACCCTTGCGGTGGCGGTCGACGCCAACGTACTGATTAACGAACGTATCAAAGAAGAGTTGAGCAATGGTCGCTCTGTTCAGCAGGCGATTGATGAAGGTTACAAAGGCGCGTTCAGCTCTATCTTCGATGCGAACGTAACAACACTGATTAAGGTTCTTATCCTGTATGCAGTGGGTACTGGCGCGATCAAAGGCTTTGCGATTACAACCGGTATCGGTGTCGCAACGTCAATGTTTACCGCTATTGTCGGCACCCGTGCCATCGTGAACCTGCTGTACGGCGGCAAGCGCGTCAAAAAGCTGTCTATCTGAGGAGTGCGTTGTGGCACAGGAATATACTGTTGAACAATTGAACCACGGCCGTAAAGTCTGGGACTTTATGCGCTGGGACTACTGGGCCTTCGGCATTTCAGGTTTCCTGCTGATTCTGTCCATCGTCATTATGGGCGTGAAAGGCTTTAACTGGGGTCTCGATTTCACCGGTGGTACGGTCATCGAGATCTCCCTGGAAAAACCGGTCGATATGGACCAGATGCGCCTGTCTCTGCAGAAAGCGGGCTTTGAAGAGCCGCTGCTGCAGAACTTCGGCAGCAGCCGCGACATCATGGTGCGTATGCCGCCGGTGCACGATGCCAACGGCAGCCAGGAGCTGGGCAGCAAGGTCGTACAGGTCATTAACGAGACCACCAGCCAGAGCGCGGCGGTCAAGCGTATTGAGTTCGTCGGCCCGAGCGTGGGTGCGGACCTGGCGCAAACTGGTGCCATGGCGCTGCTGGTGGCGCTGATCTCCATCCTGGTGTACGTCGGTTTCCGCTTCGAGTGGCGACTGGCGGCCGGTGTGGTTATCGCCCTGGCGCACGACGTGGTGATCACCATGGGCATACTGTCTCTGTTCCACATTGAGATTGACCTGACCATCGTGGCATCCCTGATGTCCGTGATCGGTTACTCACTGAACGACAGTATCGTGGTATCTGACCGTATCCGTGAAAACTTCCGTAAGATCCGTCGCGGCACGCCGTACGAAATCTTTAACGTGTCGTTGACCCAGACGCTGCATCGTACCTTGATCACCTCCGGTACTACCCTGATGGTGATCCTGATGCTGTTCCTCTTCGGTGGCCCGGTGCTGGAAGGCTTCTCGCTGACCATGCTGATCGGTGTCTCCATCGGTACGGCGTCGTCTATCTACGTGGCGTCCGCCCTGGCACTGAAACTTGGCATGAAGCGCGAGCACCTGCTCCAGCAGAAGGTTGAGAAAGAAGGGGCGGATCAGCCGTCCATTCTGCCGTAAGGCGACGTTTAGCGCGTTATCGGAATCCCGGTCTGTTGACCGGGATTTTTTTATCTGCTCCTGACAAACACTCCTGACAGTATGCTGTCAGGAGCCCTGCCGTAGACTCCTTCTGAACCCAAACAACAGGCAGGAGGATGTATGAAAAGCGTAATTAACTGGTTTGAAATTCCGGTTTCGGATATGGATCGCGCCATCAAATTTTATGAGCCGGTGATGCAGCTCGCGCTGCGTCGCGAGAAAATGGACATTGCCGAGCTGGCGGTTTTCCCGCATGAGGATCCCGCAACCGGAGGAGCGCTGGCAAAATTTGACGGCGTTACGCCCTCTTTGCAGGGCGCTATTATTTACCTGCATACTGACAATCTGGCGGCCACGCTCGATCGCATTGCCTCTGCGGGCGGCGAGTGCGTGTTTGGCCCGCTGGAACTGCCGCATGGTATCGGCACTATCGCACTGTTTACCGACAGCGAGGGTAACCGCGTCGGCCTTCATCAACCTGCCTGAGAGCGAATGACGTTATGACCCGACGCGCTGACCGTTTGTTTCAGATTGTGCAGATCCTGCGGGGCAGGCGTCTGACAACGGCAGCGCATCTGGCGGACCGGCTTGGCGTGTCCGAGCGCACGGTCTACCGCGATATCCGCGACCTGTCGCTTTCCGGCGTGCCGGTGGAAGGCGAGGCGGGAAGCGGATATCGGCTGATGTCGGGTTTTGACCTGCCGCCGCTGATGCTGACAAATAAGGAATCCGAAGCGCTGATGGTCGCGATTCGCCTGCTCAAAACCTGGGGAGGTGAATCGCTGTCGCGCGAGCTGGAGTCGGCCCAGGAGAAGGTGCTGGCTATTCTGCCCGAGGAGAGCCGCAGAAAGGCGGAGCAGACGCGGATCTACGCCCCGGATTTTTGCATGCAAAGCCACTCCCGCAGCGATTTTGACATGATTCACCAGGCGATTTCCGCTCAGCGCGTATTGGCGCTGCATTATCGTGATGAAGCCGGGCTGCTCTCAAAACGTGAGGTACAGCCGCTGGGGTTGTTCTTCTGGGGGGAGCGCTGGCTGCTGGCGGCATGGTGTGAACGGCGCGATGACTACCGCTGTTTCCGGCTCGACCGGTGTCTCAAAGTTGTAATGACGGAGAGGCGGTTCAGTGAGAGTGCGGACAGGTCTTTGGCGGATTTTTTGCGCAAGGTGAAGCAGTAAAAAGCCGGGTGGCGAGGTAAAAGCAAAACGGCAACGATGTTGCCGTTTTTTATGTTTGCGCCCTCTCCCGTGGGAGAGGGAAGGGGTGAGGGCACCAGCCCGCACAATCCCGCATTGATTAGAAGTTGTAACCCACGACCAGGTAACCACCCCAGCCGGTAGAGCGGACGCTAAAGTCGCCGTTACCGAAGTTCAGGCTCGCGTCGTCGTTCCACTGGCCACCGTTGTGCCAGTAACGCGCAACAACAGAGTAGTGCCAGTGATCGTAGTTCAGCGCCAGGATGTGGCTGGAGGCGATGGAATCGTTGGTACGCGCTTTCTTGCCGTTCAGGTCACGGAAATCGTCGTCGCCCAGGTCTGAGCCCCAGTCAAAGTTAGTGAAACCGATGTAGCTCAGATTACCGCCCCACAGCTGGGTAATTGGCACGAAGTATTTCACTTTGAAACGGTAGCCGTCCCACTCGTTTTCATTCGCTGCGCCGTAGTTCTGCCACTGGTATTTTGCATACACGTTCAGGGACAGGCTCATCGGCAGGCCGGTGTCAATGTCAGTACCCAGACCCATATACCAGGTGCTCTGACGACCGGACTTATTGCGGCCCATGTCGTAGATGTAGTTGTTCGCGAAGTACCACTCTTTGAACGGACCAAACGCCAGGCTGGTACCGGTCAGTTTGTCGATGGAGAAGCGCGGTTCAATCTCCATGAACAGTGGGGAACCGTGGTTCCAGATACCTTTTGCATCGGTGTTACCACCGAAGAACACAGGCGCATCCATATAGCCGTAGAAATCAAACCAGTCTTTCTTGGCGAACGCTTCATATTCCAGGTAGGTATCGTTGCGGATCTGCGGTCCGAAACGGGTGTGGTAGCTGCCTACCACGTTAACGCTCTGGTGCCACCAGTCGGAGAGGTATTGTGGTTTCTCGTTTTCCGCTGCGTTAACAGTGAAAGAGGAGGACAGTGCCAGAACTGCACCGGCTGCGAGTAATGTTTTTTTCATAATCATGCCACTGATTGAAATTCCCTTCCGGGAGTGAAAAATGCGCGAATTGCGTTTCTAAATATTTCGTGTTTCTGCGGTGCCTATTATAGGAATCCCTGCTCACAAAAATATGTGTTGTTTCACATATCTCTCACACGCGTAATCGATTGCGTTCACGTTTGCGTACTTTAAACGGCCGGGATTGTAGCGGCAATCATTTCTGTTGCCAATCCATACGAAATGTAAATGTTAGCGGAGTGACATTTCACTCCGCTCAAAAGGAAGGGATTACTGCGCGGCAGGTTGGATGTCGTGAATGCGGATAAAGCCTAACTGCTCAGGCGTAAGTCCGCTTAGCTGAAGTGGAATATCCACATCGCTGGGCGCTAACACGCTGGCCGGAGCGGTGAACAGCTGGTTCTTCACGTTCACCTCCTGGTAGCTCTCCGTGGTGCCCTGGATCTGGCCCCACTCTACGGTGCCGCTGAAGGCGGGCAGCGGATCGTTGGACTCACCGTGAATACGTAATGTTGCGCGCGTACCATCCGCATTCGCCGCCACATTCACCAGAGACATCTTCAGCGTGCCAATCTGGCTATTAAGCAGGGCAGGCGTATTCGCTCCAGGCAGCAGATATACCCCGCTGGTGGATTTGGCGTTCAGCGCGTTTTGCTGGGTGATCTTCACCGTTTCTTTGTTCAGTTTGTCCATCGCCGTGTTGAGCGTATTCACGCTTTGTTTCATCTGGCGGACTTCGGTTTGCTGTGCACAGGCACTAAGGGTGAAGAGGCTCCCCACCAGTAAAATTTTCAGGTAACGTCTTGTCATAGCGTTTATTCCTTGAAATGACGGATCCCCATAATGGTAGCCAGCAACGTACCGCCAGACATAGATCCTTTATCTCAAAAGCTCCTCCTTTGTTGTCAGGCCAGATCAGGGTAAAATGAAAATCAGTTAACCAGATAACAGGGATACCGTATGCATTGCCCATTCTGCTCCGCTGTGGATACCAAAGTCATCGACTCTCGCCTTGTGGGCGAAGGGTCTTCTGTGCGCCGTCGTCGGCAGTGTCTGGTGTGCAACGAGCGTTTCACGACCTTTGAGGTTGCAGAGCTGGTAATGCCGCGCGTGGTAAAAAGTAACGACGTGCGCGAGCCGTTTAACGAAGAGAAACTGCGCAGTGGAATGCTGAAGGCCCTCGAAAAACGGCCCGTCAGCGCGGATGATGTCGAAATGGCGTTAAACCACATTAAATCTTACCTGCGTGGCCTGGGCGAGCGTGAAGTGCCGAGCAAAATGATCGGCAACCTGGTGATGGAGCAGCTGAAAAAGCTCGATAAGGTCGCCTATATCCGCTTCGCCTCTGTCTACCGCAGTTTCGAAGATATCAAAGAGTTTGGCGAAGAGATCGCCCGCTTACAGGATTAAGCCCATGCAGGATGAGAAGTACATGGCGCGAGCCATGAAGCTGGCGCAGCGCGGTCGTTTTACCACCCATCCTAACCCCAACGTCGGGTGCGTTATCGTGAAAGATGGCGAGATCGTGGGGGAAGGGTTTCACTATCGCGCAGGCGAGCCGCATGCTGAAGTGCATGCCCTGCGTATGGCGGGGGAGAAAGCGCGAGGCGCGACGGCCTACGTGACGCTGGAGCCCTGCAGCCACCACGGGCGCACGCCGCCGTGCTGTGAAGCGCTGATTGCGGCAGGGGTTTCGCGCGTGGTCGCCGCTATGCAGGATCCTAACCCGCAGGTGGCGGGCCGCGGCCTGTATCGTCTGCAACAGGAAGGGATCGACGTCAGCCACGGCCTGATGATGCAAGATGCGGAAGCCATCAACAAAGGCTTTCTGAAGCGCATGCGCACCGGCTTCCCGTTTATTCAGCTTAAGCTGGGCGCCTCGCTGGACGGCCGTACGGCAATGGCGAACGGTGAAAGCCAGTGGATCACCTCGCCGCAGGCAAGGCGCGATGTGCAACGTCTGCGTGCGCAAAGCCATGCTATCCTCACCAGCAGTGAAACCGTTCTGGCTGACGATCCGGCCATGACCGTGCGCTGGGATGAGCTGAATGCCGATACCCAGGCGCTTTATCCGCAGGAGAACCTGCGCCAGCCGCTGCGTATTATTATTGATAGCCAGAACCGCGTGACCCCGGAGCACCGCATCGTGCATCAGCCGGGTGAAACCTGGATTGCGCGCACCAAAGAAGATACGCGCGAATGGCCGGAAGGCGTGCGCAGCATTATGGTGCCGGAGCATAACGGACATCTGGATCTCGTGGTGCTGATGATGTTGCTCGGCAAGCAGCAGGTGAACAGCATCTGGGTCGAAGCCGGTCCGACGCTCGCGGGCGCGCTGCTCCAGGCGGGGCTGGTGGATGAATTGCTCGTCTACGTTGCGCCTAAACTTTTAGGTCATGACGCGCGCGGCCTGTTTGTGCTGCCTGGCCTTGAAAAACTGGCCGACGCACCGCAACTCACATTCAGCGAGATTCGTCCGGTGGGTCCGGATGTCTGCCTCCATTTAACGACAGCGTAATTGCTCCCGAAATAGGGAAGCAGTGCGCAAAGTATTATGATAAAATCTGCCCCCCTGCGGGGCCAAATGAACCCGTAAAGGAAGAGTATGAACATTATTGAAGCTGCTGTAGCT
Organism: Enterobacter cloacae complex sp. P14RS; assembly: GCF_014895895.1. Lineage (NCBI taxonomy): Bacteria > Pseudomonadati > Pseudomonadota > Gammaproteobacteria > Enterobacterales > Enterobacteriaceae > Enterobacter > Enterobacter cloacae complex sp. P14RS. Next base: position 121,050 of record NZ_JADBQM010000001.1, read on the forward strand.
ACCCCGGACGCTCGCGTCGCCATCACCATTGCGCGTTTCAACAACTTCATCAACGATAGCCTGCTGGAAGGTGCGATTGACGCCCTGAAACGTATCGGCCAGGTTAAAGATGACAACATTACCGTTGTTTGGGTTCCAGGCGCTTATGAACTGCCACTGGCGGCGGGCGCGCTGGCGAAAACCGGTAAATACGACGCGGTGATTGCGCTGGGTACCGTTATTCGTGGCGGCACTGCGCACTTCGAATACGTTGCGGGCGGTGCAAGCAACGGTCTGGCACACGTTGCGCAGGATGCTGAAATTCCTGTCGCGTTCGGCGTGCTGACCACCGAAAGTATTGAACAAGCCATCGAACGTGCTGGCACCAAAGCCGGTAACAAAGGTGCAGAAGCTGCACTGACCGCGCTTGAAATGATCAATGTATTGAAAGCCATTAAGGCCTGATTTTTTTGTAAGGGGAATTCCGTGAAACCTGCTGCTCGTCGCCGCGCCCGTGAATGTGCCGTCCAGGCACTTTACTCCTGGCAGTTGTCCCAGAACGACATCGCTGATGTTGAATACCAGTTCCTGTCAGAACAGGACGTGAAAGACGTTGACGTTCTGTACTTCCGTGAACTGCTGTCGGGAGTGGCGACTAATAGCGCGTATCTCGATGGCCTGATGAAGCCATACCTGTCCCGTCTGCTCGAAGAGCTGGGTCAGGTGGAAAAAGCAGTGTTGCGTATCGCGCTGTTTGAGCTGTCTAAACGTGATGATGTGCCGTACAAAGTGGCCATCAACGAAGCGATCGAACTGGCGAAAACCTTCGGCGCTGAAGACAGCCACAAGTTCGTTAACGGCGTACTTGATAAAGCCGCACCTGCGATCCGTCCCCACAAAAAGTGATCCGCAAACCGGAGTTCTGCATTGCCTGACGGGCAGTGCGGCTCCGGTTTTTTCTTTTATTTGCTGAGGCATAACGTATGGCATGCGGCGAATTCTCCCTGATTGCCCGTTATTTCGACCGTGTCAGAACCTCTCGTCTTGATGTTGAAACCGGCATTGGCGATGACTGTGCACTTCTCAATATTCCTGAAAAGCAGACGCTGGCAATCAGCACCGACACCTTAGTGTGCGGACGTCATTTCTTACCTGATATCGATCCTGCCGATCTGGCGTATAAAGCGCTGGCGGTCAACGTCAGCGATCTGGCGGCAATGGGCGCCGACCCGGCCTGGCTGACGCTGGCCCTGACGCTGCCGGAGGTGGATGAAGCCTGGCTTGAAGCGTTCAGCGATGCGCTGTTTGAACAGCTGAACTACTACGATATGCAGCTGATTGGCGGCGATACGACTGCCGGGCCGCTGTCGATGACGCTGGCGATCCACGGCTATGTGCCGCTCGGTCGCGCGCTGAAGCGCTCGGGCGCTAAACCGGGCGACTGGATCTACGTGACCGGTACGCCGGGAGACAGCGCGGCAGGGCTGGCGATCCTTCAGGATCGCTTAAACGTGACGGACGCTGACGATGCGGCGTATCTGGTGAAGCGCCACCTGCGCCCGACACCGCGTATTCTGCACGGTCAGGCGCTGCGCGAGCGGGCCAGTTCGGCTATCGATCTCTCTGACGGTCTCATCTCGGACCTCGGCCATATCCTGAAGGCCAGCGGGGTGGGCGCGCGCGTTGACCTGGATCTGTTCCCGCTGTCGGAGCAACTGCTTCGCCATGTGGAGCCTGAGCAGGCGCTGCGCTGGGCGCTCTCCGGTGGGGAAGACTACGAGCTGTGTTTCACGGTGCCAGAGTTGAACCGTGGAACGCTGGATGTGGCATTGGCCCATCTTGGCGCAAAGTTTACCTGCATCGGTCAGATCATGCCGGAGAGTGAAGGGCTGAAGTTTGTGAAAGACGGTGCGCCCGTTACGCTGGACTGGAAAGGGTACGATCACTTCGGGTAAGTTTGTGCGCTCAGTATTGCCGGGTAAGCGTACGCCACCCGGCAAGTGTTTACTTAAACCCCACCACCGGATGCTGCTGATACGGCGTCTCCAGCTCGGCAACCTGCTCCGGCGTCAGCGATAAATCCACCGCGCTTAACAACTCGTCCAGCTGTTCTTCCCGCGATGTACCAATAATCGGTGCGGCGACACCCCGCTTGCCCAGCAGCCACGCCAGCGCCACCTGCGCGCGCGTTGCGCCGATATCGTCGGCGATCCCGGCTAAACGTTCGGCAATCAGCGCATCGCTGGCTTCGGTACCGGAATAAAGATTTTTACCCACTTCATCCGATACCAGCCGCGCCGTGGTTTCTCCCCACGGACGAGTTAAGCGTCCGCGCGCCAGCGGGCTCCACGGGATCACCGCCACGCCTTCCTGGTAGCAGAGCGGCAGCATCTCGCGTTCTTCTTCCCGGTAAATCAGGTTGTAGTGATCCTGCATGGTGACAAAGCGTGCCCAGCCGTGCTGCGCCTGGAGATCGAGCGCCTGAGCAAACTGCGACGCGTGCATTGACGACGCGCCGATATAGCGCGCTTTACCCGCTTTCACGACATCGTTCAGCGCTTCAAGGGTTTCTTCAATTGGCGTGTTGTAATCCCAGCGGTGAATTTGCAGCAGGTCGACGTAATCCATGTTCAGGCGTCTGAGACTGTCATCAATGGAGCGCAGGATCTGCGCGCGAGAGAGGCCTTCAGCCAGATCGCCTGACGGGTAATACACCTTGGTGGCGACCACAATCTCATCCCGACGAGCAAAATCACGCAGAGCGCGGCCCACAATCTCTTCGCTGCTGCCGTCAGAGTAGCTGTTGGCGGTATCGAAGAAGTTGATGCCGCCGTCTATGGCGCGCTTGATGATAGGGCGGCTGCTCTCTTCCGGCAGCGTCCAGGCGTGATTTCCCCGGTCAGGCTCGCCAAAGGTCATGCAGCCCAGGCAAAGCCGGGACACCCTGAGGTCCGTTTTTCCTAATGTCGTGTATTGCATGGTTCCGCTCCTGCTGTTTAAACAATACGTTTAAGCATAGCAGGAGCGGAAAAGGGGAGGGATCAGGCCAGCCAGCTGCGGATTCTGGCTTCGATACCGGCGGCGTCCAGGCCGATGTCGGAACGCGCCTCGTCCTGAGTGCCTTGCGGGATGAAGTGGTCCGGCAGGCCGAGGTTCAGCACCGGAACCAATTTACGGTTCGCCATCAGTACCTCGTTAACGCCGCTGCCCGCACCGCCCATGATGGCGTTCTCTTCCAGCGTGACCAGCACGTCGTGGCTTTCCGCCATGCTCAGAATCAGAGACTCATCGAGCGGCTTCACAAAGCGCATATCCACCAGCGTCGCGTTCAGGGCTTCAGCGACTTTTGCCGCTTCCGGCATCAGCGTACCAAAGTTCAGGATCGCCACTTTTTCGCCGCGACGTTTCACCAGACCTTTACCGATGTCCAGTTTTTCCAGCGGCTGAAGTTCAACGCCAAGGGCATTGCCGCGCGGATAACGTACCGCGCAGGGGCCGTCCTGATAGTGGTAGCCGGTATACAGCATCTGACGACACTCGTTTTCGTCGCTTGGCGTCATGATGACCATGTCCGGGATGCAGCGCAGGAAGGAGAGATCAAACGCCCCCTGGTGCGTCTGGCCGTCAGCCCCAACGATGCCCGCGCGATCGATAGCAAACAGCACCGGCAGCTTCTGAATGGCAACGTCATGGATCACCTGGTCGTAGGCGCGCTGCAGGAAGGTGGAATAAATCGCCACCACCGGCTTGTAGCCGCCAATCGCCAGCCCTGCCGCAAAGGTGACCGCGTGCTGCTCGGCAATGGCGACGTCGAAATACTGGTCCGGGTATTTTTTGGAGAACTCGACCATGCCGGAGCCTTCACGCATGGCAGGCGTGACCGCCATCAGCTTGTTATCTTTTGCCGCCGTTTCGCACAGCCAGTCGCCAAAGATTTTTGAGTAGCTTGGCATTCCGCCGCTGCTTTTCGGCAGGCAGCCGCTGGTATGGTCGAACTTTGGCACCGCGTGGAAGGTGATCGGATCTTTCTCCGCCGGTTCGTAGCCACGCCCTTTTTTGGTCATGATGTGCAGGAACTGCGGGCCTTTCAGGTCGCGCATGTTTTTAAGCGTGGTCACCAGACCCAGCACATCGTGCCCGTCCACCGGGCCGATATAGTTAAAGCCCAGCTCTTCGAACAGCGTGCCCGGCACGACCATGCCTTTGATGTGTTCTTCGGTACGCTTGAGCAGCTCTTTGATCGGCGGCACGCCGGAGAAAACTTTTTTCCCGCCTTCCCGCAGCGATGAGTAAAGCTTGCCGGAAAGCAGCTGCGCCAGATGGTTGTTCAGCGCGCCGACGTTCTCGGAGATCGACATTTCGTTATCGTTGAGGATAACCAGCATGTCAGGCTTGATATCGCCCGCGTGGTTCATGGCTTCAAAAGCCATCCCGGCGGTGATGGCCCCGTCGCCAATCACGCAGACGGTGCGGCGCTGCTTGTTCTCTTTCTCGGCGGCAACGGCAATACCGATGCCCGCAGAAATGGAGGTCGAGGAGTGGCCGACGCTCAGCACGTCATACTCGCTCTCACCGCGCCACGGGAACGGGTGCAGGCCGCCCTTCTGACGAATGGTGCCAATTTTATCGCGACGTCCGGTCAGAATTTTGTGCGGATAGGCCTGGTGGCCAACATCCCAGATCAGCTGATCGAACGGCGTGTTATAGACGTAATGCAACGCCACGGTCAGCTCAACCGTGCCAAGCCCGGAGGCGAAGTGGCCGCTGGAGCGGCTAACGCTGTCGAGCAGGTAGCGACGCAGCTCGTCACACAGCTTCGGCAGACTCTCTTTCGGCAACAGACGTAACTCCTGGGTGGAGTCAACTAACGCCAGTGTCGGGTATTTGGCAATATCAAAACTCATCAAAGGCTCATCGAGATATATAGTTTATTTATCACGCTGGATTATATAGTCCGCTAGCGCTTCCAGTGCCGAGGTATCCAGCGATTGCGCGGCCAGTTCATTCAGCGACTGGCGGGCATCGTCAATCAGATCCCGGGCTTTACGTTGGGCTTGCTCAAGACCCAGCAGGGCGGGATAGGTACTTTTGCCAAGCTGCTGGTCCGCACCCTGACGTTTACCCAATGTTGCAGTATCGCCCACCACATCCAGAATGTCATCCTGAACCTGGAATGCCAGACCGATACTTTCTGCGTATCTGTCCAGAATCGGCAGGGCTTTGCGCCCTTGCTCACCCGCGCTCAGCGCGCCCAGGCGAACGGCGGAACGAATAAGCGCGCCCGTCTTATGGCGATGAATACGCTCCAGCTGTTCCAGATTAACCTGACGACCTTCCGCTTCAAGATCCAGCGCCTGACCGCCGCACATGCCGGCCACGCCGCTGGCCATTGCCAGTTCGGAGATCATCGCCAGGCGGTCGCGGTCGGCCACTTCCGCCATCGGCGCATCACTGAGAATCGAGAACGCCAGCGTCTGCAAGGCATCGCCCGCCAGAATGGCATTCGCCTCGCCAAACTTAATGTGGCAGGTTGGCTGACCCCGGCGCAGATCGTCGTCGTCCATCGCCGGGAGATCGTCGTGGATCAGCGAGTAGGCATGGATGCACTCCACGGCGGCTGCCGGGGCGTCCAGCGTATTATCGCTGATGCCAAACATATTGCCCGTGGCATACACCAGGAACGGACGCAGGCGTTTACCCCCTAAGAGTGCGCCATAGTGCATGGCTTCAACCAGTGGAGTGTTCTGAAAAGGCTGCGGCTCAATAAAACGGCGTAGGGCGTCGTTGGCGCGAACGACGCGCGCCTGAAGCGCGTTGGTAAAATCCATTTACTCGGCGTCCGGTGTGAATGGCGTGGTTTTAGCGTCTTCGCTGTCGGAAAGCAGGATCTGCACACGCTGCTCGGCCTGCTGGAGTTTTACCTGCCCCTGGCGCGCAAGCTGCACACCGCGCTCAAATTCGTTGAGGGCGTCTTCCAGCGGTAAATCGCCGCTCTCGAGGCGGGTAACAATCTGCTCAAGCTCACTCAGCGCAGTTTCAAAACTGGCCGGTGCGTCGTTCTTCTTCGGCATAGTGAATTAACTCTTATATTCTTCGCCCCAACATGGTAACGGACTCGGGGCAATTATCAAATAACGCGAGTGGCGCGATGGTGGTATACTTGCGCGCCTGGATGCAGCCACGGGTGTGGGCTGCTGTATCATTTTCCACTACAAGCCTTTATAAGCTTGCCTAAGAAACATTGCCGCCATGAAGTTTATCATTAAATTGTTCCCTGAAATCACCATCAAAAGCCAATCTGTGCGTTTGCGCTTTATTAAAATTCTCACCGGGAACATTCGTAACGTATTAAAACATTACGACGAAACGCTCGCCGTGGTGCGTCACTGGGACCACGTTGAAGTCCGCGCGAAAGACGAAAGCAAACGCCTTGATATTCGCGACGCGCTGACCCGTATTCCAGGTATTCACCATATTCTGGAAGTGGAAGACGTTCCGTTCAGCGATATGCACGATATCTTCGAAAAGGCGCTTGTACAGTACCGCGACCAGATCGAAGGCAAAACCTTCTGCGTGCGCGTGAAGCGTCGCGGTAAGCACGAGTTTAGCTCGATTGAAGTCGAGCGCTACGTTGGCGGCGGTCTGAACCAGCACGTTGAGACGGCGCGCGTGCGCCTGACTAACCCGGACGTCACCGTTAACCTTGAGATCGAGAACGATCGTCTGCTGCTGGTTAAGGGCCGTTATGAAGGTATTGGCGGTTTCCCGATCGGCACGCAGGAAGATGTGCTGTCGCTGATCTCCGGCGGCTTCGACTCCGGCGTCTCCAGCTATATGCTGATGCGTCGCGGCTGCCGCGTGCACTACTGCTTCTTCAACCTCGGCGGCGCGGCGCATGAAATTGGCGTTCGTCAGGTGGCGCATTACCTGTGGAACCGCTTCGGCAGTTCCCACCGCGTGCGTTTTGTGGCGATCAACTTTGAGCCGGTAGTGGGCGAAATCCTTGAAAAAGTGGATGACGGCCAGATGGGCGTGATCCTCAAACGTATGATGGTGCGCGCGGCGTCCAAAGTCGCCGAGCGCTACGGCGTGCAGGCGCTGGTCACCGGCGAAGCGCTGGGCCAGGTCTCCAGCCAGACGCTGACCAACCTGCGTCTGATCGACAACGTATCAGATACGCTGATCCTGCGTCCGCTGATCTCCCACGATAAAGAGCACATCATCGACCTGGCGCGTGAAATCGGCACCGAAGACTTTGCCCGCACCATGCCGGAATACTGCGGCGTGATCTCAAAAAGCCCGACCGTCAAGGCAGTGAAGGCGAAGATCGAAGCGGAAGAAGAGAACTTCGATTTCAGCATCCTGGAAAGAGTGGTGGCAGAAGCGTCCAACATCGACATCCGCGAGATTGCCCAGCAGACCGAGCAGGAAGTGGTTGAAGTGGAAACCGTGAGCGGTTTCGGTGCGAACGATGCGATTCTGGATATCCGCTCCATTGACGAGCAAGATGACAAGCCGCTTAAGGTGGAAGGCGTAGAGGTGGTTTCTCTGCCGTTCTACAAGCTGAGCACTAAGTTTGGCGACCTCGATCAGAGCAAAACGTATCTGCTGTGGTGTGAGCGCGGGGTGATGAGCCGCCTGCAGGCGCTGTACCTGCGCGAGCAGGGATTCGCGAACGTGAAGGTGTATCGTCCGTAGCGTGCGGCCTGGCGCCCTCACATTAAAAACGGCAACCAAAGGTTGCCGTTTTGCTTTTACCTCGCGCCACCCGGCTTTTTTTATGCACTACTCTTCATAGTAATTATAAATCCCCGCCGGCATCACCAGCGACGACGCCACTTCGTAGGCCTTCTCCCGCCCGACCAGCAGATCAATAATCTTTAAGCCAAAATCAATCGCGGTGCCGGGTCCCTGGCTGGTCAGCAGGTTGACGCGCGGATCCCAGACGACGCGTTTATCCACCCAATGCTCCTCCGGGATCGTATCCTTAAGCCCCGGGAAGCCGGTCATATTGCCGATGGGGAAGATGTCGTGCGGAATCAGAACTGTTCCAGCGGCGGCACAGATTGCCGCGACGATGCGGCCGGACAGATGAAACTGACGCACGGTCTCGACCAACAGCGGGCTGTCGCGGAAACATTCCGCGCCTTTTAAGCCGCCGGGCAGGACGATGATGTCGTAATCGCCGTCAGCAACCTGGACAAGCGGTGCGTCTGCCAGGATTTTCACCCCTCGTGAACAGGTGATTGCCAGATTGCCGTCGCTGGCTACGCTGGCGGTTGTTACCTTAATGCCGCCACGTACCAGTAAATCAATAGTAGTGACCGCTTCCATCTCTTCGCTACCAGGAGCGAGGCAAATCAGTGCCGACGCGCTCATATTCACTCTCCTTACGTTTAACCAGGTCATACAGACGGGCGTTTTCCGGCACGGCGATGCCGTGCGAGCGGGCGCGCTTTAGCAGATAACCGGTAATGTAATCTATCTCCGTATGGCGTAATGCCCGAACGTCCTGCAGCATCGAGGAGATATTCTCAGCCGTACTCTCAATAACCTGCTCGACATAACAGCGTAAATCCTCTGCTGAGGTGTGCAGGCCTTCTCGCTCAATGACCGACGCGACTTCTGCACACAGGGACGCCACCTCCTGCGGATGGTTTTTCAGCTCCCCGTTCGGGCAGTTCCACAGCGCCGTCAGCGGATTGATCACGCAGTTTACGGCCAGCTTGCGCCACAACTGAGGGCGGATGTTGTTGTGCCAGGCGACGTCCGGCAAGACCTTTTGCAGAACATCGGCCAGATAGCTGTAGTCGCCATCCTGTGTTCTGGCCGGGCCGATGTGCGTCACGCCGCTGGCGACATGCACGATAATAGTCCCGTCGCGACGCGCAGCGTGGGTGGTGGTCGCCATTAGCAGAGGCTGCGGGACGCTTTTCAGCTCATCAAGGGTTCCCATACCGTTATGCAGCAGCAGAATGGGGGACGTGGGGGGGAGCTGCGCGGCCAGAGTCTTAACCGCATCTGAGACCTGCCACGCCTTGAGCGTCACCAGCAACAGGTCGCTTTGCGCCAGGAAATCAGGATCGTTCGCGGTGAGGGATTCGTTAAAAATGCTTCCGTCTTCACCAATCAGGTTGACACTGCAATAGGGCTGGGGCACGCGCAGCCAGCCCTGAACCTCATGTCCGTGCTTGCACAGCGCGGTCAGCCACAGCTGGCCGAGCGCTCCGCATCCGAGCACCGTAATTTTCATTGTTCCTCCTCACCTGCAACTGCGCCAGGTGTTACAGCTTAATTATACAGCTAAGCTTCTGTTGAGTTATGCCTCGTAGCGGGTATTATGCAACGCAACAAAAGTGAAGGGAGAAGAAAAGATGCCATCTTTCGATATTGTTTCCGAAGTTGATATCCAGGAAGTTCGCAACGGCGTTGAGAACGCAACCCGCGAAGTTGAGTCACGTTTCGATTTTCGTGGCGTTGAGGCGTCGTTTGAGCTGAACGACGCAAATAAGACCATTAAGGTGCTGAGCGAGTCTGATTTCCAGGTGAATCAGCTGCTCGACATTCTGCGCGCCAAGCTGTTAAAACGTGGCATCGAAGGAACGTCTCTGGACGTGCCGGACGAGTTTGTCCACAGCGGTAAGAACTGGTTTGTAGAAGCCAAACTGAAGCAGGGCATCGAGAGCGCGGTGCAGAAGAAGATCGTTAAGCTTATTAAAGACAGCAAGCTGAAGGTGCAGGCGCAGATCCAGGGCGAAGAAATTCGCGTGACCGGTAAATCTCGCGATGACCTCCAGTCCGTGATGGCGCTGGTGCGCGGCGGGGATTTGGGTCAACCTTTCCAGTTTAAAAACTTCCGCGATTAAGACAAAAAAGCCCGGTTCAACCGGGCTTTTTTTCAGGCCTTCAGCGCCTGCTCCACCTCAAAGCGGTTCGTCACTTTGCTGTCAATTTTGACATAAGCGCTGCGCTCTTCGGGGACAATCAGCACCTCTGTGACCCCTTCTTTTCCTTCCAGACGCTGCTTCAGCGCGTCGCTAATCTCCACGTCATCCGGGATTTCTACCCGCAGGCTGCTCACGTAGCGTGGCTCTTTCATGGTGCTGGCAACCAGCAGCCAGACTGTTGCCAGCAGCGCGCCCGCGAGAAACACGGTTTGTGAATCAAACAGGCCGTCGACCCAGCCGCCAAGCGAGCCGCCGATCGCCACGCCGAGGAACTGGCTGGTGGAGTAAATGCCCATTGCCGTGCCTTTGTAACCGGCGGGGGACTCTTTGCTGATCAGCGACGGCAGCAGCGCTTCCATCAGATTAAACGCCAGGAAGAAGAGCTGCACGCCTGCGATCAGCTCCCAGAAGTGCGGGCCGGCACCCCACAGCACGATCTCGGCAATCAGCAGTAACGCCACGCAGCCCACGAAGACGCGCTTCATTTTGCGCTTCACTTCGGCGTAGATGATGAACGGCACGACAGAGACAAACGAAATCAGCATCGTGACCAGATAAATTTTCCAGTGCTCGGCCGCCGGGAAACCTGCTGCGGCAAGCTGGCCGGGCAGGGCGACGAAGGTGGACATCAGCAGAATATGCAGGCACATAATGCCGAAGTTAAGCTTTAGCAGACGCGGCTCGGCGATGACTTTGCTAAAGCAGCCTTTAACCATCCCGGATTCACGGTTAAGGACGTGATTTTTACTGTCTGGCACAACCCACAGGGTGAGTGCGATCCCGATAGTCGCCAGCACCGCAATCATCCAGAACAGGGCGTGCAGACCCAGTTTGTGCGTAATGATGGGACCGAGCACCATCGCAATCGCAAACGTTACGCCAAAGCTCACGCCGATGAACGCCATCGCTTTGGTGCGGTTTTGCTCACGGGTTAAATCTGACAGCAGCGCCATCACCGCGGCGGCAATCGCACCGGAGCCCTGCAGGGCGCGGCCCAAAATAATGCCCCAGATGGAGTGGGAGAGGGCGGCAATAACGCTCCCGAGCACAAAGATCAGCAGCCCGCCGACAATCAGCGGCTTGCGGCCCACCCGATCAGAGAGCAGGCCAAAGGGGATCTGGAAAATTGCCTGCGCCAGGCCGTAGATACCGATCGCCAGACCAATCAGCGCTTCGCTGGCACCCTGTAACGCCATGCCGTACGTGGTCAGAACGGGCAGGACCATAAACATGCCAAGCATCCGCAGCGAGAAAACAGTCCCTAAACCCCAGGTCGCACGCAGCTCGCCCGGCGTCATTTTATAATCGTTCATTACCACCTCAGTTCAAAAGCAGGCCATAGTGTAGTGCGGGAAAGGGGCGGGGTAAATAAAGGCTTATTTAACAAATATTACATGCGTAATTAATAGATTTCGTGAATAAAAAAGGGTGCCGAAGCACCCTTTTCATCATCACATAAACTTACCAGACGTAAGTCAGCAGGTTTTGCGAGTCCGGCACCATGAAGTCTACGGACATCATCACGGACAGGGAGGTGATGGCGACAATCGAGAACACAAACAGCTTGCGCGCCCAGACTTTGTCATCTTCCACCTTGTAGCCGCGCAGGGCCATGCCGAGCCACCAGACGCTCACCGCGGCTGCTACCACCAGATATTTATATCCGGCGTAACCGCCCAGAGAGAGCATCAGCGTTGCCACGGCAAAGGCGATGATATACAGCGTGATGTGGTTCTTGGCAACCGAGATACCTTTCACGACCGGCAGAACCGGAATGTTCGCCGCCTGATAATCCTTGAAGCGGAAAATCGCGATGGCATAGGAGTGCGGCATCTGCCACAGGCTAAAGATAGCCAGCAGGATGAGCGCACCGCTGTCGAACTCGTTCGTGACGGCGCAGTAGCCAATCACCGGCGGCGCAGCGCCGGAGAGAGAACCAATCAGCGTGCCGTAGACGGAGTGACGCTTCATATACAGGCTGTAGACGCCTACATACACCACGAACCCCATCACCCCCAGCCAGCAGGCCAGCGGGTTAGCACCAAACCACAGCAGCATAAAGCCAGCAATACCCAGCAAGGTGGCGTACACCAGCGAGACGGAAGGGGCAATCAGGCCTTTAACCAGCACCCGATTCTTGGTCCTTTCCATCTTCTTGTCGATATCCATGTCGATGTAGTTGTTAAATACACAACCGGACGCAACCACCAGTGACACACCGACCAGCGTGTAAATAAAGAGGGTGTAATCAATGCTGCCTTTAGAGGCCAGCAGGAACCCTCCGATTACGGAGATCAGGTTGCCAAAGATGATGCCTGGTTTCGTGACTTGCAGGTATTGCTTAAACATACTCGCCGCTCTTAGTGAACCATCATGTTGTAGTTGAGGTTCCACATAATCCAGATGGAACCGACTACCAGGATAGCGATGATAATCACGGTAAAGATAAAGGCAGTCATATTCCAGCCTTCATCGGACTTGGTGTTCATGTGCAGGAAGCAAACCAGATGCACCAGAATCTGAATCACCGCGGTCACCAGGATTGCTCCCAGGATAACCGGCTTGGACGCAGAACCGCTCATCACCATCCAGAACGGGATCACCGTCAGGATGATCGACAGGATGAAACCTGTCATGTAGGTTTTTACGCTGCCGTGGGAAGCGCCATGATCGTTAGAATGACTCATTACATCGCCCCCATCAGATAGACAACAGAGAACACGCAGATCCATACCACGTCCAGGAAGTGCCAGAACAGGCTCAGGCACATGATACGGGTACGGTTAGTGCTGGTCAGGCCGCGGCGGGAGATCTGGAACATCAGTACTGCCATCCAGATCAGACCCGAGGTCACGTGCAGACCGTGGGTACCCACCAGCGCGAAGAACGCGGACAGGAAGCCACTGCGATCCGGACCGAAGCCTTCCATAATCAGGTGGTGGAATTCATAGATTTCCATCCCGATAAAGCCAGCACCAAACAGCCAGGTCAACGCCAGCCAGGAGACAACCTGGCTCTTGTTGTTTTTGTACATGGCGATAGCCGCCATGCCGTAGGTGATGGAGCTGAATAACAGCAGTGCGGTTTCAACCAGAACGAACGGCAGTTCAAAGATGTCCTTGCCGGTCGGGCCGCCCGCTGTGCCGTTCACCAGAACGGCATAGGTCGCGAACAGACAGCAGAACAGAATGCAGTCGCTCATCAGGTAGATCCAGAAACCGAAGACTTTGGTCGGTCCTGTATCATGGTGCGCATGTTCATGCGCGTGGGCAGTTGAGTGCGCCAGAGTATCAGTTGCCATTTTTCAGCCCCGCTTTAGAAATCTCGTCGAAATGCTGATTTTCCAGCTTTTCAACTTCACGGACTGGTACGTAGTAGTCCACGTCCTCGTCAAAGCTCTTCACAATCCAGCTGATTACGATGCCAGCGAAGCCAACAATCGCCATCCACCAGATGTGCCAGATCATTGCGAAACCAAATACCGTTGCGAAAGCGGCAATCACGATGCCCGCAGCGCTGTTTTTCGGCATATGGATCTCTTCGTAATGCTCAGGTTGCTTGTACGCTTCACCTTTTTCTTTCATTTCCCAGAATGCGTCACGCTCGTGAATGTGCGGCACTACGGCAAAGTTATAGAACGGTGGTGGAGAAGAGGTTGCCCACTCCAGCGTACGGCCACCCCATGGGTCACCGGTCAGGTCGCGGTTCAGGTTACGGTCGCGGATGGACACGTAGTACTGAATCAGCTGGCACAGAATACCGCAGGCAATCAGCGCTGCACCGCCCGCTGCAACCATCAGCATTGGGTGGAACTGCGGATCGATCTGCTGGCTCAGACGACGGGTCATGCCCATGAAGCCCAGCACGTACAGCGGCATAAACGCCACGAAGAAGCCAATGATCCAGAACCAGAACGCGCGTTTACCCCAGGTTTCGTTCAGCGTGAAGCCAAACGCCTTAGGCCACCAGTAAGTCACACCTGCGAAGCAGCCGAAGACCACACCGCCGATGATAACGTTATGGAAGTGCGCAATCAGGAACAGGCTGTTGTGCAGAACGAAGTCAGCACCTGGCACCGCCAGCAGTACGCCGGTCATCCCACCTACGGAGAAGGTCACGATGAAGCCGATGGTCCACAGCATTGCTGAGTGGAACACGATACGGCCCTGGTACATGGTGAACAGCCAGTTGAAGATCTTCACCCCGGTAGGGATGGCGATAATCATGGTGGTGATACCGAAGAAGGCGTTTACGTTCGCGCCCGCACCCATGGTAAAGAAGTGGTGCAGCCAAACGATGAACGACAGAACGGTAATACACACGGTTGCCCACACCAGAGAGGTGTAACCAAACAGACGCTTACGCGAGAAGGTTGCCGCGATTTCGGAGAACACACCGAAGACAGGCAGAACCAGAATGTACACTTCCGGGTGACCCCAGGCCCAAATCAGGTTGATGTACATCATCATGTTGCCACCCATATCATTCGTGAAGAAATGGGTGCCCAGGTAGCGGTCCAGGGTCAGCAGCGCGATGGTGACGGTCAGAATTGGGAACGACGCGATAATCAGTACGTTGGCGCACAGAGATGCCCAGGTAAATACTGGCATCTTGAACATCGTCATACCTGGTGCACGCATCTTCAGGATGGTCACGAAGAAGTTGATACCGGTCAGGGTGGTACCGACACCGGAGAGCTGAAGCGCCCAAATCCAGTAGTCAACGCCTACACCCGGACTGTACTCAATTCCCGAAAGCGGTGGGTAAGCCAGCCAGCCGGTCTGTGCGAATTCGCCCACGCCCAGTGACAGGTTAACCAGGATTACACCGACAACCGTGAACCAGAAGCTCAGGTTGTTCAGGAACGGGAACGCTACGTCGCGCGCGCCAATTTGCAGCGGAACGACAACGTTCATCAGACCGATTACCAGCGGCATCGCCACGAAGAAGATCATGATAACGCCGTGGGCGGTAAAGATCTGATCGTAGTGGTGCGGTGGCAGGAAGCCGGCTTCGCCCGCAGACGCGAGTGCCTGCTGGCTACGCATCATGATTGCATCCGCAAAGCCACGAATTAACATGACGATACCGACGATGCAGTACATGATACCGAGTTTTTTGTGGTCAACCGAAGTCAGCCACTCATTCCACAGGTAGCTCCACTTACCGAAGTAAGTGATCAGGCCAACTAAGGCCGCGCCACCAATGATAATTGCAGCCACCGTAACCATGATAATCGGTTCATGGTAGGGCACTGCATCCAGTGTCAATTTTCCGAACATTTTCTTCCTCGGCCCCTTAGTGAGCGGTTTCCGCGTGGCTCATGTCCATGCCTTCCATACCTTCGTGCGCGCTGTGCTCGCCTTCTGGCTGGGTCATGTCCATGCTCTTGCCGTGATCCATAAATTTGCCAATAACGTCTTTGAACAAATCTGGTTTCACGTTAGAGAAGTACTCCACCTTGTTGTATTCGCTAGGTGCAGCCACTTTTTCGAACGCCGCCATGTCAGACATGGTGTTTGGAGACTGCTTCGCTTTTTCAACCCACTGGTCGAAAGCGGCACGGTCCGGCGTCGCAATAGCTTTGAACTTCATACCTGAGAAGCCCGGGCCGCTATAGCTGGCGGAGATACCATCGTAGGTGCCTGCTTCATTCGCGATCAGATGCAGGTTCGTCTGCATACCGGCCATCGCGTAAATCTGGCTACCCAGACGCGGGATGAAGAAGGAGTTCATTACGGAGTTGGAGGTCACTTTGAACTGAACCGGAGTGTTCGCCGGGAAGGCGATTTCATTCACGGTAGCAATGCCCTGCTCTGGATAGATGAAGAACCATTTCCAGTCCATGGAGACCACTTCAATGGTAATAGGTTTTTCATCGTGAACCAGCGGCTTGCTTGGCTCAAGTGCGTGAGTGGTTTTCCAGGTCAGTACGGCAAGGAACAGGATGATCAGGATAGGTACCGTCCAGACCACAGCTTCAACTTTGTTGGAGTGTGACCAGTTCGGGCTATACTTCGCATCTTTATTGCTCGCACGATACTTCCAGGCGAAACCAACAGCCATCAAAATGGCAGGAATAACCACAATCAACATCAGGCCAAAAGCCGTCAATATCAGTGAACGTTGTTCCAGTCCAATCTGTCCTTTGGGGTCTAGTAGTGCAGAATCACAGCCACTGAGTAATACAGTACCTGCGAATAATGACAACCATCCCAAACTTTTATTGTATTTCCTGAGTCTCATTTAACGACCTCAATTCCACGGGAGTCTGGTGGCGTTTAAAGTGTGCGGGCATTTTACGGGAAGGTTACATTACTGTAAACATCATTAGGCCTGTGTCAGGAAGGTGTTACCGGGTTCTGCCGCACGTGTCACAAGTGTTGCAGATTATGTCGGTTTTTATGACCGAAGCCGCATGATATGGGCTTTATAACGAAAGGACCCCCAAGCATACCCTAAAAGGGGCAATTGGTATAACCATTGTTAAAAATATACAAAAAATTAACAATTAATTATCAATAAAAAGACATCTAAAAAACGAAAAATCAAACTTTCCAATGCTGAATCGTTTAATGAAAAATAGCGTTTTGGAATTGGCTCCAATAATTTCCAAATCCTATCCCGCACAAAACAACAAATATTTTTTTAGCGGCTGTTGGCTATTTCACCGTTATAATTTCGGTTAGTGATTACAACGGGAAATAACCTTTCACTTTTTCTTCAGGTCATCTGCGTTTTACGCAATGCCATAAAATCGAGCAGACCGCCCGTCAGGATCCCGGCGATGGCCAGCAGGGCTCCTGCGTCCAGCAGAAGAGCTTCGAGGGGGAGCGCCAGAGACGTACTGGCGTTAACGATAAGTACCACAAGCCATAGCGCCAGCGCGCCGCAGCCCGCCATTAGCAGACGTAACGCAAATCGGTAGGCACGGTGATATTCAGTACGCGGCATAAAGTGTTCGGTCCGTTGGGTATATTCCAGCGTCTGGCGACACACCAGCAATAATAAAATCCCCGGCACGGCAGCCGCGACGGAGAAGAGATAAAACGTTGGCCAGCCGTGGGCTTCTACAAACCAGCCGGCAATCGGACCTACGTACACGCGGCCAACGGCAGAGAGCGCCGAGAGCAGCGCAAACTGCGTAGCGGAAAACGATTTATTGCACAGGGTCATCAGCAGGGCGACAAACGCCGCCGTCCCCATGCCGCCACAGAGATTTTCAAAGAACACCGCCGCGGCCATGCTGAACATATGCTTGTCAGTCACCGACAGCAGCCAGTAGCCCGCGTTAGATGCGCCCTGCAGGATGCCGAAGATCAGCAGCGCGCGGAACAGCGTCAGGCGCTGCATCAATACACCGCCATAAAGCGCACCGACGATGGTCGCAAACAGCCCCAGCGTTTTATTCACCACGCCCACTTCACCGGCATCAAAACCGACGCCGCGGATCAGGAAGGTGGTGGTCAGGCTCATGGCAAAGGCATCGCCCAGCTTATAAAGGACGATGAGCAGCAGGATCAGCCAGGCATTGTTGCGGCCAAAAAAGTCACGCAGCGGTTCGGCCACGGCCTGTTCCAGCGAGCGGGGAACCGGAATGACGTCGCTCGGTTCGGGTGCAAATAGCGTAGCGATAATGCAGGGGATGAGCAGGGCAGCCATCAGCCAGTACATACCCTGCCAGCCGAGATAACGGTCGGCCAGCCACAACGCCAGCCCGCCGGAGACCAGCATCCCGAGGCGATAGCCCAGCACGCTGATCGCCGCACCGGCCCCGCGCTCTTCCGCAGGTAACACGTCCGTCTTCCAGGCGTCGAACACGATATCCTGAGAGGCGGAACAGAAGGCTATCACCACCGCAAGCGCGGCCATCCAGCGGAGCTGTGTGGTCGGCTCAAGAAAGCCCATCGCCGCAATCGCCAGCAGCAGCAGGACCTGTGTTATCACTAACCAGCCGCGACGACGCCCCAGAAACGGCGGCGTATAGCGATCCATCACCGGCGACCACAGGAACTTAAAGACATACGCCTGACCGACAAGCGAGAAGAAACCAATGGTTTTGAGATCGATGTTCTCAACCGTCATCCACGCCTGAAGCGTGCCGGAGGTGAGCGCGAGGGGTAAACCGGAGGCAAAGCCGAGGATCAGCAGAATTGCTGATTTCGGTTGCTGGAAAATGCGTAAGTAGTGACTGGACATGTTCTTATGAACTGACCCGGTGAAGCACCGGGCCAGTGAGCAGGATTAACGTGCGTTCTGCTTGATAAAGTCGTGAATGCTGGTGTCCTGCGCCATATCGGCGATGGTGTCCGTCAGCACGCTGTTAACGGCGTTAGCAATATTCTTGTTAGAGGCCTGGAACGCGCCTTCAACAGAGTAGCTGGCGCGGTAGTTTTTGGTCATCTTGTTGCCGTTCTTCGCGGTGGCAATGATGGCGATATCCGCTTTGGTCGCAATGTTGTAGCGCACGTTGCCCTGAGAGACGTCTGCGTACAGGTTGTTGACGATAATCTGCAGATCAACCGCGCCGCTTGGGCCAATCATGTAGCCGCGAGCGGTCATTTGCTTCTCAAGCACTTCCTGCAGCAGGAAGCGCAGGTCGCGGGACGCGGTCAGCGTCACCTGCTGGTTGTCGCGGGTCACTTTTGCCAGCGCCTGGTCCTGACGCTGATCGGCACCGTTAATGCTCACGGTGACGCCCATCAGGCTTGGGTCCTGCTGAGGCAGGGTGATTTTTGGTGAGACATCAATAGTGGTAGGCGGAGTCGCACAGCCTGCCAGCATAAAAAGGGCTACCAACGGAAAGAAGAGTTTTTTAAACATTTTCAGGTTCTCAACGAATCGTAAGCATTAAAGAGAGAAAAATTGCCGCCATCATATCATCGACTACGGCCAGGGGAAGTGGTCAACGCATGTAAATTCATCGTCTTGTCTGAAAACTGACCAGCTCATCCTTTTTCTCCTCCCGCCAGAGACGACAGGTATGAGTCTCACAGTGAACTTCATGCATTTGAATGAGAAAATCAGACGAAAGCTAAATATTTGTTGTCAAGGTGTAATGGAAACGGTAAAAGCGGCTAACATTTAAAGGGATGGGTGACATCTTAGCGTTGTCGGAGGAGTAATTTCATGATGATACGTGAACAGATAGAAGAAAAATTAAGGGCAGCGTTCAACCCTGTGTTCCTCGAAGTCGTCGACGAAAGCTATCGTCATAACGTGCCGGCAGGTTCTGAAAGCCACTTTAAAGTGGTTCTGGTTAGCGATCGCTTCACGGGAGAACGTTTCCTGAACCGACATCGCCTGATCTACAGCACCTTGACGGAAGAACTCTCCACGACCGTGCATGCGCTGGCACTGCATACCTACACCATTAAGGAATGGGAAGGCTTGCAGGATACGGTTTTTGCGTCGCCGCCGTGTCGCGGTGCAGGCACCATCGCCTGATAAATCGGATTTGCAACGGCTGGAGCTTTTCCAGTATGTTGCTTACAGATTTCCTCAAAACGGCCTTCGGGCCGTTTTGTTTTGTCTGAGTTTTGAGCGGATGGTGCGATTTTAAGGCTAAAAATAGCCTTAAAGTGTGAAAAAAGCCGCAGCAACATGCTCCAACCGTTCTCGACTCACCTAAGTGATGCCGCTATAATGCCGCGTCTTATTGAATGTCTTCGGGATGATTCTGGCGACAGGGAATGTGAATCTGCACTAAGAGAGCATCCCGGTATAACAGACAGATTCAGAGTTGACCGAGCACTGTGTTTTTTTTGAGGTAACAAGATGCAAGTTTCAGTTGAAACCACTCAAGGCCTTGGCCGCCGTGTAACGATTACTATCGCTGCTGACAGCATCGAAACTGCTGTGAAAAGCGAGCTGGTCAACGTAGCAAAAAAAGTACGTATTGACGGCTTCCGTAAGGGCAAAGTACCAATGAATGTTGTTGCTCAGCGTTATGGCGCTTCCGTGCGTCAGGATGTGCTGGGTGAACTGATGAGCCGCAACTTTATCGACGCGATCATCAAAGAAAAAATCAATCCAGCCGGCGCGCCAAACTACGTGCCTGGCGAATACAAACTGGGCGAAGACTTCACCTACTCCGTAGAGTTCGAAGTGTACCCGGAAGTTGAGCTGAAAGGCCTGGAATCTATCGAAGTTGAAAAACCGATCGTTTCCGTGACTGACGAAGACGTTGACGGCATGCTGGACACCCTGCGTAAGCAGCAGGCGAACTGGAAAGAGAAAGAAGGCGCTGTTGACGCGGAAGACCGCGTAACCATCGACTTCACCGGTTCTGTAGACGGCGAAGAGTTCGAAGGCGGCAAAGCGTCTGACTTCGTACTGGCAATGGGCCAGGGTCGTATGATCCCAGGCTTCGAAGACGGCATCAAAGGCCACAAAGCGGGCGAAGAGTTCACCATCGACGTGACCTTCCCTGAAGAGTACCACGCTGAAAACCTGAAAGGTAAAGCAGCGAAGTTCGTCATCAACCTGAAGAAAGTTGAAGAGCGCGAACTGCCAGAACTGACTGAAGAGTTCATCAAGCGTTTCGGCGTGGAAGATGGTTCTGTTGCTGGCCTGCGTACCGAAGTGCGTAAGAACATGGAGCGCGAGCTGAACGGTGCTGTGCGTAACCGCGTGAAATCTCAGGCGATTGAAGGTCTGGTAAAAGCGAACGAAATCGACGTTCCTGCTGCCCTGATCGACAGCGAAATCGACGTGCTGCGCCGTCAGGCTGCACAGCGCTTCGGTGGCAACCAGCAGCAAGCGATGGAACTGCCGCGCGAGCTGTTCGAAGAGCAAGCGAAACGCCGCGTTGTTGTTGGCCTGCTGCTGGGCGAAGTGATTCGTACCCACGAGCTGAAAGCTGACGAAGAACGTGTGAAGGGCCTGATCGAAGAGATGGCGTCTGCATACGAAGATCCATCAGAAGTGATCGAGTTCTACGGTAAGAACAAAGAGCTGATGGACAACATGCGCAACGTCGCACTGGAAGAGCAGGCTGTTGAAGCGGTACTGGCGAAAGCGAAAGTGACCGAAAAAGCGACCTCTTTCAACGAACTGATGAACCAGCAGGCGTAATTTCGCTCTAACGGTTTAAAGTTTGAACAAAAAACCCGTTGCCTTCCGGCGACGGGTTTTTTTTATCGCTGCATGGGTTCTGGAAGGGTGCTAAAACGCCCTTTCAGTGTTAGCGTTACAACAAAAGGTTGTTATGCTTGAAATAGGGCGTGGCGAACCCCATAAGTATGTAATCACGATGATTGAGACTGGCTGATAATCCGTCCATAAGGTTACAATCAGTACAGCAGGTGTTTTCAATTTTGAACCAGGAGACGGAAATGTCATACAGTGGCGAACGAGATAACTTTGCACCCCATATGGCGCTGGTGCCAATGGTTATTGAACAGACCTCACGCGGTGAGCGTTCTTTCGATATCTATTCCCGTCTGCTCAAGGAACGCGTTATCTTTCTGACCGGCCAGGTAGAAGACCATATGGCTAACCTGATCGTGGCGCAGATGCTGTTCCTGGAAGCGGAAAACCCGGAAAAAGACATTTACCTGTACATCAACTCGCCTGGCGGTGTGATTACGGCGGGCATGTCCATTTATGACACCATGCAGTTCATCAAGCCAGATGTCAGCACTATCTGTATGGGGCAGGCTGCATCCATGGGGGCCTTCCTGTTAACCGCAGGGGCGAAAGGTAAGCGTTTCTGCCTGCCTAACTCCCGCGTGATGATTCATCAGCCGCTGGGGGGTTACCAGGGGCAGGCGACGGATATCGAAATCCACGCCCGCGAAATTCTGAAAGTAAAAGCGCGCATGAATGAACTTATGGCGCAGCATACAGGTCAATCTCTTGAGCAGATCGAGCGCGATACCGAGCGCGATCGCTTCCTCTCTGCTCCAGAGGCAGTTGAGTACGGCTTAGTCGACTCCGTATTGACCCATCGTAATTGATGCCCGCGACGCGAGTGTGCCGCTATACTAAGGTAGGGCGGCACGCTGCTTAAAGCACACGCGTCTTAGAATGGCATTTGCGTCGTCATGTGCGGCACAAAGAACTTAAAAAGAGGTTTGGACTCATGACAGATAAACGCAAAGATGGTTCGGGCAAACTGCTGTACTGCTCTTTTTGCGGCAAAAGCCAGCATGAAGTGCGTAAACTGATTGCCGGGCCGTCCGTGTATATCTGCGACGAATGCGTCGATTTATGTAACGACATCATTCGCGAAGAGATTAAAGAAGTTGCGCCGCACCGTGAGCGTAGCGCATTGCCAACGCCGCATGAGATTCGTCATCACCTTGACGACTATGTCATCGGTCAGGAGCAGGCCAAGAAAGTGCTGGCGGTGGCGGTATACAACCACTACAAACGTCTGCGTAACGGCGACACCAGCAATGGCGTAGAACTGGGCAAAAGTAACATTCTGCTGATCGGGCCAACCGGCTCCGGTAAAACGCTGCTGGCGGAAACCCTGGCGCGCCTGCTGGATGTTCCGTTTACCATGGCGGATGCCACCACCCTGACCGAAGCCGGTTATGTGGGTGAAGACGTTGAGAACATCATTCAGAAGCTGCTGCAGAAGTGCGATTACGACGTTCAGAAAGCACAGCGCGGGATTGTTTATATTGATGAGATCGACAAGATCTCCCGTAAATCAGACAACCCGTCCATCACCCGTGACGTGTCGGGTGAAGGCGTGCAGCAGGCCCTGCTGAAGCTGATCGAAGGTACGGTTGCGGCCGTTCCGCCGCAGGGTGGACGCAAACATCCGCAGCAGGAGTTCCTGCAGGTCGATACCTCCAAGATCCTGTTCATTTGCGGCGGCGCGTTTGCTGGTCTGGATAAAGTCATTTCCCACCGTGTTGAAACCGGCTCCGGCATCGGTTTTGGCGCAACGGTGAAGGCGAAGTCCGAGAAAGCCAACGAAGGTGAACTGCTTTCGCAGGTTGAGCCTGAAGATCTGATCAAATTTGGTCTGATCCCTGAATTCATTGGCCGTCTGCCGGTTGTGGCAACGCTGAATGAGCTGAGCGAAGACGCGCTGATTCAGATCCTGAAAGAGCCGAAAAATGCGCTGACCAAGCAGTATCAGGCGCTGTTCAATCTGGAAGGCGTTGAGCTGGAATTCCGTGACGAAGCGCTGGATGCGATTGCCAAGAAAGCGATGGCCCGTAAAACCGGTGCGCGTGGTTTGCGCTCTATCGTTGAAGCGGCATTGCTCGACACCATGTACGATCTGCCGTCGATGGAAGACGTTGAAAAAGTGGTTATCGACGAGTCCGTGATCGGCGGCCAATCCAAGCCGCTGCTGATTTACGGTAAACCGGAAGCCCAGCAGGCATCTGGCGAATAATTCACCAAATCATACAAGCAGTTAATCAAAAAGGGGGGATTTTATCTCCCCTTTACTTTTTCCGTATTCATAGCGTTGAATGTGTGGGAAACATCCCCATATACTGGATACATGTTAATGGTTATGTGAAGCACTGTGACATGACCAGCTTACCTGGCGGACACTAAACTAAGAGAGAGCTCTATGAATCCTGAGCGTTCTGAACGCATTGAAATCCCCGTATTGCCGTTGCGCGATGTGGTGGTTTATCCGCACATGGTCATACCCTTATTTGTAGGGCGGGAAAAATCTATCCGTTGCCTCGAAGCCGCCATGGATCATGATAAAAAAATCATGCTGGTGGCCCAGAAAGAAGCATCAACGGATGAGCCGGGTGTAAACGATCTTTTCACCGTCGGGACCGTGGCCTCTATTTTACAAATGCTGAAGCTGCCGGACGGCACCGTGAAGGTGCTGGTCGAAGGCTTACAGCGTGCGCGTATTACCACGCTGTCAGACGATGGCGAACACTTCTCTGCCAAGGCAGAGTACCTTGATTCGCCTGAACTTGATGAGCGCGAGCAGGAAGTGCTGGTACGTACCGCGATTAGCCAGTTCGAAGGCTATATCAAGCTGAACAAGAAAATCCCACCAGAAGTGCTGACGTCGCTGAACAGCATCGACGATCCTGCGCGTCTGGCGGACACCATCGCTGCACACATGCCGCTGAAGCTGGCTGACAAACAGTCCGTGCTGGAGATGTCCGACGTTAACGAACGTCTGGAATATCTGATGGCGATGATGGAGTCTGAAATCGATCTGCTGCAGGTTGAGAAGCGCATTCGTAACCG
Source organism: Enterobacter cloacae complex sp. P14RS (assembly GCF_014895895.1). Taxonomy (NCBI): domain Bacteria; kingdom Pseudomonadati; phylum Pseudomonadota; class Gammaproteobacteria; order Enterobacterales; family Enterobacteriaceae; genus Enterobacter; species Enterobacter cloacae complex sp. P14RS. Next base: position 145,166 of record NZ_JADBQM010000001.1, read on the forward strand.
CGTGAAAAAGCAGATGGAAAAATCTCAGCGTGAGTACTATCTGAATGAGCAAATGAAGGCCATTCAGAAAGAGCTGGGCGAGATGGACGACGCACCGGACGAAAACGAAGCGCTGAAGCGTAAGATCGACGCGGCGAAGATGCCGAAAGAGGCGAAAGAGAAAGCCGAAGCAGAACTGCAGAAGCTGAAAATGATGTCTCCGATGTCGGCTGAAGCAACCGTCGTGCGCGGTTACATTGAGTGGATGGTGCAGGTTCCGTGGAACGCCCGCAGCAAGGTCAAGAAAGACCTGCGTCAGGCCCAGGAGATCCTCGATACTGACCACTACGGCCTGGAACGCGTGAAAGACCGCATCCTTGAGTACCTCGCGGTACAGAGCCGTGTAAACAAAATTAAAGGCCCAATTCTGTGCCTGGTAGGACCGCCGGGGGTGGGTAAAACCTCTCTGGGCCAGTCCATCGCCAAAGCGACCGGACGTAAGTACATCCGTATGGCGCTGGGCGGCGTGCGTGATGAAGCGGAAATCCGCGGTCACCGCCGTACCTACATCGGTTCTATGCCGGGTAAACTGATCCAGAAAATGGCGAAAGTGGGGGTTAAAAACCCGCTGTTCCTGCTTGATGAGATCGACAAAATGTCGTCGGACATGCGCGGCGACCCGGCGTCTGCTCTGCTGGAAGTGCTTGATCCAGAACAGAACGTGGCGTTCAGCGATCACTATCTGGAAGTGGACTACGACCTCAGCGATGTAATGTTCGTGGCAACGTCCAACTCCATGAACATACCGGCACCGCTGCTGGACCGTATGGAAGTGATCCGCCTCTCCGGTTATACCGAAGACGAAAAGCTGAACATTGCTAAACAGCACCTGCTGCCGAAGCAGATTGAGCGTAACGCGCTGAAAGCCAACGAGCTGACCGTCGAGGACAGCGCGATTATCGGCATCATTCGCTACTACACCCGTGAAGCGGGCGTGCGTAGCCTTGAGCGCGAAATATCTAAGCTGTGCCGTAAGGCGGTAAAACAGCTGCTGCTGGATAAGAGTCTGAAGCACATCGTGATTAACGGTGACAATCTGCATGCCTACCTGGGCGTTCAGCGCTTCGACTACGGCCGCGCGGATAACGAAAACCGCGTGGGTCAGGTGACCGGTCTGGCATGGACGGAAGTGGGCGGCGATCTGCTGACCATCGAAACCGCCTGTGTGCCGGGCAAAGGCAAGCTGACCTACACCGGCTCGCTGGGTGAAGTGATGCAGGAGTCCATCCAGGCTGCGCTGACCGTGGTGCGCGCGCGCGCGGAAAAACTGGGTATCAACCCTGATTTCTACGAAAAACGCGACATTCACGTTCACGTTCCTGAAGGGGCGACGCCGAAAGATGGCCCAAGCGCGGGTATTGCCATGTGTACCGCTCTGGTTTCCTGTCTGACGGGCAACCCGGTACGTGCCGATGTGGCAATGACCGGTGAAATCACCCTGCGCGGTCAGGTTCTGCCAATCGGCGGGTTAAAAGAAAAACTGCTGGCGGCACACCGCGGTGGGATCAAAACCGTATTGATCCCTTACGAAAATAAACGCGATCTGGAAGAGATTCCGGACAACGTGATTGCCGATCTGCAGATCCATCCTGTTAAGCGAATTGAGGAAGTTCTCAGTCTCGCACTGCAGAATGAACCCTCCGGAATGCAGGTTGTAACCGCAAAATAGTGACCTCGCGCAAAGAGCGTCAATAAAAACAAGGCTGGTAAGTCATTTCGCACTTGCCAGCCTTTTTTTGTATAGCTAATTTAGATTGCTGATTAGGTCAGCCATCAACAACGGGTGTTGTAAGGTCATGGCAGGCCTGATATAACTGCTGCGCGGTCGCGTTGTGAAGGACTCAGGCGCGATATAAATTATAAAGAGAGGAAGAGAACAGTGAATAAATCTCAACTGATTGACAAAATTGCTGCTGGTGCTGATATTTCTAAAGCTGCAGCTGGACGTGCGTTAGATGCATTAATTGCTTCTGTTACTGAATCTCTGCAGGCTGGGGACGACGTTGCACTGGTAGGCTTCGGTACTTTTGCTGTTAAAGAGCGTGCTGCCCGTACTGGCCGCAACCCTCAGACCGGTAAAGAGATCACCATTGCTGCTGCTAAAGTGCCGGGTTTCCGTGCAGGAAAAGCGCTGAAAGACGCAGTAAACTGATTGCTTTCCCGTTTCAGGGAAGCCGGATAGTACAAGGGCGCATCGTTTGATGTGCCTTTTTTGTTTGTCCAGACCTGATTTGTGCGAGTTTATGCGAGTTGTGGGCTGACAATCGCCCCGTTTTCTTGTCACAATACGCCTTCACGCGCGACGGGCAGGATTTTCCGTCAGCGTCAGGTAACCAGTCACCTACAGCGGAGTGTTGTTACACCATGATGGACAGCTTACGCACGGCTGCTAACAGTCTCGTGCTCAAGATTATTTTCGGTATCATTATCGTGTCGTTCATATTGACCGGCGTGAGCAGTTACCTTATTGGCGGTGGCGCGAACTATGCCGCAAAAGTGAATGGCCAGGAAATCAGCCGTGGTCAGTTCGAGAATGCTTTTGCCGGTGAGCGTAACCGTATGCAGCAACAGCTGGGCGACCAATTCTCTGAACTGGCGGCGAATGAAGGGTACATGAAAACCCTGCGCCAACAGACACTGAACCGTCTTATCGACGAAGCGCTGCTGGATCAGTATGCCAAAAAGCTGGGCCTTGGCATCAGCGACGAACAGGTCAAAAAAGCGATCTTCGCCACTCAGGCATTCCAGTCTAACGGTAAATTCGACAACGCGCGTTACAACAGTATCGTTAACCAGATGGGCATGACGGCGGATCAGTACGCGCAGGCGCTGCGTAACCAGCTGACAACCCAGCAGCTCATTAACGCTGTCGTGGGTACAGATTTCATGCTTAAAGGTGAAACCGACGAACTGGCCGCGCTGGTGGCCCAGCAGCGCGTGGTCCGTGAAGCGACCATTGATGTGAACGCCCTGGCGGCGAAACAGCAGGTGAGCGACGCAGACGTTAATGCTTACTACGAGCAGAATAAAAACGCCTTTGTTTCTCCGGAGCAGTTCCGCGTCAGCTACATCAAGCTGGATGCAGCTGCGCTGCAGGAAAGCGCGTCTGATGCCGAGATCCAGTCTTACTACGACCAGCATCAGGATCAATTCACTCAGCCGCAGCGTAACCGCTACAGCGTGATTCAGACCAAAACTGAAGCAGATGCTAAGGCGGTACTGGATGAGCTGAACAAAGGCGCTGATTTCGCCACCCTTGCGAAAGCGAAATCCACCGACATTATCTCTGCGAAAAACGGCGGTGATATGGGCTGGCTGGAAGACGCAACCACGCCCGACGAGCTGAAAAATGCCGGCCTGAAAGAGAAAGGCCAGCTGTCTGGTGTGATTAAATCATCCGTTGGTTTCCTGGTCGTGCGTCTGGACGACATCACCCCGGCGAAAACCAAGCCGCTGGCTGAAGTTCGTGATGATATTGCCGCGAAAGTGAAACAGGAAAAAGCCCTGGATGCCTACTACGCGCTGCAGCAGAAGGTGAGCGATGCTGCCAGCAACGACAACGAATCTCTGGCAGGTGCAGAGCAGGCGGCGGGTGTGAAAGCAGTTGAGACCGGCTGGTTTGGTCGCGACAACCTGCCGGAAGAGCTGAACTTCAAACCGGTTTCTGATGCCATCTTTAACGGTGGTCTGGTGGGCGAGAACGGCACGCCGGGCAGCAACTCTGACATCATTACCGTTGACGGCGATCGCGCCTTTGTTCTGCGCGTCAGCGAGCACAAGCCAGAAGCGGTCAAACCGCTGGCGGAAGTGAAGGATCAGGTCGTCGCTCAGGTTAAGCACAACAAAGCAGAACAGCAGGCTAAACTGGACGCTGAGAAGATTCTGGCCGATCTGAAAGCGGGTAAACAGGACGCGCTGAAAGCGGCAGGTCTGAGCTTCGGTGAGGCGAAAACGCTGAGCCGTACCGGTCAGGACCCAATCAGTCAGGCCGCGTTTAGCCTGACGCTGCCGGCAAAAGACAAGCCAAGCTTCGGTACCACCACCGATATGCAGGGTAACGTTGTTCTGCTGGCGCTGGACGACGTGAAAGCCGGCACTCTGCCAGAAGCGCAGAAGAAGGCGATGGTTCAGGGCATTACTCAGAACAATGCTCAGATTGCTTTCGAAGCCATGATGAGCAACCTGCGTAAAGACGCCAAAATCAAGCTGGGCGATGTCATGACTCAGCAGCAGTAATTACGTGTCTGCTCGCAGATTTTCGTAACGCTCTGCAAAAACTAAAGGCCGCTTTCGCGGCCTTTTCCATTTCTGCAATCTGCTGTTTGTGCCTGTTTTCACAGGCGGCTATCGTTGCGTGGCTGTCAACAAACAAGGAGATAACAGCATGAAATGTGGAATCAAAGCACTGTTAATTACGCTGGCTATTGCCACCACCGGGATGAGCGCGGGCGCGCAGGCGGCGGCGACCGCCGCCAAACCACAGGCTACGCAGAGCAAGTCTGACGCGGCTGCGCCGGTACAAGGGCAGACCAAAGCGGCTGACGCCGGTAAAAATGCGGATGATGACGGTACGCGGGTCAGCATTAACTCGGCCTCGGCAGAGGATCTCGCCCGCGCAATGAATGGCGTGGGCCTGAAAAAAGCGCAGGCTATCGTCAGCTATCGTGAAGAGTACGGCCCATTCAAAACGGTCGACGATCTCAAACAGGTTCCGGGCATGGGCAGCGCGCTGGTTGAGCGCAACCTCTCACACCTGACACTGTAATAACGCAATTTCTTGCACTGCGGCAAAAGTTTGCCAGGATAAAGAGGTCATACCAGTTATGACCTCTGATCCTAAAACAATGAAAGGCTATTGCGCTATGCAGACAAAAATCAAAGTACGCGGTTTCCATCTTGATGTTTATCAGCACGTCAATAACGCTCGCTATCTTGAGTTTCTTGAAGAAGCGCGCTGGGACGGGCTGGAAAACAGTGAAAGCTTTCAGTGGCTGACCGCGCACAACATCGCGTTCGTGGTCGTCAATATCAACATCAACTATCGCCGTCCGGCCGTGCTGGGCGATGTGCTCACCGTGACCAGCCAGGTACAACAGCTAAACGGCAAGAGCGGCGTGTTAAGCCAGGTGGTGACGCTCGATCCAGAAGGGCAGGTGGTGGCTGATGCACTGATCACCTTTGTCTGTATCGATCTGAAAACTCAGAAAGCGCTGCCGCTGGAAGGGGAATTGCGGGAAAAGCTGGAGTTGATGATCGTATAAGACATATTAAGGCGCACTCGTGCTGTCGACACCTGTTTTGCGACAGCACGGTCAAAAAACGCTATTTAAGCCCGGTCTTTTGCTTCATTGCCGCCATCACGCCGACTTTATCAGCCAGGTAATGGTTAAGCCCGTTAGCGCGCAGATTACAGGCGGCGCACTGGCCGCAACCGTCGCCTTTGATGCCGTTATAGCACGTGAGGGTTTCACTGCGAACCAAATCCAGCTTGCCCCAGTAGTCGGCCAGCGCCCAGGTTTCGGCTTTATCCAGCCACATGAGCGGGGTTTCAAAGCGCGTCTCTTTCGCCATCCCCAGATTGACGGCGTGGTTGAGCGCTTTGACAAACTCATCGCGGCAGTCCGGGTATCCTGAGAAGTCGGTCTCGCATACGCCCGTAATTACCGCTTCGGCTTTTACCTGATAGGCATAAATCGCCGTCAGGGTCAGGAACAGAATATTCCGCCCCGGCACAAACGTGTTCGGAATGCCGCTGGCATCGGGTTCGTAGTCCGGTACAGGAATACTGTCCCGGGTGAGGCTGCTGACGGCCAGTTCATTTAACAGCGTAACGTCCAGCACCTTGTGCGCGCGTGCCCCCAGTTTAAGGGCCAGTTCACGGGCAACGTCGATTTCAGCGCGGTGACGCTGGCCATAATCGAAAGTCACACAGTGAACTTCATCATACTGATGAAGGGCCTGAACCAGGCAGGTTGTAGAGTCTTGTCCTCCGCTGAACACGACGACGGCACGTTTCATAAATCATCTCGACTGTTACGGTAAAACCGTTATGTTACCGTCTGGCTACGGCGGCGACCAGCTTCTTCACGATTTGGGGGCGGGTAGCCAGGCTTCGGTAAAATCAAACCAGCCGCGGGTGTTGAGGCGTATGCCGTTGACTCCCGGCGGGGCGCTGATTTGATATTGATAGTTAAAAAGTGGCGTCAGCACCGCATTCTCCATCAGGCGGTTGAAAATGGCTTGCAGGCCGGCGTGTCGGTCCCGAGATTCGGCCTGAGACTGCACCGCATCCAGCGTGGCTTGCAGATGGGCGTAGGCCGGTGCGCTTAACACGTGCGGCCACAGGGCATCGCAGCGCAGCCACTGCTCAAGCGTATACGCTGGCGCTTCGCCAATCAGCCTGTCCCCCATCATGATGTCTGCATCGGCAAGCTGCTGGCATCCGTCCCACGTCTTGGCGTCGTGGAAGATGACGGTCAGGTCACAACCCTGTTGCGCCAGGTACGCCTTTAACTGGCTGGCCATGGTGTGAAGCTCAACGGGAAGATGGTAAACCAGCGTCAGCGCCTCAGGCAGGGCAACGTCCGTTAAGTCAGGCCATTCGGGGATTGTCCAGCCGGGAAGCAGTTCCCCGGTGGGCGTAATGAGTCCTTCGTTGAGCGGAAGCGTGTGCAGAAGCCTGGAGAGATGGATGATATTGATAAGCCGCTTCGCCTGGATCTCACTCAGACGCGCGCTCTGTTTCAGCGTGAGGTAACAGAAGCCCAGGCTGGTGCTGCTGCTGACCAGCCTCAGGGTTTCAAGCTCATCGGCCTCGCCAATCGCGATTTGCACCGGGTGACGACAGCTGGTGCCCAGCCTGTAATCAAACAGCTGGGGGGTGATCCAGTATTCGATGGCTTTGAGCAGCGGATGGCTCAGGTGGTATTGCTCATGGCTTTCCAGACGAACCAGGTCGAGCTCAAAGGCGGCCAGCCGGAAGGGGCCGCAGCCAAGTTCAGGATAGTCGGGATGCGCCAGACGGCTGCAGTAGGTTGCCAGCCTGTGCGCCAGCCAATAGTCCGGTTGATGCAGCGTAAATGTCAGACACTGTGGATGCGTTGTTTCGATACGTAAAACGCTCCTGAACAGGGTGCGCAGGGCGGGAAGCGTCAACAGTGCCATCAGGCTTCGCTGGAGCTGCGCCGTTTCTATTTTATCGCCGTTATGCCAGTGCAGGGTGGAGCGAATGTAGAAATGCCAGCGCAGCCCGTCAGCAGAGACCTCCCAGTGATGCGCGAGATCGCCCGTGGGTTCACTGCTGTTACCGTTAAAACGCGTCAAGCCTGAAAATACCTGTCCCGCCAGATGCTGCTCCGCCCGGCCAGGCAAAAAGCCCGGCTGAAGCGGCTCCAGCGAGCGATAGTAGGGGATGCGCAGCGTCGGCGTGTCGTTATGCCACTGCCCGCCTAAAAACGGATGCAGCAACGATCTCAGCGCTTCAGGAGCAAGCTGGGCCAGCTCCAGCGCGTTATGCTGCTGCCCGCTTTTCAGCGCCTCTTCCATCATCGCATTGCGCAGTGACTCCGGGCTGGCATTGAACGTCAGCTCACCGCGCTTGCCGCGACCAGACCGCGCGTGCCAGCTAAGCCAGCCCGCCTCCTGAGCCTGACGCAGCAGGGTGCGGACATGCCGCTCGCTACAAAAACAGCGGCTGGCAAGCTCACTTATGGTGACCTGCTGTGGAGCGCCAGCGGAAGGTTGCCACAGGCGTTGATACTGGTTAAGACGGTTAAGCTGGCGCATAAGAAACCCGGAACAATAATTTTCATCTATTCACTATTACTTCCGTATATCTCACACGATACTGATGCACAAGTTAATCGCATCACATTTCAGGAGTAATCATGGCCCGCCTCGCTGCATTTGATATGGACGGTACGTTGTTAATGCCGGATCACCGTCTGGGGGAGAAAACGCTGAGTACCCTGAAGCGTCTGCGCGAGCGTGATGTCACCCTGACGTTTGCCACTGGCCGCCACGTGCTGGAGATGCGTCATCTGCTGGGCACGTTTTCCCTGGATGCGTTTTTAATCACGGGTAACGGAACGCGCATTCACACCGTTGAAGGAGAGGTGCTGCACCGCCAGGATCTCAACCCGGAAGTGGCGGATATTGTTCTGCACAGCACGTGGGACACGCAGGCCAGTATCCACGTATTCAACGATCAAGGCTGGTTTACCGGAAGCGAAATCCCCGAATTGTTGCACGCGCATGTTTATAGCGGCTTCAAATACCAGCTTATCGATCTGCGCCGGATCCCCGCCCACGCGGTTACCAAGATTTGCTTCTGTGGCGATCACGACGATCTTTGCCGCTTACGCATTCAGTTAAATGAGGCGCTGGGCGACCGGGCGCACCTGACCTTCTCGGCGGTGGATTGTCTTGAAGTCCTGCCGGTGGGCTGTAACAAAGGTTCAGCCCTGGCGGTGCTCAGCGACCACCTGGGCTTAACGCTGCAGGAGTGTATGGCGTTTGGCGACGCCATGAATGACCGCGAAATGCTGGGCAGCGTGGGGCGCGGTCTGATTATGGGGAATGCGATGCCGCAGCTGATCGCAGAGCTTCCTCATCTGCCGGTTATCGGACACTGCGGCAACGAAGCGGTGTCCCATTTTTTGACGCATTGGCTGGACAACAACAACCTCCCATATTCCCCCGAATAGTGAGACCCTTCCAGCAAGCCAGACTTCGGTCTGGCTTTTTTTTTATTTCAGCAGCTGCGCAATCTGCGCTTTCCACGGGGTGATGTCGCCGATGTTGGCCTGTACCCACTCCGCATTGTAGTAGGTCTCAAGGTAGCGCTCGCCGCTGTCGCACAGCAGCGTGACGATGGAGCCGGTACGGCCTTCCTCGCGCATGCGTGCCGCAAGCTGCAGTGCGCCCCACATGTTGGTGCCCGTTGATGCGCCCACCTTGCGCCCAAGCTGCGTTTCCAGCCAGTGCGCGGTGGCGACGCTGGCGGCGTCCGGCACGCGGAGCATTTCGTCGACAACGTCAGGAATGAACGACGGTTCCACGCGCGGGCGGCCAATTCCTTCAATTTTACTGCCCACCGGACTGCGCAGGCCGGCATCGCGGCTTTGCCAGTAGTCGAGGAACACGGAGTTCTGGGGGTCAACCACCATCAGCTGGGTATCGTAGCCCTGACAGCGAATGTAGCGTCCGATAGTGGCTGACGTGCCGCCCGTACCGGCGCTCATCACAATGTACGACGGAACCGGATGCGGTTCGTGGGTCATCTGGCGGAAAATACTGTCGGCAATGTTGTTATTGCCGCGCCAGTCCGTTGCGCGCTCGGCAAAGGTGAACTGGTCCATATAGTGGCCGTTTAGCTCGCGGGCGAGCATTTCAGAGGCGGCGTAGATTTCGCAGGCGCTTTCCACAAAATGGCAGCGTCCGCCGTAAAATTCGATCTGCTCGATTTTGCGTTTTGCGGTGCAGGAGGGCATCACGGCGATAAACGGCAGGCCCAGCAGACGAGCGAAATAGGCTTCAGACACCGCCGTTGAACCGGATGAGGATTCAATAATGGTCGTGCCTTCTTTGATCCAGCCGTTGCACAAACCGTATAAAAACAGAGAGCGCGCCAGGCGATGCTTCAGGCTACCGGTAGGATGGGTGCTTTCATCCTTCAGGTAGAGCTGAATACCGTCAAATCCCGGCAGGGAGAGGCGAATGAGGTGGGTATCCGCCGAGCGCTGGTAGTCGGCATTGATTTCGCTGATGGCATGTTTAACCCAGGTGCTATTCATCGTAGTTATCCGTTTGTCATTTTGTGCCCAGCATAGCGAAAAGCACAGAAAAAATTGTTGCTATCTGGCCTTTAAAATAGAATGAAGGGAGAAAAATTTTCTCTATGAGGTGGGTATGCTAGATAAAATTGACCGCAAGCTCCTTTCATTGCTGCAAAGTGACTGTACCCTCTCTTTGCAGGCGCTGGCAGATGCCGTTAATCTGACCACCACACCGTGCTGGAAGCGCCTAAAAAAGCTGGAAGATGACGGCATTCTTCTGGGGCGCGTCGCATTACTCGATCCCGAAAAACTGGGGCTTGGGCTGACGGCATTTGTGCTGATAAAAACCCAACACCACAGCAGCGAGTGGTATTGCCGCTTCGTCACTCAGGTGTCTGAGATGCCCGAGGTGCTCGGCTTCTGGCGTATGGCCGGCGAGTACGACTACCTGATGCGCGTCCAGGTGGCTGACATGAAGCGCTATGATGATTTCTACAAGCGGCTGGTGAACAGCGTCCCGGGCTTGTCGGACGTCACCTCAAGCTTCGCCATGGAACAGATTAAGTACACCACAGCCTTACCCATTGAATAACTTCGTAAAATACCTTCAGGAACAAACCGCGTGCGATTATTTGCCCAATTAAGCTGGTACTTTCGTCGGGAGTGGCAACGCTACCTCGGTGCAGTCGCCCTGCTTATTATCATTGCCATTTTGCAGCTGATCCCGCCGAAGGTGGTGGGCTACGTCGTGGATGGCGTCACTGAACAGCATTACACCACCGCACGGGTGTTGATGTGGGTCGGCACGCTGGTGCTGACGGCGGTCATTGTTTATCTCCTGCGCTACGTCTGGCGCGTGCTGCTGTTTGGTGCGTCCTATCAGCTGGCCGTTGAGCTGCGTGAAGATTTTTACCGCCAGCTGAGCCGACAGCATCCCGAATTTTATCTGCGTCATCGCACCGGGGATCTCATTGCCCGCGCGACGAACGACGTCGATCGCGTGGTCTTTGCCGCCGGGGAAGGGGTGCTGACGCTGGTGGATTCGCTGGTGATGGGCTGTGCGGTGCTGATCGTCATGTCCACGCAGATCAGCTGGCAATTGACCCTGCTCGCCCTGCTGCCGATGCCGATCATGGCGCTGGCGATCAATCGCTACGGCGAACAGCTGCACGAGCGCTTCAAGCTGGCGCAGGCGGCGTTTTCTTCTCTGAACGATCGTACCCAGGAGAGCATGACCAGCATCCGCATGATCAAAGCGTTTGGCCTGGAAGATAGGCAGTCCGCGCTGTTTGCGGCCGATGCGGCAGACACGGGGGCGAAAAACATGCGCGTCGCGCGTATTGATGCGCGATTTGATCCAACGATTTATGTCGCAATCGGCATGGCAAACCTGCTGGCGATTGGCGGCGGGAGCTGGATGGTGGTGCAGGGCACATTGACCCTGGGGCAATTGACCAGCTTTGCGATGTATCTGGGGCTGATGATCTGGCCGATGCTGGCGCTGGCCTGGATGTTTAATATCGTAGAGCGCGGCAGCGCCGCCTACAGCCGCATCCGCGCCATGCTGGCCGAAGCGCCGGTGGTCAATGACGGCAGCGAAGCGGTGCCGGAAGGGCGCGGCGTTATGAACGTCGACGTTCGCAAATTTGTCTATCCGCAAACTGAACATCCGGTGCTGGAGAACGTTAGCTTTACGCTGCGGCCGGGCCAGATGCTGGGCATCTGCGGCCCGACGGGGTCCGGAAAAAGTACCGTGCTCTCTCTGCTTCAGCGCCACTTTGACGTCACCGAGGGCGATATCCGTTTCCATGATATCCCCCTGGCGAACCTGCTGCTGGACGAGTGGCGTGGCCGTCTGGCGGTCGTCAGCCAGACGCCGTTTTTATTTTCGGACACCGTGGCGAATAACATTGCGCTTGGTCACCCGTCGGCGACGCAGGAAGAGATCGAACACGTGGCGCGCTTAGCCAGCGTACATGACGATATTTTGCGTCTGCCGCAGGGCTACGAAACGGAAGTCGGGGAACGTGGCGTCATGCTGTCCGGCGGGCAGAAACAGCGAATCTCGATTGCCCGCGCGCTGCTGCTGAATGCTGAAATCCTCATTCTGGATGATGCGCTCTCCGCCGTGGATGGTCGTACCGAGCATCAGATTCTGCACAACCTGCGCCAGTGGGGCGACGGACGCACGGTGATTATCAGCGCCCACCGTTTGTCAGCGCTCACCGAGGCCAGCGAAATTCTGGTCTTACAGCACGGACACATTGCCCAGCGCGGGCAGCATGAAACGCTTGCCGAGCAGCCGGGCTGGTATCGCGATATGTACCGCTATCAACAGCTTGAGGCGGCGCTGGACGATGCGCCGGAACAGGATCAGGAGGCCACCAATGCGTAAGCTCGGAACGATGTGGCCGACGCTCAAACGTCTGCTGGCCTACGGCTCGCCGTGGCGCAAACCGCTCTCCGTGGCCGTGCTTTTACTCTGGATAGCGGCGATTGCTGAGGTGAGCGGGCCGCTGCTCATCAGCTACTTCATCGACAATATGGTCGCCAAAAGCTACCTGCCGCTGGGGCTGGTGGCGGGCTTAGGCGTGGCCTACGTTGGGTTGCAGCTGGCGGCGGCAGGGCTGCACTATGCGCAGTCGCTGCTGTTTAACCGTGCCGCCGTGGGCGTGGTTCAGCAGCTGCGCACGGATGTAATGGACGCGGCGCTTCGCCAGCCGCTCAGCGAGTTTGATATCCAGCCGGTCGGGCAGGTGATTTCGCGCGTGACCAACGATACCGAAGTGATCCGCGACCTGTACGTCACCGTGGTCGCGACGGTGTTACGCAGTGCGGCGCTGATCGGCGCGATGCTGGTGGCGATGTTCAGCCTCGACTGGCGCATGGCGCTGGTGGCGATTACCATCTTCCCGGCGGTGCTGATCGTGATGATCATCTACCAGCGCTACAGCACGCCAATCGTGCGTCGGGTGCGCGCCTATCTGGCCGACATTAACGATGGCTTCAACGAAGTGATTAACGGCATGAGCGTCATCCAGCAGTTCCGCCAGCAGGCGCGCTTTGGCGAGCGGATGGGCGAAGCCAGCCGATCGCACTACATGGCGCGTATGCAGACGCTGCGCCTCGACGGCTTCCTGCTGCGTCCGCTGCTCAGCCTTTTCTCTGCGCTGGTGCTTTGCGGTTTACTGATGCTCTTTGGCCTGAGCTCAAGCGGTACGATTGAAGTGGGCGTGCTGTACGCTTTTATTAGCTATCTGGGGCGCCTTAACGAGCCGCTGATCGAGCTCACGACCCAGCAATCGATGCTGCAGCAGGCGGTCGTCGCCGGCGAGCGCGTGTTTGAGCTGATGGACAGGCCGCGTCAGGCCTACGGTCGTGACGAGCGACCTCTGCAAAGCGGCGCCATTGCCTTTGATAACGTCTCGTTTGCCTATCGCGAAGACCGGCTGGTGTTGCAGGACATTACGCTGGATGTTCCGTCGCGCGGTTTCGTGGCGCTGGTGGGACATACGGGCAGCGGCAAGAGCACGCTCGCCAGCCTGTTGATGGGCTACTACCCGGTCACGCAAGGCGAAATCCGCCTCGACGGACGCCCGCTCGCGTCTCTCAGCCACAACGTGTTGCGTAAAGGCGTCGCGATGGTGCAGCAGGATCCGGTCGTCCTGGCCGATACCTTCTACGCCAACGTGACCCTGGGGCGAGACTACTCTCAGGAGCAGGTATGGGAGGTGCTGGAAAAAGTGCAGCTGGCAGACCTGGCGCGCGGGTTTAACGACGGGATTAACACCCGGCTGGGCGAGCAGGGAAACAACCTCTCCGTTGGGCAAAAGCAGCTTCTCGCGCTGGCGCGGGTGCTGATTGAAACCCCGCAGGTGCTGATTCTGGATGAAGCGACGGCCAGCATTGACTCCGGCACCGAGCAGGCTATCCAGCAGGCGCTGGCCGCGGTACGCGACCATACGACGCTGGTGGTGATTGCCCATCGCCTTTCCACCATTGTCGATGCCGATACCATTCTGGTGCTGCATCGCGGACAAGCCGTGGAGCGCGGGACGCACCGTGAACTGCTGGAAGCCAAAGGGCGCTACTGGCAGATGTATCAGCTTCAGCTGGCGGGCGATGAGCTCGCGGCCAGCGTGCGCGAGGAAGAGTCCCTAAGCGCGTGATGCACTAAAATGAGGCGCCGCGCTAACAGTCATTCCTGTTGGTGCAATACTGAAACGCACCGTGCACCGACATGGTGCGTTTTTTTTCGCCGGTTCATTAAGGAAGACGGCATAACGCTCGTCGCACCGCTTTTCTCCCTCCATTTCATTTCTGGCACACCCCTTGCAATACCTTCTGCGTGAGCTGCGGCCATTACCGAATTCTGACTGGAGGGGATCTATGAAGCTGGTTACGGTGGTAATCAAACCATTCAAACTGGAAGACGTGCGTGAAGCATTGTCCTCAATGGGTATTCAGGGACTGACTGTCACCGAAGTGAAAGGCTTTGGTCGTCAGAAGGGTCATGCCGAGCTTTATCGCGGGGCGGAATACAGCGTTAACTTTCTGCCAAAAGTAAAAATTGATGTCGCGATTGCTGACGATCAGCTTGATGAAGTGATTGATGTGATTAGCAAAGCGGCCTACACCGGCAAAATTGGCGACGGCAAAATTTTCGTTGCCGAACTGCAGCGCGTCATTCGCATTCGTACCGGCGAATCTGACGAAGCGGCACTGTAAATAACGCCTGGCACACAGTGATAGGGATCGAGAAAATGAAGATAGCAACACTTAAAACGGGTCTGGGTTCGCTGGCACTGCTGCCGGGCCTGGCGCTGGCTGCTCCTGCCGTGGCAGACAAAGCCGATAACGCCTTTATGATGATCAGCACCGCGCTGGTGCTGTTCATGTCTATCCCGGGCATTGCGCTGTTCTACGGCGGCCTGATCCGCGGCAAAAACGTTCTCTCCATGCTGACGCAGGTTGCCGTGACGTTCGCGCTGGTCTGCGTGCTGTGGGTGGTTTACGGTTACTCGCTGGCCTTCGGTACCGGTAACGCCTTCTTTGGTAACTTCGACTGGGTAATGCTGAAAAATATTGAGCTTACCGCGCTGATGGGCAGCTTCTACCAGTACATCCACGTCGCGTTCCAGGGCTCGTTCGCCTGCATTACCGTCGGGCTGATCGTGGGGGCGCTGGCGGAGCGCATCCGTTTCTCTGCCGTTCTGATCTTCGTGGTGGTCTGGCTGACCCTCTCCTATGTGCCGATTGCGCACATGGTCTGGGGCGGTGGTCTGCTGGCAACGCACGGCGCGCTGGACTTTGCGGGCGGTACCGTTGTACATATCAACGCCGCGGTAGCGGGTCTGGTGGGCGCATACCTGATTGGCAAACGCGTGGGCTTCGGTAAAGAGGCGTTCAAACCGCATAACCTGCCGATGGTGTTTACCGGTACGGCTATCCTCTACTTTGGCTGGTTCGGCTTCAACGCCGGCTCCGCAAGTGCCGCGAACGAAATCGCCGCGTTGGCCTTCGTAAACACCGTTGTGGCGACGGCGGGTGCAATTCTCTCCTGGGTATTCGGCGAGTGGGCGGTACGCGGTAAACCTTCCCTGCTGGGTGCCTGTTCAGGGGCGATTGCCGGTCTGGTCGGTATCACCCCGGCGTGTGGCTATGTGGGTGTCGGTGGTGCGCTGCTGGTGGGACTGGTCGCGGGCCTGGCAGGTCTGTGGGGCGTCACCGCACTGAAACGCGTGCTGCGCGTGGATGACCCTTGCGATGTGTTCGGCGTCCACGGCGTGTGCGGCATCGTCGGCTGTATCATGACCGGCATCTTCGCCGCGAAATCACTGGGTGGCGTGGGCTACGCAGAAGGTGTCACCATGGTTCATCAGGTGCTGGTGCAGCTGGAAAGTATCGCTATCACCGTGGTGTGGTCTGCCGTTGTCGCCTTCATTGGCTATAAGCTGGCGGATATGACCGTTGGGCTGCGCGTACCGGAAGAGCAGGAGCGCGAAGGTCTGGACGTCAACAGCCACGGCGAGAATGCGTATAACGCCTAATAAAAAGCAAAACGGCAACTTCGGTTGCCGTTTTTAATGCTTATTCCCTCTCCCATGGGAGAGGGGCAGGGTGAGGGCATCAGGCCGCACACCATCATCCGCGATTACGCATTACCCCTTCCTGCACCGTAGAAGCGACCAGCACGCCGTCCTGGGTATAAAACTCTCCACGCACAAACCCGCGAGCGCTCGACGCTGACGTACTCTCCACGCTGTAAAGCAGCCACTCATTCATATTGAACGGACGGTGGAACCACATGGAGTGATCGATGGTTGCGACCTGCATCCCTTTTTCAAGGAAACCAACGCCGTGCGGCTGTAGCGCAACCGGCAGAAAGTTAAAGTCAGACGCGTAGCCCAGCAGATACTGATGCACGCGGAAATCTTCCGGCACGGTGCCATTGGCGCGGATCCAGACCTGACGCTTCGGCTCGGCGGTGTGGCCTTTCATGGGGTTGTGGAACTCAACCGGGCGGATCTCCAGCGGTTTATCGCAGAGAAACTTCTCTTTGACCTGCGGCGGCAGCAGATGCGCCAGCGCGCGGGCGATATCGGTCTCTGATTTGAGTTCGTCCGGCGACGGTGCTGGCGGCATCACTTTCTGATGTTCATACCCCGGTTCCGGCGCCTGGAAAGAGGCGGTCATATAAAAGATAGGCTTACCGTTCTGAACGGCCGCCACGCGGCGTGCGCTGAAGCTGTTGCCGTCTCTCAGGACTTCAACGTCATACACGATCGGTTTTGCGCTGTCGCCAGGGCGTAAGAAATAGCTGTGGAATGAGTGCACCAGGCGGTCTGCAGGGACGGTCTCCTTTGCAGCGTAGAGCGCTTGTCCAACGACCTGGCCGCCGAAAACCTGACGTAAGCCGAGGTCTTCGCTCTGCCCGCGATAGAGTCCTTCCTCAATTTTTTCCAGATTCAGTAATGTCAGCAGATTGTTCAGTGCCTGACTCATAATTATCCTCAATAAACGCCGTAGCGAAAGATAGGCAGAGTATAACGCAGAAATGAAAGTGGTCCGATGGGTAGAATAATCTGAATGTCGGCACGTTTTTAGGCATTAATCGGTGATCTGTGCCACACTTAAAAACGTTATGTGATTGAAACGACATCGGATGGGATCGATCCCGCTGGTGCATTGATGATAAGGAGACTTCAATGAAACTCGTGCCCATGCTAAGTGGTGTAGCTATTGCGGTGGCGTTGTCCGCCTGTGCCGGTAAGAGCGCCCAGGTGCCGGTACCAGCTGCAGATCCGAACGGGATTAATACCCTTTCACAGCAATCCATTCAGCAGCCTAACGTTTCCGGTACAATCTGGATTAAACAGAAAGTCGCTCTGCCGCCGGATGCGGTACTAACGGTCACGCTGTCTGATGCTTCCCTGGCGGACGCGCCGTCGAAGGTGCTGGCTCAGCGCGCGGTCCGTACTGAAGGTAAGCAGGCTCCGTTTAGCTTCGTGTTGCCGTATAACCCGTCAGACGTGCAGCCGAATGCCCGTATTCTGCTGAGCGCAGCGGTAACCATCAACGGCAAGCTGGTCTTTATCACCGATACGGTCCAGGAAGCCATTAACCACGGTGGAACCAAAATCGACCTGAATCTGGTGCCGGTGCAGCAAACCGAAGTCCCGGTTGCTCCACAGACCAATCAGCCGTCCCTGCCAACCCCACCGACCCAGATGTAACTGTTGCTCTTACCCTCTCCTTCGGGAGAGGGTTTAGTACACCCAGCGGTATTTCTGCAAATCAATCTGTCCTGCGCCCGACACCTGCACACCCTCTGAAAGCAACGCCTGACGCTGACGCTGGAGATCCGGCCCGGTCAGCGAGATAGCGCCATGACGGTTCACTACCCGATGCCAGGGCAGCGTACTTCCCTCCGGGAGCCGTTTCAGGACGCCGCCGACCTGTCGCGCCGCGCGTGGAGAGCCTGCCAGCCTTGCCACATTACCATAGGTGGTGACATAGCCTTCCGGAATCGAGGCCACGATTTGCCATACGCGCTGGGGAAAGGAGTCGTTTTCGTCCATACCTTCACCTGTGGGGATGTTTGGACCGTCATGGTAAACGAAGATCGTCCTGATTGCTGCGCCTGTTTGCGCAAGAAACCAGCATCCGGTTCCTGGTCGCTTGCAATTGGCTCTTCGCACAGGGATAATGCGCCAGCGCGTTGGTTATCAACGCTCTCAATGGGGGCTCTGTTGGTTCTCCCGCAACGCTACTCTGTTCACCAGGTCAGGTCCGGAAGGAAGCAGCCAGGGCAGACGACGTGGGTGCCGGGATGTAGCTGGCAGGGCCCCCACCCATTTGTGGCCTCATCCATCTTTCCTGTTTCCATCTCTTTTTAGCCTTTATTCCACAATAATATAATGCCTATACCGTGTAATATATATTTCATCGCTCTGAAATATTACTGTCATAAACCTGTAATAATAGATTGGCATTTTATAATTGGACGTCTATTTTCGTCAAAATTCAAAAAAATATAGATCTGGATAACAGTGATAACTTCGTGTATTAAATAAAGTACTTATTCCGAAGGGAAGTGACAAACATGGCTACTGCAGTTTTAAATGTTAAAATTGACGAAGCGCTAAAAGAAAGACTCCGCCACTATGCGGAAGTAAATAACGAAAATTTAAGCGTGACCACAGAGAAACTGCTGCTGCTGGCGTTTGAAGCAGTAGAAGAGGCGGGAGTATCGGAAGAGGATATTGATAATCAGCATACGGAAGAAGAGAGTGTTTCTCCTTTTACTCCTAAAGAAATCAAGGCTCTACGTAAACTTCTGAAGAAGAGAAAATGAAACAACAACTGTCAACTGCCAGTGACTACAACGAGGCCTGCGCTCTGTTGCGCTCAGGCTACGTGAAGCATGTACGTCTTGGCTGGAATGTTGGAAGCGATGAGTTCTTTCGTATTGCGTCTGACTGGTGTGATACCGGTGCAAAAATAAAGAAAGACGGTGATAATTTCGTTATTTCCCTGAAAGGTTTCCCCATTCCTCCT
The DNA here is from genome assembly GCF_014895895.1 of Enterobacter cloacae complex sp. P14RS. Lineage (NCBI taxonomy): Bacteria > Pseudomonadati > Pseudomonadota > Gammaproteobacteria > Enterobacterales > Enterobacteriaceae > Enterobacter > Enterobacter cloacae complex sp. P14RS. Next base: position 164,041 of record NZ_JADBQM010000001.1, read on the forward strand.
CAGCACTAAATCCTGACCAGTGAAAACTGCTGACTGCATATATTACAGTCAGCAGTTTTTATTTTATGATCCAGTTCAAAATTTTAATATTAAACCAGGCGGCGTTTGACTGCTGGCGTATTTGAATTTAGCGCGAGCCATAACGGTTTAATCCGCAGCAATGCCGCTTCCAGCTCCGCTGGCTCCAGCGAAAAGGGCATACGTAAAAAGCGGTCAAACGCCCCCGATAAGCCAAACCGCGTCCCGGATCCCAGGTTAATCCCGATGATTTCTGCCCGTGCGGCAAGCTGTGTCGCCAGCATGCCAGGAAGTTCGATCCAGTAAGAGAGCCCACCCTCCGCCTCATGAAACGTCCACTCCGGGAAATGTTCTCGCAGTAGGTTACTGCATCGATCGCGCCGTTCCGCCAGCATCTTGCGGCGAGCGGGCAGAAAACGCTCGCTATTGTCGATAAGCCACAGCGTTGCCAGCTGCTCAAGCAGCGGCGAGCCTAAATCCAGCGTATCGCGCGTCTGGGCGAGCGTGGCGATAGTCCGCGAGGAGGCGCGGATCCAGCCGAGACGCAGCCCGCCCCAGAAGCTTTTTCCGGCAGAGCCTAGCGTAATCACGCTGGCCTGCGGGTTAAACGATGCCAGCGGTGGCGGCGGTGGCGAATCAAACCAGAGATCGACCATCGTTTCATCCACGACCAGCACCGTGCGGGTCTGGGCTGCTATATCAGCGATTGCCTGACGGGTGGCGATATCCATACATCGACCGGTTGGGTTGTGAAAATCTGGCATCAGGTAGGCCAGGCGCGGCGCGGTCTGGGCAAGCGTAGCCGCAAAGCCATCCGTATCCCAGCCCGTTTCCGGCAACGACACTCCTACTGGCCGACACTGTGCTCCCTGAATAGCGGCAATCGCCAGCGGATAGGTGGGGTGATCGACCACGACGCGATCCCCCGGTCCGGCCATCATCCGCAGCACCAGCGCGAACCCGCTGACGGCACCGTTGACCACCATCACCTCGTCTGCCCGGGTTGGAAGACCTCGCGCGGTATAGCGCGCAGCGATGGCCTCCCGTAGCGCCGGCAGCCCAAGCTGCTCGTAGCCCGTCAGCGAGAGGTGTTGAGTAATAGCCGTAAGTGCATGGGTGTAAGCCTGGTGGATCTCCGGCCCGGCGCTGAGGGCGGCAGTGGAAAGATCCAGGGCGACGCTCGCTGCGGAAAGGGTGGGAACGGCGCGTGCATCCGGGAGGATGACGCGCGACCCGCTGCCGTGGCGGCTTTCAAGATAACCCTCTTCACGCAGGTGGGCGAGGGCGCTGCTGACGGTTGTTCGGCTGACGTTCAGCGCCGTCGCCAGCTCACGCTCACCCGGCAGGCGCGTATGCAGCGCCAGCCGGCCATCAAGGATTAATAAGCGCAGCGCGTCAGCCAGCTGGCGCCAGAGCGGAGTGCGGGATGAAGTTTGCTGCCAGTGCCCTAAAAGGCGTACCAAAGACTGGCTTCCGAAGCGGCGTGATGACATGAGCAGTCCACTATTTAAAAACTGGACATTAATCTTAGTGCCATTTTAGGTCAGGATGAAAGTCGGGTTCACTGGAGAAGATAAAAATGGTACGTCGTCTGCTACAACTGTATGTCGGTTTAGGGCTGTATGGGCTTTCCACCGCGATGTTTATTCGTGCGGATCTGGGGGTCGATCCGTGGGATGTGTTTCACCTTGGCGTGGGAATACAGCTGGGGATGAGCATTGGGACGGTGATCATTTTGACCGGGGCTGCGGTGCTCTTACTGTGGATCCCACTGCGTCAGATGCCCGGTCTTGGCACGATCAGCAACGTGATTTGTATCGGTCTGGCGGCGGACGCCAGCATGGCGCTTATCCCCGAGCTGAGTTCGTTATCCGTGCGTATCGCTTTCCTGGTGTCGGGCATCGTGATGAACGCGATCGCCACCAGCATGTACATCGGGGCCGGTTTCGGGCCTGGTCCGCGCGACGGCCTGATGACCGGCATTCACGCCCGGCTGGGGTGGTCCATTCGCAGCGTGCGTACCTCCATCGAAGTGTCCGTCCTGCTGATTGGGTGCGTGCTGGGTGGCTCGTTTGGGGTGGGAACCGTGGCGTATGCTCTGACCATTGGCCCGCTTATTCAGCTCTGTTTGCCCTGGTTCCGCCAGAAGCCGCGCGGTGAGAAAATGACGCAGCCGGAGCGGGTTGTTTAATTTGCGAAGCGCTCACATGTTTTAACGGCGTCGCTGTGCCAGAATAGACGCTTCGAAAATCGCGATGCCAGAACGCATGAAAGCAATCACTCTTTATGATGTCGCCCTCCTTGCGGGGGTTTCTTATCAGACCGTTTCCCGCGTGATTAACGACGCGGAGCACGTCTCTGCCCGCACGCGGGAAAAGGTGCAGCAGGCAATGGCGGAGCTGCATTACGTTCCCAACCTGCGGGCGCAGCAGCTGGCGGGGAAACGCACCCGTACGCTGGGGCTCATCACCACCGATCTGGCGCTGCACGCGCCTTCGCAAATTGTCTCGGCGGTAAAATCCCGGGCTGCAGGGCAGGGGGCGAGCGTCCTGATTTCCATGGTGGAGCAGCCGCAGCAGTGTCAGGCGGCGCTTCAGGCGCTGCTGGCGCAGCGGGTAGACGCGCTGCTGGTAAATGTGCCGCTTGACGATCCGCACGCCGAAGCGCTCAGGTCGCTGGCGACGCCCGTCCCGGTGCTGTTCCTCGACGTGTCACCGTCAGCGCAGGTAAATAGCCTCGTGTTTAACGCCGAAGAGGGGGCACGCCTGGGCGTTGAGCATCTGCTTTCGCTGGGGCATCAGCATATTGCCCTGCTGAGCGGGCCGGAAAGCTCGGTCTCTGCGCGCGCGCGTCTGGCGGGATGGAAAGCGACGCTGGCGCAGGCGGGTCTCGACGCGGCTGCGGTGGCCTACGGCGACTGGAGCGCGGCCAGCGGCTATGAGAAGGGACATGTGCTGCTCTCGGGGGCGGTACTGCCGGATGCCATTCTGGTGGCGAACGATCAGATGGCGCTTGGGGTAATGCGCGCCTGTGCGGAAAAAGGGATAGCTGTTCCTGGCCAGATATCGGTGGTCGGGTTTGATGATACGGCCGACAGCGCCTGGTTTTCTCCGCCGCTGACGACCATTCGTCAGGCGTTTCGAGAGGCGGGCGAGCGCAGCGTGGAGTGGCTTCTGTCCCCCAGCGGGGGGGAGGAATGCTGGCAGGTTCAGCTGCCGGTAACGCTGGTGACCCGCCATTCCAGCGCGCGCCGTACCCCGCAGCAGGCCGAACGCGAGGATCTGGCGCAGCAGCTCAGAAGCCTGGCCCTCCTTGCCGGGCAGCTTGCCCGCAAATAAAACTTTGTGATCGGACTCGCTACCCCGCGATTGCGTGCTTTACCGTCGCCGGGTGCCAGGGCATGTTAACCAAAATTGTGAGCGCTTCGCAAAGAGGTTACTATGCCCAACACTTTATCGCTGACTCTCAGCGCCATTCTGGCCCGACGGGACTGGGAAAACCCGGGTGTCACCCAGTGGAACCGTCTGGAGGCACATGCGCCGTTACACAGCTGGCGTCTTGAACAGCCTGCCCTGGATGATGCTGCATCCGTCAGCAGACGCTCCCTCAATGGGGTGTGGCGATTTAACTACTTTCCTGCACCCGAGCAAATCCCGGAGGCGTGGGTAACCGAAGATTGTGCGGACGCCGTTGCGATGCCCGTGCCGTCGAACTGGCAGATGCAGGGGTTTGACACGCCCATCTACACCAACGTCACCTATCCTATCCCCGTTAATCCGCCTTTTGTGCCGCAGGAAAACCCAACCGGCTGTTACTCGCTCACATTTAATGTGGATGACGCGTGGCTTCAGAGCGGGCAGACCCGCATCATCTTTGACGGCGTGAACTCTGCGTTTCATCTGTGGTGCAACGGGCGGTGGATGGGCTATTCCCAGGACAGCAGGCTGCCTGCCGAATTCGATCTCTCGACGGTCCTGCGGCCAGGTGAGAACCGCCTGGCGGTCATGGTGTTGCGCTGGTGCGACGGCAGCTATCTGGAAGATCAGGACATGTGGCGCATGAGTGGTATTTTCCGCGATGTGACGCTGCTGCATAAACCCGAAACGCAGATTGCCGATTATCGCGTGGTGACGGACCTGAATGCGGAACTGGACCGCGCGGTGCTTAAGGCAGATGTCGCGCTGGCAGGGGCGGGCTTTGCAGACTGCGAGGTGGTCTTTACCCTGTGGCGCAAGGGTGAAAAATGCGCCAGCGTTTCCCGGCGTCCGGGGTCTGCCGTTGTGGACGAGCGCGGCAGCTGGGACGAACGCTTAACGGTGGCGATCCCCATTGACCGTCCCGCGCTCTGGAGTGCTGAAACGCCGGAACTGTATCGGCTGACGATGGCGCTTCTCGGCCCGCAGGGCGAGGTGCTGGAGGTTGAGGCGTGCGATGTGGGCTTCCGCCGCGTTGACATCAGCAACGGCCTGCTGAAGCTTAACGGTAAGCCGCTGCTGATCCGCGGGGTTAACCGTCACGAGCATCACCCGGAAAACGGTCAGGTGATGGACGAGGCGACCATGCGTCGCGACATCGAAATCATGAAGCAGCATAACTTCAACGCCGTTCGTTGCTCGCACTACCCGAACCATCCGCTGTGGTACCGGCTTTGCGATCGCTACGGGCTGTACGTTGTTGACGAAGCCAATATTGAAACCCACGGTATGGTACCGATGAGTCGCCTCGCTGACGATCCGCGCTGGCTGCCCGCCATGAGTGAGCGCGTAACCCGCATGGTGCAGCGCGATCGCAATCATCCCTCAATTATCATCTGGTCGCTGGGTAACGAGTCCGGCCACGGCGCGAATCATGATGCGCTGTACCGCTGGCTGAAAACCACCGATCCCACGCGCCCGGTGCAGTACGAAGGCGGCGGGGCGAATACGGCGGCGACCGATATTGTTTGCCCGATGTACGCCCGGGTCGATTGGGATCAGCCTTTCCCGGCGGTGCCTAAATGGTCAATCAAGAAATGGATCGGTATGCCCGACGAAACGCGTCCGCTGATCCTCTGTGAATACGCCCACGCGATGGGAAACAGCTTCGGCGGGTTTGCGAAATACTGGCAGGCGTTTCGCAGCCATCCTCGCCTGCAGGGTGGGTTTGTCTGGGACTGGGTCGATCAGGCGTTGACGAAGAAAGACGAAAAGGGCAACGCGTTCTGGGCCTACGGCGGGGACTTTGGCGATACGCCGAACGATCGCCAGTTCTGCCTCAATGGTCTGGTCTTCCCCGATCGCACGCCGCACCCGGCGCTGTACGAGGCGCAGCGCGCCCAGCAGTTCTTTACCTTTACGCTGGTCAGTACCTCTCCGCTGGTGATTGAGGTGCAAAGCGGCTACCTGTTCCGCCCTACCGATAACGAAGTGCTGAGCTGGACGGTTGCCCGGGATGGGAAGGTACTGGCTTCGGGCGAGGTGACGCTGGCGATAGCCCCTGAAGGCGTTCAGCGTCTGGAGATCGCTCTGCCGGAATTGAAAGCCGGGCCGGGTGAAATCTGGCTGAACGTTGAGGTTCGCCAGCCGCTGGCAACGCCGTGGTCACCGGCAGGCCATCGCTGCGCGTGGGAGCAGTGGCCGCTTCCGGCCCCACTCTTTATTGCACCACCAGCCTCTACGGGCGAGCCGCCGGTTTTGACGCAAAACGACCGCATCCTGGCGATCGCGCATGGTCAACAGCGCTGGCAGTTCGATCGCGCATCCGGATACCTGACTCAATGGTGGCGAAATGGCGTTGAAACGCTGCTTTCACCCGTGACGGATAACATCAGCCGCGCGCCGCTGGACAACGACATTGGGGTGAGCGAAGCGACGCGCATCGATCCAAACGCGTGGGTTGAACGCTGGAAAGCGGCGGGCATGTACGATCTCACCTCGCGCATGCTGCACTGTGAGGCAGAGCAGCATGCGCGTGAGGTGGTGGTTACCACGCTTAATGTCCTGGAGCATCGCGGCAGGGCGCTGTTCCTGAGCCGTAAAATCTGGCGGGTGGACGAGCAAGGGGTTCTGCATGGCGACATTCAGGTCGATATTGCGTCTGATATCCCGGAGCCCGCGCGCATTGGCCTGAGCGTTCATCTCGCTGAAACGCCAGAAAAGGTTGACTGGCTGGGGCTGGGGCCGCATGAAAACTACCCGGACAGAAAGCTGGCGGCGCAGCAGGGGCGCTGGACACTGCCCCTGGCAGACATGCACACGCCGTATATCTTCCCGACGGAAAATGGTTTGCGCTGCGATACCCGCAAACTTGTGCTGGGTGCGCATCAGCTGAATGGCGCGTTCCATTTCTCAGTGGGCCGCTATAGCCAGCAGCAGCTGCGTGAGACAACCCATCATCATCTGCTGCGGGAAGAGCCGGGGTGCTGGCTCAACCTCGATGCGTTTCATATGGGGGTGGGCGGCGATGACTCCTGGAGCCCCAGCGTTTCGCCGGAATTTATCCTGCAGACGCGCCAGCTTCGTTATACCTTTAGCTGGCAGCAGACTCTTATCTGACCAGAAAGGCAGCCACCGGGCGTGGCCGCCTGCTTACGCCAGAATGCCGCTCAGGCCATGCAGGCTCATGTAAATCCCTACCACGATAATCAGCGCGGCGGAGATCCACGGTGCTTTGCGGGAAAGTTCGCTAAATCCGGGCCAGCGTTTTGTCGCGTGCTTAAGGCTTAAGGCGGCAATCGCGCCGGAAGCGACCAGCGTTAACGCCAGACCGATGCTGAAGCTGAATACCAGCGTCGCGCCGAGCGCAAAATGCTTCAGCTGCAGGCAGATCAGCAGAACGGTGATGGACGCCGGGCAGGGGATAAGCCCGCCGGTCAGGCCAAACATCGCGATCTGTCCTGTCGTCACGTTTTGTCCGTTAAAGCGCCGGTTGATATCCTGCGCGTGCGCGCGCTGGTGGGCGTCCTGCCACTCCTCTTCAACCAGCGGGTGTTCATGGTGATGGTCATGATCATGGTGGTGATCATGGTCATGATGGTGGTGGCAATCGTGATGATGATCGTGTGGCCGGCTCTCTTTCCAGGTTCGCCACGCCATCCACAGGGCGATTGCAACGATCAACACTCCGGAGATCAGCTGAAACCAGGGTTCGGACGTATGTGCGTCCCAGCCGCGGCCAAACCATAGTCCTGCCATGGCAATGATCCAGACTACCGCCGTATGGGAAAGCGTAGCCGCCAGACCGAGCAGCACCGCCTGCTTCAGCGTGCCGCGGATAGCCACGATAAAGGCAGCCATCATTGTTTTTGAGTGGCCCGGCTCCAGGCCATGCAGCGCACCGAGCAGGATAGCGCTGGGAACAAACAGCCAGGCATTACCCTGCTGCAGGAGTGAAGCAAAATCGTTCATTGGAATTTCCAGTATGGAAAGCGTGCGCAAATAGTACTCCCCCCCAGTAGGTTAATACTACCCCCCAGTAGAAAAATACTCAGGGGGAGTAGAGCGTGATATGCTTTAAAAGCCAAAACTGAGGGAGACAGAGATGTCACATACCGTTCGCGATAAGAAGATGTTATTGACTCGCCTGAAGAAAATTCAGGGGCAGAGCACCGCGCTGGAGAAGATGCTCAACAGCGATCACGAATGTGCCGAGGTGTTACAGCAGCTGGCGGCGATCCGTGGCGCGGTCAATGGCATGATGATGCAGGTGATTGAAGGGCATCTTACCGATCATGTCGTGAAAGAGCCCGAAGAGGCGCAGCGTGAAGCCGATCTTGGCGTCGTGCTGCAGGTGATCAAATCCTATCTTAAGTAGAGCGCGTGGCGAGGTTGTTCTCTGCCCAAAGGATAAATTCCGTCCTGGGCAGCGCCTTACTGTAGAACCACCCCTGCCCATACTGCACGCCGTGGCGGTGCAGCCAGGTAAGCTGCCCTTCGGTCTCCACGCCTTCCGCCACCATTGCCAGTTGCAGCGACTTCGCCATTTCGATAATGTGCGGCGTTACGTTTTTGTACTCCAGTGCATCCACGAACGATTTGTCAATTTTTAGCGTGTCGACATCGAGATGCTGCAGATAGCTGAGGCTGGAATAGCCCGTGCCAAAATCATCAATGTAGACAGGGTGGCCCGAACGGCGAAACGCGGCGATAGCCGGCGCGCTGATTTTGGGGTCGGTAAAGCCACGCTCGGTTAACTCAAGGGCGATTTGTCGGGGATGAATCTGCCACTTATTCAGGAGTTGACTCAGTAAAGGCGGCAGATTACCGGAGGTCAAATCGGCCGGGGCGAGGTTGATGGAGATATGCTGATCGGGGTGGAGCTGCAGCCAGTGGCCCATATCTTCAAACACTTTTTCCATAACTAACTGCGTCAGCTGCGAGATGAGGCCGGTTTGCTCGGCAAGCGGCACAAATATATCAGGCGAGAGACTGCTTCCGTCTGGCTGGGGCCAGCGCGCAAGCGCTTCCGCACCCACGATTTTTCCACTGCACAGCGCCACGATGGGCTGATAGTGAACCACAAAATCGCGGCTGTTAATGGCGTCCAGCAGGCGATTGCGCGGCGACTGGATACGTCGCAGGATCCGCAGGACAAACAGTGCCGCCAGCAGGCTTATCAGGACGCCAAACGGCAGCCAGAAAAGCAGCTGTCGGTGCCAGCTTTCAGCCAGGGGTGTGAGCGCTGCCCACGTGACGACAGTAAATCCAAGCTCAGGTACCGGCTTCATGACGTACATGGAGCCCTTGTACTGAACGCTGGAGACGCCTCGATCGTTGATCCGATCGCGGATATGCGGATCAAGCGTGTTACTGCTGGCGAAAATAAGATGCGTTGCGCTTCCCACCAGAGCGGCATCAATGGCAATCGCCCCGAAAGGGATCACATCCACAAGCGAGGCAGGATCGACCAGAACAAGGTAATGGCCCTTCCCGAGCACGGCCATATAGCGGTGAAAGCCAAGATCGTTCTGTGCGGTAAGCCACGCGCTGTAGCCATCTTCGGTGATACGCATGGGGGGAGGATAAGCGGCGGATTTACTGGCCTGCTCAAGCGAAGAGCAGAGGGGTTTGAGGTTGTCGATATAGATCACCTCCTGGATATAGCGCCACGAGAACGCGACCCGACGTATTTCCCTCAAATGCAGCGGACTACAGGGAACGCCCTTAAATCCCTGCAGGTGATTTAACGCTTCTTTAGCCTGATCCACGACCCTGTCGGTGCGCATCAGCACCCGAGAAGCATAGCTATCCAGCGCATCAACAAATTTCTCTTCTGCCTGGCGATGGGCAAGCCAGATGCTGAGGCAAATGGGAACCAGCACGGAAAAGATAAGTACGCCAGTCACCAGACTGACCAGATGTCGGGTTTTCATGCTGTCGTTTCCTTTCTCATATGCCCGAATCCGGACGCTGAGTTTCCTGCCTGAAGAGAAATATTTTACCGCGAAATGAAATAGTTATAGCACGTGGGGGCAGGGTTTTCATGTTATCTAAAGCAAATCAGAAAATATCCTCAGGAGAGAGAGGGTTGTTTTTTCAACCTTGCCTGGATATTATTTTGTTATGTTATAACAAAACACAAAGGGTTTATGATGAAACCAAACATCCATCCAGCGTATCGCACCGTGGTATTCCACGACACCAGTGCCAATGAATACTTTAAAGTGGGTTCAACCATTAAAACCGACCGCGAAATTGAGCTCGACGGTGAAACGTATCCGTACATCACTATCGAGGTTTCTTCAAAATCGCATCCGTTTTATACCGGTAAGCAAAAAACGTTTTCCACGGATGGCAGCGCAGCGCGCTTCCGCAAGCGTTTTGGCGGTTTTCTTAATGCGAAGCGGGGCTAACCATGCAGGTGCTTAACTCATTGCGCAGCGCAAAACAGCGTCACCCGGATTGCCAGATAGTCAAACGCAAGGGACGCTTATACGTGATTTGCAAATCTAATCCGCGCTTTAAGGCGGTGCAGGGACGTAAAAAAAGACGCTAGACTCGCGTTTCTCGCCAGCTTTCCAGGGATCTTTTCTGTTTGCCATCGGCAGTAAAATTGTCGGTGGCAAGCCAGCCTTCAAAGGCGCTCGCCAGCGCCGGCCACTCTTTGTCGAGAATCGAAAACCAGTCGGTATCCCGGTTACGGCCTTTTATGACCAGCGCCTGGCGAAAACGGCCTTCAAACTGAAAGCCCAGACGCAGTGCCGCTTTGCGTGATGGTTCGTTCAGGCTGTTGCACTTCCATTCATATCGCCGGTAGCCCAGGGTATCGAACGCGTACCGCATCAGCAGATATTGCGCTTCTGTTGACATGGGCGTGCGGCTTAACAGCACGGAGAAGTGAACGTGCCCCACTTCCACAACGCCGTTTTTAGGATCGATCCGCATCAGGGCCAGCGTCCCGACGGGGGCCTGGGTCTGATTATCTATAACGGTAAAGTGCATCGGGTCAGATAACTCACACACGCTTGCCACCCATTCGGCAAACTCAGCGGCCGTGGCATCGGGTTCGCGCAGTAGCCACGTCCAGCTGCGGGTGTCTCCGGCCAGAGCATAGGCGGAGAACAGCGCCCCGGCATGCTCCACGCGCAGCGGTTCAAGCCGACAATAATGCCCCTGCAGTACTACCCGGGACGGATGAGGGCGAGGCTGCCAGTCGGTAAGGGCTTCGCCCACAGGTTGTCCAAACTCATTGAATGTCTTCATCTTTATTTCCGTGACGTTGAGAAGAGTTCCAGATTAGAAAATTACTGGTTCCTTAAAAAGAACCACTCAGCTATGTTTTGGTGGTACCACAAGGAGATGAGATGAACATACCGGGCGATGAACTTTATACCTTGCTCTATGCTGCGCTTAAAACGCGTGGGGAAGAGACGCTCCAGCGCGCGCTCTATCTCGCTTTGCGGGAGGCCATACTGGGCGGAAGGCTTCGGTCCGGCAGCCAGCTGTCCGGCTCGCGAACGCTGGCGCAGCAGCTTTCCGTTTCACGGAACACCGTCAATGCGGCGCTGGACCAGCTCACGCTCGAAGGCTATTTGCTGCGTAACCGTCAGGGGACGCGGGTGGCGCAATTCGCCCATCGTGCCAGCCCGCGGGTTCTGACCGATCCTGAGGTCAGTCTGGCAAAACGTGTCGTCCGGCTGCCTGCGCCTGTGCCGCGCGACACCCCGGTGATGGCCTTTACGCCGGGAACGCCCGCCATCAACTATTTCCCCTTGCCGCTGTGGCGGCGATTGTACGATCGCGTCCTGCGGGAGGAGGGGAGCGCTCTGCTGGGCTATGGCGAACCGGCCGGTGAGCCGTCGCTGCGGGCAGCCATCGCCCGTCACCTTGCGCTTTCTCGCGGCATTGACTGCGACGCCAGCCAGATTGTGATAACCGAAGGGGCGCTGGAGGGCGTCAATCTGTGCACGATGCTGTTAAGCGAGCCAGGGGATGTCGCCTGGGTGGAAAATCCCGGCTACAGCGGGGCCAAAAGCGCCTTCGTCAAAACCGGCCTTGCGATGATCGGCATACCGGTGGATGACGAGGGAATGTGCTGGGAAGGGCTGCATGCGCCTTCACCTGCGCTCGTTTTCACTTCGCCGTCGCATCAGTTTCCTTACGGGAGCGTGCTCAGCGCGCGGCGGCGTCTGGCGCTGCTGGAACTGGCCCGCCAGCACAAGGCGTGGATCATTGAGGACGATTATGACAGCGAGTTCCGCTATGTCGGCGAGCCCGTACCGGCGATGCTGGGCATGGTCAACAACGCGCCCGTTGTGTATCTGGGGACGTTCAGTAAAACGTTGTTTCCGTCGCTCCGAATGGGGTTCATGGTGTTACCGCCAGCGCTGGCAAAAGCGGCGCGTCCTGCTATCGGCTCGCTGCTGCGCGGCGGGCATCGCGCAGAACAGCGCACCCTGGCGCTGTTTATCGAGGAGGGGCACTATGCCCGTCATCTTGCCGCCATGCGTCGCCTGTATCGTAAGCGTTACCGCCAGCTGCGGGAGGTGCTGAGCGCAGAGCTTTATACTCCGCACCGTGTTCTTGCCGGTGAAGGGGGAATGCACCTGACATTGGCGATTGACGGTATCGACGACCAGCGGCTGGTGGAGAAAGCGAGGGCATTTCAGCTGGCACCCGCTGCGCTGAGCGGCTATTACCTGGAGACGAAGCAGGGGCAAACCGGCCTGGTTTTAGGTTACGGCAACACCTCTGCTTCGCAGTTTGCGCCGGGTATCCGACGCCTGCAGGCGTTAATTACGCAGCAGCAGGGCGGGAAAGGGTAAAAACATCATAAAAAGAGAGCTGGCCTTTCGTTGCGACCATTTTCTGCAGCTTCTCTTTGTGCACGGCTTCGACAGCCGGAGAGTGCAGGATGCTGTCGATAAGCTCATTTGGCACAAAACGCGTGTTGTACCATTCGCCGTTGTAGCAGACCCGGAAATCGAGGACGTCGATATCTTCGTAACGGTAGCGGGGATTCACGTCGAAAAAGAAAAAGGCGTTAAACACGACAAACAGCACCACCAGCAGCCAGACGGAGTCCACCAGCGTTTCGGACTTCAGCATGACAATCAGCGTTGCCAGCCAGGCGGCATACATGGCAACAAACAGCCCGGGATGTTTGCGGATAAAGCTAATGCTAAAGCGCGGGCGATTGTCTCGCTTTTCGCGGTGGTTAAGATCGTCGATGGTGGCGGTAAGCAGGCGCTGTATCTCGGTCATTTTTGGCCTTTTGAGAGTTGACAATACAGGGTATCTGCCAATTTTAGGGGAGCCATCCGGCTGAAAAAAGTAACAGTCGGGCGCTAAAAGACCATAACAGTTGGCTCCCCGGATCGTTACAGCGTTTTGATGATTTTCGCCGGGTTGCCGCCCACGACGACGTTAGCCGGCACGTCTTTCGTCACGACGGCACCGGAAGCCACAACCACATTATCCCCGATGGTGACGCCTGGGTTAATGACCGCACGTCCACCAATCCAGACATTATTGCCAATGGTGACGGGCTTACCAAACTCCACTCCGCTGTTACGTTCTTGCGCATCCAGCGGATGGGTGGCCGTATAAATATGAACGCCCGGCGCGAGCATGCAGTTGTCGCCAATATGTACAGGGCAGACATCCAGCATTACGCAATCGAAGTTGGCGTAAAAGTCTTTGCCCAGATAGATGTTATATCCATAGTCACAGCGGAAGCTCGGCTCAATATACGCCCCTTCGCTTTGTCCCAGCAGTTCCGCCAGAATGTTCTGGCGTTCTGTTTTTTCGTCAGGCGCGGTGTGGTTATAGCGGTGAAGCAGATGGCGCGCCCGAAGCCGGTCGGCGCGTAACGTCTCATCACCAGGGCGGTAATGTTCACCTGAAATCATCTTCTGTTTTTCTATGCTCATCGGAAACCTCTCTGGATGTTATTCCTGAAGGGTAATCGCAACAGGCGTTAAGGGGAACGTTCCCGGAAGGCCGATGTGACCACAGTCACAACATTGTTGCTGATGAGCGCGTTTAACACGGAGACCTGGCTTTCGCGCAGGGAGCATAACGGGACAGGTGAATACAGCTTATAACGTGGCGTAGAACCTCTACAGACACACTTCAAAGATTAACGGACAAATTTCCATACAGAAGTAGGGATTTTGTCATACAGCTTATTCATCGTTAGCTCTGCAAGGCGATGGTCAGCGGCTGAATAAAATACCGCCAGTTCATTATCAGAAAGCTCGTATTTATTCTTTTCAATGACGCGTTCAAGGGTGTCAATTGACTGACAACGTCGTAAGCGCATCAAATAATCGATTTTTGTGAGTGGTTTATCAGACATAAATTCACCTTAGTAATTGTAATAATTTTAACAGGAAAGACTAACCGGGTTAGCTCTGCTCACGTTGACGAAACAGCGGAATAGCCGGTTTCCCGATTTACGCCATTTTTGCAAATCCTGAGTGTTAATGCCGTAACTGCTGAACAACATAAAGGTGTCGTCCAGGTATTCATCAATTTGCTCAATGAGCTTATTATCTTCATTGTACTTAATTTTATAATTAAGTGCGAAGGTAGCGATATGCTCTATCAGCTCATTCAACTGTAAATTGATGGCAGACGTTGGGTCATTTACCCAGCCATGGTTGCTTTCATCAAGATTGGCAAGGCAGTCATGGTACAAGGATTCGCAGAGAAATTTCAACTGCGCGATATCATGCCTTTTTGGCGAGTACTCGTCCATAGCGCATCCCCTTCTGAGTGATTTCTTACTCACCGAACATCATTGTCGGGATGGATACATCTGACTTAGCTACATGAGCGCTGTGTTCCTGATAACCTAACTATAAGCCACTCCTTCCTGGATTTCACCGCGCTATTACGAAAAATTACAAATAAAACCGCAGGCTGCGAGCGTCTACGCAAATGTTCATCCGAAACTGAACTTTTTTATCAGGATTAACGATAGTTTTTTCGCTTCCTTACGTTTCATTGGCTTAGCTTACAGCCATAAGAAAAGTTCACATCCGGAGTTCCGTTTGTCTTAACTTTTAATTAGGAATATTCCTAACAACTTAAGCAGGGAAATAGATTTAAAAAAATCCTGAGTTCACCTATTAAGTTATCAGTTAATTATGATATGTCTGTTTAAGATGGCAGAAAATAAATAGGACCTCAATAAGCTTATTTTATGATTTTTTCTGAAAATGAAAAAGGCCGCAAATGCGGCCTTTTTATTATATGAAACCGGTATCAGTGAGGTTCTACCGAATGACTGTGCTCAACATCTTCATTCTTCCGGCTGAAGCGGCGGCGCACCACCACGAAGAACACCGGGACGAAGAAGATAGCCAGTACGGTCGCGGTGATCATACCGCCCATTACACCTGTACCGACCGCGTTCTGCGCACCGGAGCCTGCACCGGAGCTAATAACCAGCGGCATTACGCCGAGGATGAACGCCAGAGAGGTCATCAGGATTGGACGCAGACGCATACGCACCGCTTCCAGCGTCGCCTCAATAAGGCCTTTACCCTCTTTCTCCATCAGATCTTTGGCGAATTCAACGATAAGTATCGCGTTCTTCGCCGACAAGCCAATGGTTGTCAGCAGGCCTACCTGGAAGTACACGTCGTTGGTCAATCCACGGAACGTTGCCGCAAGCAGCGCACCAATAACCCCGAGTGGAACCACCAGCATAACGGAGAACGGAATTGACCAGCTCTCGTACAGCGCCGCCAGACACAGGAAGACCACAATCAGTGAAATGGCGTACAGGGCAGGGGCCTGGTTACCGGACAGACGTTCCTGATAGGACATACCAGTCCAGTCATAGCCGATACCCGCAGGCAGTTTGCTGGCCAGCTCTTCCATCAGGTTCATGGCTTCACCGGTGCTTCGGCCCGGTGCGGCCTGACCCAGGATTTCCATCGACGGCAGACCGTTGTAACGTTCCAGACGCGGAGAGCCGTATTCCCAGTGTGACGTTGAGAAGGATGAGAACGGCACCATCTGACCGTTGCTGCCGCGAACGTACCAGTTGTTAATATCGTTCGGCAACATACGGTACTGCGCTTCGGACATGACGTACACTTTCTTCACGCGACCACGGTCGATGAAGTCGTTGACGTAGCTACCGCCCCAGGCCGCGCCCAGCGTGGTATTGATGTCGCTGATGGACACGCCCAGCGCCTGCGCTTTTTCCTGATCGATGTTGATCTTATACTGCGGCGTATCTTCCAGTCCGTTTGGACGTACGCCGACCAGCAGGTCAGGGTGTTTAGCCACTTCGCCGAACAGCTGGTTACGCGCCTGCGTCAGTTTCTCGTGACCCAGACCGCCCTGGTCGATCAGCTGGAAGTCGAAGCCGGTCGCCGTACCCAGTTCAACAATCGCTGGCAGGTTAAAGGCGAAGACCATCGCATCTTTAATCTGCGAGAAGGTGCCCATGGCACGGCCCGTGATAGCTTCAACTTTATTCTCATCGCCCGGACGATCCGCCCAGTCTTTCAGAGAAACGAAGGCGATACCGGTGTTCTGACCACGACCCGCAAAGCCAAAGCCGTTAACCGCAAACACGGATTCAACGTTCGCTTTCTCTTTGGTGAGATAGTAGTCCGTCACTTCATCCAGCACCTTCTGGGTACGCTCTTGCGACGCCCCTGCCGGAAGCTGTGCCATCGTCAGGAACACGCCCTGGTCTTCATCTGGCAGGAACGAGCTTGGCAGACGAACGAACAGGAACGCCATCCCCACTACGATGATGATATAGAGCAGCAGATAACGACCGGTGCTGCGCAGGATATTACCCACGCTGTCGGTGTAGTGGTGCGCGCTCTTATCAAACATGCGGTTAAACCAGCCGAAGAACCCTTTATGCTCGCCGTGACCGCCTTTCTGAACCGGCTTCAGCATGGTGGCACACAGCGCTGGCGTCAGGATTAACGCTACCAGTACCGACAGCGCCATCGCGGAGACGATGGTAATGGAGAACTGGCGGTAAATCGCACCCGTAGAGCCCCCGAAGAAGGCCATCGGGATAAATACCGCGGACAGCACCATCGCAATACCCACCAGCGCGCCCTGGATCTGGCCCATCGATTTACGGGTGGCTTCCTTCGGCGGCAAACCTTCTTCCGCCATCACGCGCTCGACGTTCTCTACCACCACGATGGCGTCATCCACCAGCAGGCCGATGGCGAGCACCATCCCGAACATCGTCAGGGTGTTTATCGAGAACCCAAAGGCTGCAAGGATGGCAAAGGTCCCCAGCAGAACGACCGGCACGGCGATGGTTGGGATCAGCGTCGCGCGGAAGTTTTGCAGGAACAGATACATCACCAGGAACACCAGGATGATCGCTTCTACCAGCGTTTTAACCACTTCGTGAATCGAAATTTTAACGAACGGCGTAGTGTCATACGGATAAACGATTTTCAGGCCTGACGGGAAGAATGGTTCCATCTTCTTCAGTTCCGCACGGATCGCCGTCGCGGTGTCCAGGGCGTTCGCGCCTGTCGCCAGTTTGATACCCAGACCGGACGCCGGTTTACCGTTAAACTTCGCGATGATGTCGTAGTTCTCACCACCCAGCTCAACCCTGGCCACGTCGCGCAGACGAACCTGCGAACCGTCCTGGTTCACCTTCAGCAGAATTTTGCTGAACTCATCGGCGGAGGTCAGACGGGTTTGCGCAATAATGGACGCGTTAAGCTGCTGGCCTTTCACCGGCGGCGTACCGCCTAGCTGACCGGCTGCCACCTGGGCGTTCTGCGCTTTAATCGCGTTAATCACGTCAACCGGCGTCAGCTGGAAGTTGTTCAGTTTGTTCGGATCCATCCAGATACGCATCGCGTACTGGGAACCGAACAGCTGAACGTCACCCACACCGGACGTACGGCTGATGGCGTCCTTCATGTTGGCGCCCACGTAGTCGGAAATATCCTCCTGCGTCATGGTGCCGTTGGTGTTAATAACGCCGACAACCATCAGGAAGCTGCTGGACGATTTCTCGACGCTCACACCCTGCTGTTGCACTTCCTGCGGCAGAAGAGGCATTGCCAGCTGCAGTTTGTTCTGCACCTGAACCTGCGCAATGTCCGCATCCGTACCGGATTCAAAGGTCAGGGTGATCTGAACCGTACCGGTGGAGTCACTGTTTGAGGACATGTACATCAGGTTATCGATACCGTTCATGTTCTGTTCGATAACCTGAGTCACGGTATCCTGCACCGTTTTCGCATCAGCCCCCGGGTAGGTTGCGGAGATCGTTACCGCCGGTGGCGCAATCGTTGGATATTGCGCAACAGGCAGCTTCAGGATCGCAAGTCCCCCGGCCAGCATGATGATAATGGCGATCACCCACGCAAATATGGGGCGATCGATAAAGAAATTAGGCATGTCTTAACGGCTCCTGTTTAAGTTAAGACTTGGTTTGTTCTGACTGGCCAGCGGCCGAAGCTTGTTGTTTATCGTCAGATGTCACTTCCTGTGCTTTTACCTGCGCGCCAGGACGTACTTTTTGCAAACCAGTAACAATCACGCGATCGCCATCTTTCAGACCTTCCGTCACCAGCCATTTATCGCCAATCGCCTGCGTGGCGGTGATATTGCGCGTTTCGACTTTGTTATCTGCCCCAACAACCAGTGCGCTCGCATCGCCGCGTGGCGTACGGGTCACACCCTGCTGTGGAACAAGAAGTGCGGTTGGATTCGTTCCTTCTTCCAGACGCGCGCGAACGAACATACCCGGCAGCAGATTTTTGTCAGGGTTCGGGAAAATCGCACGTAAGGTGATGGAACCGGTGGTCTGGTCGACCGTCACATCAGAGAATTCCAGAGTACCTTCCTGCGGGAACTTGATACCGTCGTTGGTAACCAGCTCCACTTTGGCTTTGCCGTTTTCCTGTTTCAGGGTGCCGTTAGCCAGCTCCTGTTTCAGGCGCAGAAAATCGTTGCTGGACTGCGTCACGTCAACGTAGATCGGATCAAGCTGCTGCACGGTAGCCAGCGCAGTGGTCTGCCCGTTCTGCACCAGCGCCCCTTCCGTCACGGCAGATTTACCAATACGACCGCTGATAGGGGAGGTCACTTTGGTATAGGCCAGGTTAATGCGTGCAGTTTCGACAGCCGCTTTGGCTGCTACCACGGCCGCGTTAGCCTGCTGGGCATCTGCCAGCGCGGTATCGTAATCCTGTTGACTGATGTACTTCGTGCCGAGCAGTTTCTGATAGCGGTTCAGCGTCAGCTGAGCGATTTTTGCCGCCGCTTGTGCTTTAGCCAGGTCACCTTTCGCGCTTTCATAAGAAGCCTGATAGGTAGCGGGATCAATCTGATACAGAGACTCACCGGCCTTCACATCGCCGCCTTCGGTAAAGTTACGTTTCAGGATAATGCCGCTAACCTGAGGACGCACTTCCGCAATGCGGTAAGCGTTTGTACGGCCTGGTAATTCTGTGGTGATCTGCAGAGGTTCAGATTTGAGTGTCACAACGCCGACTTCTGGCGCCTGCTGAGCTCCTTGTTGAGCCGGTTTGTCGTCACATCCTGTAAGCGCTAAGCTGCCTGAGAGCATCAGAACGACCGCCAGAGGCGTTAACCCTCTGTTTTTGTTCATATGTAAACCTCGAGTGTCCGATTTCAAATTGATCAAGGGTCCTGAGTCTAAAAACCCATTGCTGCGTTTATATTATCGTCATGCTATGGTACATACATTCACAAATGTATGTAAATCTGACTCCTGTAAATTCACCCACCTATGGCACGAAAAACTAAACAACAAGCGCTGGAAACCCGACAACACATTCTGGATGTGGCAATACGTTTGTTCTCTCAGCAGGGTGTTTCTTCTACCTCGCTGGCGCAAATTGCTCAGGCTGCCGGTGTGACGCGGGGAGCGATTTACTGGCATTTTAAAGACAAGTCAGATCTGTTCAGTGAAATCTGGGAGCTTTCAGAGTCCAGCATTAGCGATCTCGAGAGTGAGTATCGGGCAAAATTCCCTGACGATCCACTCTCAGTATTAAGAGAAATATTAGTATATATCCTTGAAGCAACGGTAGTTGAAGAGCGTCGCAGGTTAATGATGGAAATTATCTTTCATAAATGTGAGTTCGTGGGCGAAATGGCGGTGGTGCAACAAGCGCAGCGCAGCCTCAGCCTCGAGAGCTACGATCGTATCGAACAGAACCTGAACCTGTGTATGCAGGCAAAGCTGTTACCGGCCAATTTACTCACCCGCCGGGCGGCCATCCTGATGCGCAGCTACATTTCAGGTCTGATGGAAAACTGGCTTTTTGCGCCGCAATCCTTTGACCTCAAAGAGGAAGCCCGCAGCTACGTGGCGATTTTACTGGAAATGCTACAGCTCTGCCCGACGCTGCGCAGCGACGCGCCTTCGCTCACGGCCTGAGCCCTTCCAGGATTTATCTCAGAGGCTTACGTTCTCGCTATTCTGCTTCCGACGAGCGTGATATTCTTCACGCCGGACTATTTTCGGTCATCTGCTGACATCATTCACAACTATGCTGCCCATCAATCGCTCGCAACATCCTGTATTTGCATTGCTCTTTGCTATGCTGTTTTTCTTCTCCACCGCGCCGCTTTCCTGGGCCCGCGCAGACAACAGCACTGATATTCCCTCGCGCAGTGAAATTCAGTCGCAGCTCGACACCCTGAACAAACAAAAAGAGCTCTCTCCTCAGGAGAAACTCACCCAGCAGGATCTGACGGAAACGCTGGAAAACATTGATAAGATTGAGCGCGTTAAAGCTGAAACCACCCAGCTTCGTCAGAAGGTGGCGCAGGCGCCGGAGAACATGCGTAAGGCCACGGAAGCGCTGAGCGCGCTGAGCGACGTCGATAACGACGATGAAACGCGCAAAACGCTCTCCACGCTCTCCTTACGCCAGCTGGAATCGCGCGTCGCGCAATTGCTCGACGATCTGCAAACCGCACAGTCTGACCTCGCGACCTACAACAGTCAGCTCGTCTCCCTGCAAACCCAGCCCGAACGCGTGCAAAACGCGATGTACGCCGCGTCTCAGCAGCTGCAGCAGATCCGCAACCGCCTGAACGGCACGACGGTAGGGGAGGGCACGCTGCGCCCGACCCAGCAAACCCTGCTGCTGGTTCAGCAGTCGCTGCTCAATGCGCAAATCGAACAGCAGCGTAAAAGCCTGGAAGGGAATACGGTGCTGCAGGACACGCTCCAGAAACAGCGTGATTACGTGACGGCGAATATTAACCGTCTGGAGCATCAGCTTCAGCTGTTGCAGGAGGCGGTAAACAGCAAACGCCTGACCCTGACGGAAAAAACCGCTCAGGAAGCCGTCTCTCCGGACGAAACTGCCCGCATTCAGGCCAACCCGCTGGTGAAACAGGAGCTTGAGGCTAACCACCAGCTCAGCCAGCGCCTGATACTGGCGACGGAAAGCGGCAACTCGCTGGTTCAGCAAAATATTAAAGTGAAGAACTGGCTGGATCGCGCGCTGCAGGCGGAACGCAACATTAAAGAGCAGATCGCGGTTCTGAAGGGCAGCCTCCTGCTGTCGCGTATTCTCTACCAGCAGCAGCAGACGCTGCCGTCTGCCGACGAGCTGGAGGACATGACCAACCGCATTGCGGATTTACGTCTGGAACAGTTTGACGTCAACCAGCAACGCGATGCCCTTTTCCAGAGTGATGCCTTCGTCGCCAAAATTGAAGAGGGGCACTCCAGTGACGTAAACCCGGAAGTGCATGACGCGCTGCTCCAGGTGGTGGATATGCGCCGTGAACTGCTGGACCAGCTCAATAAACAGCTGGGTAACCAGCTGATGATGGCAATTAACCTGCAGATCAACCAGCAGCAGCTGGTCAGCGTGTCAAAAAGCCTGCAGGAGATTTTGACGCAGCAGATTTTCTGGGTGAACAGCAACAAGCCGATGGACTGGGACTGGATTAAGTCCTTCCCGGAGACGCTGAAAACGCAGATTAAGAGCATGAAAATCACCGTGAACTGGGAGAAAGCCTGGCCTGCGGTAATGATTGCTTTCCTGGCGGGCTTACCGCTGCTGCTGATTGCCGGTCTGATCCGCTGGCGTTTGAAATGGCTGAAACAGTACCAGGCGAAGCTGGCCTCGGAAGTGGGGCAACTGCGTAACGACAGCCAGCTCCATACGCCAAAAGCGATTCTGATCGATCTCATTCGCGCGCTGCCGGTGTGCCTGATTATTCTGGCCGTGGGCCTGATCCTGCTCACGATGCAGCTTAACGTGAGCGATCTGCTCTGGGCGTTCAGTAAAAAACTGGCGCTGTTCTGGCTGGTATTTGGCGTGTGCTGGAAGGTGCTCGAAAAAGACGGCGTGGCGGTGCGTCACTTCAACATGCCTGCGCAGCTGACCAGCCACTGGCGTCGCCAGATTGTGCGCGTCAGCCTGGCGCTCCTGCCGCTGCACTTCTGGTCGGTAGTCTCCGAGCTTTCCCCGCTGCATCTGATGGATGATGTGCTGGGTCAACTGGTCATTCTGCTCAACCTGCTGCTGATTGCGATCCTGATGTGGCCGATGTGCCGCGACAGCTGGCGTGATAAAGAGTCCCACAATATCCGTCTGGCCACCGTGACGGTGCTGGCGATCATTCCGCTGGCGCTGATGGTGCTTACGGCAACGGGCTACTTCTACACCACGCTGCGCCTGTCCGGGCGCTGGATCGAGACGGTCTATCTGGTGATCGTCTGGAACCTGCTCTATCAGACCGTGCTGCGCGGCTTAAGCGTCGCGGCCCGCCGCATTGCTTACCGTCGTGCCATTGCGCGTCGTCAGCATCAGGTGAAAGAGGGGGCTGAAGGCGCGGAGCCGCAGGAAGAGCCGACCATCGCGCTGGAGCAGGTTAACCAGCAGACGCTGCGTATCACCATGCTGGTGATGATCGCGCTGTTTGCGGTGATGTTCTGGGCGATCTGGTCTGATTTAATTACCGTCTTCGCTTATCTCGACAGTATTACCCTCTGGCAGTACAACGGTACCGAAGCCGGCGCGGCGGTGATGAAAAGCGTCACCATGGGCAGCCTGCTGTTTGCGCTGGTGTCGTCGGTAGTGGCCTGGGCGCTAATTCGTAACCTGCCGGGTCTGCTGGAAGTGCTGGTGCTCTCAAGGCTGAACCTGCGCCAGGGGGCGTCTTACGCCATCACCACCATCCTGAATTACGTCATCATTATCGTCGGGGCGATGACGGTATTCGGCTCGCTGGGTGTCTCGTGGGATAAACTGCAGTGGCTGGCGGCGGCCCTCTCGGTCGGTCTTGGTTTTGGCCTGCAGGAGATCTTCGGTAACTTTGTCTCCGGCCTGATTATCCTCTTCGAACGTCCGGTGCGTATCGGCGATACCGTCACCATCGGTACGTTCTCCGGTACCGTCAGCAAGATCCGAATTCGTGCGACCACCATCACTGACTTCGATCGTAAAGAGGTGATCATCCCGAACAAAGCGTTCGTGACCGAGCGTCTGATCAACTGGTCGCTCTCGGATACCACCACGCGCGTGGTGATTCGCCTCGGCGTGGCCTACGGTTCCGATCTGGATAAAGTGAAAGAGGTATTGCTTAAAGCCGCTAAATCGCATCCAAAAGTCATGCACGATCCTGCGCCAGATGTCTTCTTCACCACCTTCGGGCCAAGCACGCTGGATCACGAGCTGCGTTTATACGTGCGTGAACTGCGCGATCGCAGCTACACCGTTGATGAACTGAACCGTGCGATCGACCGACTGTGCCGTGAAAACAACATTAACATCGCCTTCAACCAGCTTGAGGTTCACCTGCATAATGAGAAAGGTGATGAGCATACGGAAGTGAAGCGCGACATTAAGGGCGACGACCCGACTCCGGCTTAATCTATTTTCCCTCTCCCACGGGGAGAGGGTTAGGGTGAGGGGGAAGTTTCCCCTCAAAATCCCGCCGCACAATCTCCAGCGCTTTAAGCACCGTCCCGGCGGGGATCTCATGATTCTCCAGCAGCATAATCAAATCGACGGCCAGCTTGACCTCATCGGGTGCATTTTCCAGTGACATAAATGTGGCTCCAGTTAACGGGTCAGGCGTTCAATCACGCGTTCAATCTCATCCAGCGCCTGACGGCAGCGGACGATGCGGCCTTCCAGCGCGCTAATCTCGCGCATCAATAGCTGCTGCTCTTCCAGCGTTTTGCTGTTGTTCAGGCGGGCTTCGCGCTCGCGCTTCATCTCAAACAGACGCCGCTCAAACTCCTGGTTCTCCAGCCGCTTGCGCTGCCATTTGCCGAGCCCAGGCGAGGCGCTGTCCCACGCCCGTAACGGCCAGGCGGCGATTTCGCGGTGCAGGGCGGTGATCTGCTCGGTAAGATGCTCCGCAAGCCACACCACCTGTTCCTGCTGTTCACTCTCAACCGCGTGGCGAAGCTCATCGAGGTTGGTCTGCATCTCAGCAAGGTAATCCTGAATGACGGTGCTGCGGGTGCGGAAAAGCTGCCGATCAAAGCGCGGTTTCAGCGTGGCGTGTCCCATCAGCGGCATGGCCTGCGCCCGCAGAGCGATCAGCTGATTTTGCAGCCTCTCAAGAAGCAGTGCTGTTTTCAATGCGCTCTCCAGTGGTAAAGTAGCCGTTCAGTTTGATAACGATTCGCATTATGCAGCGTACTATTTTAATCATCATTGGCTGGCTCGCGGTAGTGCTGGGTACGCTAGGTGTGGTTTTGCCCTTGCTGCCGACCACGCCGTTTATCCTGCTGGCCGCCTGGTGCTTCGCCCGCTCGTCGCCGCGTTTTCACCACTGGCTCCTGTACCGCTCGTGGTTTGGCGGCTACCTGCGGTACTGGCAAAAACACCGGGCCATGCCGCCCGGGGCCAAGCCGCGCGCCATTGCCTTTATCCTGATCACCTTCGCCGTTTCGTTATGGCTGGTGAACATGATGTGGGTGCGTATTCTGCTGCTGACGATCCTGGCCTGCCTGCTGATCTTCATGTGGCGGATCCCCGTGGTTGATGAAAAGCAACAAAAGCACTGAAGCCTCATCATGGCGGTTGCAATTATGGCGCGCAGCCAGTAAATTCGACCGTTTTCGAGCACAGGTGCGCCTGGTCAAAGGTTAAACAACTGTTACTTTGACCGACTCGTCGCGCGCCGTGAGTAACACTGTTTCATTTAGGCACAAACCGATGACCGCAACTGCACAGCAGCTTGAATATCTGAAAAATAGCATCAAAAGCATCCAGGACTATCCAAAGCCTGGCATTCTTTTCCGTGATGTCACCAGCTTGCTGGAAGACCCGAAAGCGTACGCGCTCAGCATTGAACTGCTGGTCGAGCGTTATAAAAACGCCGGGATCACCAAAGTAGTAGGTACCGAAGCCCGCGGCTTCCTGTTTGGCGCACCGGTTGCGCTGGCGATGGGCGTGGGTTTTGTGCCGGTGCGTAAGCCGCGCAAACTGCCGCGTGAAACCATCGCGGAGAGCTACGAGCTGGAGTACGGCACCGATCAGCTGGAAATCCACGTTGATGCGATCAAGCCTGGCGACAAAGTGCTGGTGGTGGACGATCTGCTGGCAACCGGCGGCACCATTGAAGCGACCGTCAAGCTGATCCGCCGTCTGGGTGGGGAAGTGACCGACGCGGCCTTCATCATCAATCTGTTCGATCTTGGCGGTGAACAGCGCCTGGAAAAACAGGGCATTACCAGCTATAGCCTGGTGCCTTTCCCGGGTCATTAATCCCGGTTTTCACAACCTCGCTCAATGGGTGAGGTTGTGATAGCATTCCCCTCCATAAATTCACCTTCCAGCGTTGCAGAGCCTGCCCATGAGTTATCAGGTGTTAGCCCGTAAATGGCGACCACAAACCTTTGCTGACGTTGTCGGTCAGGAACATGTGCTGACGGCCCTGGCGAACGGCTTGTCGCTAGGTCGCATCCATCACGCCTATCTTTTTTCCGGCACCCGCGGCGTCGGTAAGACCTCTATTGCCCGTCTGCTGGCGAAAGGTCTGAACTGCGAAACCGGGATCACCGCCACCCCGTGCGGCGTGTGTGACAACTGCCGCGAGATCGAGCAGGGGCGTTTTGTCGATCTGATCGAGATCGACGCCGCCTCGCGTACCAAGGTGGAAGACACCCGCGATCTGCTCGACAACGTGCAGTACGCCCCGGCGCGCGGCCGCTTCAAGGTCTACCTGATCGATGAAGTGCACATGCTGTCGCGCCACAGCTTTAACGCCCTGCTGAAAACGCTGGAAGAGCCGCCCGCGCACGTTAAATTCCTGCTGGCGACCACCGATCCGCAAAAGCTGCCGGTCACCATCCTGTCGCGCTGCCTGCAGTTCCACCTGAAGGCGCTGGACGTTGAGCAGATCCGCGCTCAGCTTGAGCACATCCTTGATGAAGAGAAGATCGTTCACGAGCCGCGCGCCCTGCAGCTGCTGGCCCGCGCGGCTGACGGCAGCCTGCGTGATGCGCTAAGCCTGACCGACCAGGCGATTGCCAGCGGTGACGGCAAGCTCTCGACCGAAGCGGTCAGCACCATGCTCGGCACGCTGGATGACGATCAGGCGCTGTCGCTCATCGAAGCGATGATTGCCGCCAACGGCGAGCGCGTGATGTCGCTGGTGAACGCGGCCGCTGCCCGCGGTATTGAGTGGGAAGCGCTGCTGGTCGAGATGCTCAGCCTGCTGCACCGCGTGGCGATGCTGCAGCTGTCTCCGTCGGCCATCGGTGCGGATATGGCCGCTATTGAACAGCGGATGCGTGAACTTGCCCGCACCGTGCCGCCTGCCGACGTGCAGCTGTATTACCAGACGCTGCTGATTGGCCGCAAAGAGTTACCGTTCGCACCGGACCCCAGGATGGGCGTCGAAATGACGCTGCTGCGCGCGCTGGCGTTCCACCCGCGCATGCCGTTGCCGGAACCGGAAGCGCCGCGGCAGTCTTTTGCCCCGGTCGCCCCTACGGCGGTGATGTCACCGCAGCAGGTGCCGCCGCAGCCGACGCCGCCGCCACAGCAGAACGTACCGCTGTCGGATGCCACCAGTTCGGTGCTTGCCGCACGCAGCCAGCTGCAGCGTGCGCAGGGAGTAACCAAACCAAAAAAGAGTGAACCGGCAGCGCCAGGAAGAGCGCGGCCGGTGAACAACGCCGCGCTTGAACGACTGGCCTCGGTAACGGAGCGCGTACAGTCGCGTCCGGCACCGTCCGCGCTCGAGCAGAAAGCCCCGGTGAAAGAAGAGGCTTACCGCTGGAAGGCGACCACCGTTGTTGAAACGGTCAAGGAAGTGGTCGCCACGCCGAAAGCGCTGAAAAAGGCGCTGGAGCATGAAAAAACGCCGGAGCTTTCCGCTAAGCTCGCCGAAGAGTCCATCGCGCGCGACGCCTGGGCCGCTGAGGTCAGCCAACTCCAGTTGCCGAAGCTGGTGGAGCAGGTCGCGCTAAACGCCTGGAAAGAGCAGGACGGCAATCAGGTGCGTCTGCACCTGCGTCCGGGCCAGCGGCACCTCAATTCCCCTGGCGCGCAAAAGGCGCTGGCCGAGGCGCTTGCTGCTTTACAGGGTTCACCGGTTGAATTGACTATCATTGAAGATGATAATCCGGCAGTGAAAACGCCGCTCGAGTGGCGCCAGGCCATTTATGAAGAGAAGCTCGCGCAGGCGCGCGAGGCAATTATTGCGGATAACAACATCCAGACCCTGCGCCGGTTCTTCGACGCCGATCTGGATGAAGAGAGTATTCGCCCCATTTGATCGTGAGTCTGACTTACGGTTGTAATCCTTAAACGTGAAAGAAGAGAGAAGCCTATGTTTGGTGGAAAAGGCGGTCTGGGTGGCCTGATGAAGCAGGCTCAGCAGATGCAGGAAAAAATGCAGAAGATGCAGGAAGAGATCGCTCAGCTGGAAGTCACGGGTGAATCCGGTGCCGGTCTGGTCAAGGTGACCATCAACGGTGCGCACAACTGCCGTCGCGTTGAAATCGACCCGAGCCTGCTCGAAGACGACAAAGAGATGCTGGAAGATCTGGTTGCAGCCGCGTTTAACGATGCCGCTCGCCGTATCGATGAAACCCAGAAAGAGAAAATGGCCTCTGTTTCCAGCGGTATGCAGCTGCCGCCGGGCTTTAAGATGCCATTCTGATGCAAACCAGTCCGCTGCTCACGCAGTTAATGGAAGCACTGCGCTGCCTGCCGGGCGTTGGCCCGAAGTCGGCGCAGCGCATGGCGTTTACGCTATTGCAGCGCGACCGCAGCGGCGGGATGCGCCTGGCGCAGGCTCTGACCCGCGCCATGTCAGAAATTGGTCACTGTGCGGATTGCCGGACCTTTACCGAGCAGGACGTGTGTAACATCTGTACGAACCCGCGTCGTCAGGAAAACGGTCAGATTTGCGTGGTGGAGAGTCCGGCGGACATCTACGCCATCGAACAAACCGGGCAGTTTTCCGGCCGCTACTTTGTGCTGATGGGGCATCTCTCCCCGCTGGACGGCATTGGCCCGGACGATATCGGTCTTGACCGCCTTGAACAGCGTCTTGAGTCCGAAACCATCAAAGAGGTGATCCTCGCCACCAACCCGACGGTGGAAGGGGAGGCAACCGCCAACTATATCGCCGAGCTGTGCGCGCAGTACGGCGTTGACGCCAGCCGCATCGCCCACGGCGTGCCGGTCGGCGGCGAGCTGGAGATGGTCGATGGCACCACGCTGTCGCACTCGCTGGCCGGACGACACAAGATTATTTTCTGACCAAACGGAGGCTGCGCGCGCGGCCTCCGCTTGAAAATTTCCCCCCTTATCCCCATCTCTCACTCAACGTTTTACAACCCCATTAAATGGCATTGTTGAGGTCGACTTAGATGAAAGGACAAGAAACCCGTGGTTTCCAGTCAGAAGTAAAACAGCTTCTGCACCTGATGATCCATTCCCTGTATTCCAACAAAGAAATTTTCCTGCGTGAGCTGATTTCCAACGCCTCCGATGCGGCGGACAAGCTGCGCTTCCGCGCGCTGTCCAACCCGGATCTGTATGAAGGCGACGGCGAGCTGCGCGTGCGCGTCTCTTTCAACAAAGAGAACCGCACCCTGACCATCGCTGATAACGGCATCGGGATGAACCGCGACGAGGTGATCGACCACCTTGGCACCATCGCTAAATCCGGCACCAAAGCGTTCCTGGAGTCCATGGGCTCTGACCAGGCGAAAGACAGCCAGCTGATTGGCCAGTTCGGCGTGGGCTTCTACTCGGCGTTTATCGTGGCGGACAAAGTCACCGTGCGCACCCGCGCGGCGGGCGACAGCGCCGAGAACGGCGTGCTGTGGGAATCCAAAGGGGAAGGCGAATACACCGTTGATGACATCACTAAAGCGGATCGCGGCACCGAAATCACCCTCCACCTGCGCGAAGGGGAAGACGATTTCCTGAACGACTGGCGCGTACGCTCCATCATCAGCAAATATTCCGATCACATCGCGCTGCCGGTAGAGATTGAAAAACAGGAAGAGAAAGACGGTGAAACCGTTGTTTCCTGGGAGAAAATCAACAAGGCGCAGGCGCTGTGGACGCGTAACAAGGCTGAAATCAAAGACGACGAGTACAACGAGTTTTATAAGCACATCGCCCACGACTTTACCGACCCGCTGACCTGGAGCCACAACCGCGTGGAAGGGAAGCAGGAGTACACCAGCCTGCTGTACATTCCGGCACAGGCACCGTGGGACATGTGGAACCGCGATCACAAGCACGGCCTGAAGCTGTACGTGCAGCGCGTCTTCATCATGGACGACGCCGAGCAGTTCATGCCGAACTACCTGCGCTTTGTTCGTGGCCTGATAGACTCCAACGATCTGCCGCTGAACGTCTCCCGTGAAATCCTCCAGGACAGCACCGTTACCCGTAATCTGCGTAACGCTCTGACCAAACGTGCGTTGCAGATGCTGGAAAAACTGGCGAAAGACGACGCGGAAAAATACCAGACCTTCTGGAAACAGTTCGGCCTGGTGCTGAAAGAAGGCCCGGCTGAAGACATGGCGAACGTTGAAACTATCGCCAAACTGCTGCGCTTCGCCTCTACGCATACCGACTCCTCCGCCCAGACCGTGTCGCTGGAAGAGTACGTCTCCCGCATGAAGGAAGGGCAGGAGAAGATCTACTACATCACCGCCGACAGCTATGCGGCAGCGAAGAGCAGCCCGCACCTGGAGCTGCTGCGTAAGAAAGGCATCGAAGTGCTGCTGCTTTCTGACCGCATCGACGAGTGGATGATGAACTACCTGACCGAGTTCGACGGTAAGGCGTTCCAGTCCGTTGCCAAAGCCGACGAGTCCATCGACAAGCTGGCGGATGAAGTGGACGAAAGCGCGAAAGAAGCCGAGAAGGCGCTTGAGCCGTTCGTTGAGCGTGTCAAAACCCTGCTGGGCGACCGCGTGAAAGAGGTAAGATTCACGCACCGTCTGACCGATACTCCGGCGATTGTCACCACCGATGCCGACGAAATGAGCACCCAGATGGCGAAGCTGTTCGCCGCGGCGGGCCAGGCCGTGCCGGAAGTGAAATATATCTTTGAGCTTAATCCGGATCATCCGCTGGTGAAACGCGCGGCGGATACCCAGGATGAAGCTCGCTTTGCCGAGTGGGTTGAACTGCTGCTGGATCAGTCCCTGCTGGCCGAGCGCGGAACCCTGGAAGATCCTAACCTGTTCATTAAACGTGTGAATGCGCTGCTGCTGGCGTAACTGACCACGTCTCCCCTGGTCTTCTCCCTCTCCCCGTGGGAGAGGGCCGGGGTGAGGGCACCAGACCGCACTCTCCCAAATTATCTCCCCCCATTAACCGTTTCAGCCTTCCCGCCTTCCTTGAGCCACGCCCGTTCTGGTGGTATTGTTTAGCGCTTTTGAAAAATTGAAACGACATTTGAGGGGATTTTCGCAATGCGTATTATTCTGCTTGGCGCTCCGGGCGCGGGTAAAGGAACTCAGGCTCAGTTCATCATGGAGAAATACGGTATTCCGCAAATCTCCACCGGTGACATGCTGCGCGCCGCTGTAAAATCTGGCTCCGAGCTGGGTAAACAAGCGAAAGACATCATGGACGCAGGCAAGCTGGTAACCGACGAGCTGGTTATCGCGCTGGTTAAAGAGCGCATTGCGCAGGAAGACTGCCGTAACGGTTTCCTGCTGGACGGCTTCCCGCGCACCATTCCTCAGGCTGACGCCATGAAAGAAGCGGGCATCAACGTGGACTACGTTCTGGAGTTCGACGTACCGGACGAGCTGATCGTTGACCGTATCGTTGGCCGTCGCGTACACGCTGCCTCTGGCCGCGTTTACCACATCAAATTCAACCCGCCTAAGGTTGAAGGCAAAGACGACGTGACCGGCGAAGAGCTGACCACCCGTAAAGACGATCAGGAAGAGACCGTGCGTAAACGCCTGGTGGAATACCATCAGATGACCGCGCCGCTGATTGGCTACTACACCAAAGAAGCGCAGGCGGGTAACACCAAATACGCCAAAGTTGACGGCACCAAAGCCGTGGCTGACGTACGTGCAGAGCTGGAAAAAATCCTCGGCTAATCACGCGCCTCTCACCCGGGCTCCCGGGTGAGAAATATTCTCATCTTACCTATTACAGCAATGGGTTTCGTTTAAACGCATTTCCGCTACAATTGACAACCTATCAAATGGTTAAGAGGCGTGAATGAGTCAGGCGAAAACCGGCATCCTGCTTGCCAATCTGGGCACCCCAGAAGCACCCACTCCAGCGGCGGTAAAACGCTACCTGCGACAATTTTTAAGCGACACGCGCGTCGTGGATTTTCCGAGACTGCTGTGGTGGCCGCTGCTGCGTGGCGTCATTCTGCCGATTCGCTCTCCGCGCGTCGCCAAACTTTATCAGTCCGTCTGGATGGAAGAGGGCTCGCCGCTGATGGTGTACAGCCGTCGTCAGGAAAAAGCGCTGGCCGCCCGTCTGCCGGATATGCCCGTCGCACTCGGCATGAGCTACGGTAAACCTTCGCTGGAAAGCGCCGTCGATGCGCTGCTGGCACAGGGCGTGGATCATATCGTCGTGCTGGCCTTGTATCCGCAGTACTCCTGCTCGACGGTGGCCGCCGTCTGGGACGAGCTTGCCCGCATTCTGGCAACCCGCCGCCGCATTCCGGGCGTGACCTTTATTCGCGATTATGCGGATAACGATCTCTACATTAAGGCGCTTGCCAACAGCGCCCGAGCATCGTTTGAAAAGCACGGCGAACCGGATCTGCTGCTGCTCTCCTATCACGGTATTCCGCAGCGTTTCGCCAATGAAGGGGATGATTACCCCCAGCGCTGCCGCGATACCACCCGCGAGCTGGTCTCCGCCCTTGGCCTGCCGCCGGAGAAGGTGATGATGACCTTCCAGTCGCGCTTTGGCCGCGAGCCGTGGCTGACGCCGTACACCGATGAAACCCTCAAAATGCTCGGCGAGAAGGGCGTGAAGCACATTCAGGTGATGTCGCCGGGCTTCTCGGCGGACTGCCTTGAAACGCTGGAGGAGATCGCGGTGCAAAACCGGGAATTTTTCCTTGAGGCCGGCGGCGAAAAGTATGAGTACATTCCGGCGCTTAACGACTCACCTGAGCATATCGACATGATGGTCTCGCTGGTGACGAACAGCCGCTGATCGCACTCCGGGCCGGGTTTGTGCTACCATTCCCGGCCCATATTCTTCGTACAGTTCAGACCATGAAATTTCCCGGTAAACGCAAATCCAAACACTACTTTCCCGTCGATGCCCGCGATCCGCTCCTGCAGCAAATCCAGCCTGAAAATGAAACCAGCGCGGCCTGGGTTGTCGGTATCGACCAGACGCTGGTGGACATTGAAGCGAAAGTGGATGATGAGTTTGTCGCCCGTTACGGTCTGAGCGCCGGTCACTCGCTGGTGATTGAGGACGACGTTGCCGAAGCGCTGTACCAGGAGCTGGTGCGCGAAAATCTGATTACCCATCAGTTCGCTGGCGGTACCATCGGCAACACCATGCACAACTACTCGGTGCTGGCAGATGACCGCTCGGTGCTGCTCGGCGTGATGTGCAGCAATATCGAAATCGGTGGCTACGCCTACCGCTACCTGTGCAACACCTCCAGCCGCACCGATCTTAACTATCTCCAGGGCGTAGACGGGCCGATTGGCCGCTGCTTTACGCTGATCGGCGAATCCGGCGAGCGTACCTTTGCCATCAGCCCGGGCCACATGAACAAGCTGCGCGCGGAAAGCATTCCCGAAGAGGTGATCGCGGGCGCGTCTGCGCTGGTGCTGACCTCCTACCTGGTGCGCTGCAAGCCGGGCGAGCCGATGCCGGAAGCGACCATGAAGGCGATTGAGTACGCCAAAAAGTACGACGTGCCCGTCGTTCTGACGCTGGGCACCAAATTCGTGATTGCCGATAACCCGGAGTGGTGGCAGACCTTCCTGAAAGAGCACGTCTCGATTCTGGCGATGAACGAAGAAGAGGCCGAGGCGCTGACCGGTGAAAGCGATCCGCTGCTGGCGTCCGACAAAGCGCTGGACTGGGTGGATCTGGTGCTCTGCACCGCGGGTCCGGTTGGGCTGTATATGGCGGGCTTCACCGAAGAAGAGAGCAAGCGCAAAACCCAGCACCCGCTGCTGCCGGGGGCGATTGCGGAGTTCAACCAGTACGAGTTCAGCCGCGGCATGCGCCACAAAGACTGCGTGAATCCGCTGCGTATCTACTCCCACATTGCGCCGTATATGGGCGGGCCGGAGAAGATCATGAACACTAACGGCGCGGGCGACGGCGCGCTTGCCGCGCTGCTGCATGACATTACCGCGAACGCCTATCACAAAACTAACGTGCCGAACTCCAGCAAGCACAAGTTCAGCTGGCTGACCTATTCGTCGCTGGCGCAGGTGTGCAAGTACGCGAACCGCGTGAGCTACCAGGTGCTGAACCAGCATTCGCCGCGCTTAACGCGTGGACTGCCGGAACGAGAAGACAGCCTCGAAGAGGCGTACTGGGACAGGTAAAAGCAAAACGGCAACCTGTGGTTGCCGTTTTTAGTATTTGTTCCCTCTCCCTGGGGAGAGGGCCAGGGTGAGGGCATCAGGCCGCAGCAAACTTACCCCGTCACCGCCTCTTCAACTGGCGGCTTCGTCAGCAGCGTCAGCATGGTATTCGCAATCTCACGCTCGCCCATCACCACCTGATTCGCGCCGCGCTCGGTAATGTACTCCACCTCGTCGTCATAGTGCGCTCGGGCAATGATCTCAATACCGGGGCACTTCTCACGCGCGGAGGCCACAATCTCACCCGCCTCATAGCCGTTAGGGATGGTCAGCAGCAGCCAGCGGGCGCAGTCCAGATGCGCGAGATTCATGATCTCTTCGTTTGCAGCGTTGCCCAGCACCGCGCGAATTCCGCGCTCGCGCAGCTCGTCAACGCGGGTGCGTGAGGTTTCAATCACCACCAGCGGAATGCCCTGCGCCATCAGCTTCTCGCCGAGCAGGCTACCCACGCGCCCAAAGCCGACCAGCAGGGCGTGATTGCAAATATCGACCGGGATCTGCTTCTCTTCTTCGATGGCCTCTTCCAGCGTCTGCTCTTCCAGCGTTTCGGTTTTATCAAGGTATTTTTCCAGCAGGGCAAACAGTACCGGGTTTAGCATGATGGAGAGGATTGCCCCTGCCAGCACCAGATTTTGCCCCGCCTGTGGCAGCAGGTTCAATGCCATGCCCAGACCGGCCAGAATAAAGGCGAACTCGCCAATCTGCGCCAGGCTGGCGGCAATCGTCAGCGCCGTGCGCGGGGAGTGGCCGAACATTCGCACCAGGAAGAAGGCCGCGAGCGACTTACCAAAAATAATGATCGCCAGCGTGCCCAGCACGGCCAGCGGCTGCTGGATCAGCACCAGCGGATCGAACAGCATCCCGACGGAGACGAAGAACAGCACGGCAAACGCATCGCGCAGCGGCAGCGTGTCGTGCGCCGCACGGTGGCTCAGCTCGGACTCGTTCAGCACCATCCCGGCGAAGAACGCCCCCAGGGCAAAGGAGACATCAAACAGCTCAACGGCACCGAAGGCGATGCCCAGCGCCAGCGCCAGCACGGAGAGGGTAAACAGCTCGCGGGAGCCGGTTGCCGCGCTGCGGGACATGATCCACGGCACCAGACGGCGACCCACCAGCATCATGATGGCGATAAACGCCACCACTTTACCGATGGTGATGCTCATATCCAGCGCCAGCGAGGCGAAGCCGACGTTGTCTTTTTCCATCATCCCGGCGACGGCGGGCAGCAGTACCAGCGTCAGGACCATGACCAGATCTTCTACAATCAGCCAGCCAATCGCGATTTGCCCGCGCTGGCTGTCTATCAGCTGCCTCTCTTCAAGCGCGCGCAGCAGCACCACGGTACTGGCGGTGGAGAGGCACAGCCCAAAGACGATGCCGGTCATCAGCGACCAGCCCAGCACTGCCGAAAGCGCCATGCCCAGCAGCGTCGCCACCCCTATCTGGGCGATCGCTCCGGGTATGGCGATCGACTTTACCGCCATCAGGTCCTTCAGCGAAAAATGCAGACCGACGCCAAACATCAGCAGAATCACGCCCAATTCCGCCAGTTCAGGAGCCAGTTTGGTATCCGCAACAAAACCTGGCGTAAACGGTCCCGCCAGCACACCTGCCAGCAGATAGCCGACAAGAGGAGAAATACGCAGCTTATTGGCAATCATGCCAAGGATAAAAGCGAGCACAAGTCCACCAACAATGGTGGTAATAAGCGGTGTGGCGTGGTGCATTCCGTCTCCTTTCGTGGTGAGTGTTCCATTTTTGGCGTGAATACCAAAAAGCCAGGTAATAGTTTATGACAATTTTTACCCTTATGTTTATGAATAATTGTTGAAGTTTGAATAAAACAGCAATATGCGCGTAAAAAAGCGCATTTTGATAAATTACGCAAGAGGAGAAAGAAGAAACCCTTATGGCATCAGGCTGTCAGGCAGCCAAAGTCAAACTTTGGCTGCCCGTAATTTACGCTTTGTGGCGGTTATCAGGCAGGAATATGGTCAACATCCCAAGAAGTGGCAGGAAAGCGCAGATTTTATAAACCAGGAAGATGCTGGTGTGATCCGCAACCATCCCTAATACCGCTGCACCCAGCCCGCCCATGCCGAAGGCGAAACCGAAAAACAGTCCGGAAACCATACCGATACGACCAGGCAGCAGCTCCTGGGCATAGACCAGAATGGCGGAAAACGCGGAGGCGAGGATAAAACCAATAATCACGGTCAAAATCCCCGTCCATTCAAGGCTGGCGTACGGCAAAATGAGGGTAAAGGGCGCCACGCCGAGGATAGAGCCCCAAATGACATATTTACGGCCAATTTTATCCCCCACCGGCCCGCCAATGACCGTTCCTGCGGCCACCGCGAAGAGGAAAGCAAACAGGTGAAACTGCGCGTTTTGTACCGATAATCCGAATTTTTGCATCAGATAAAAGGTGTAATAGCTGCTGATGCTCGCCATATAGAAGTATTTCGAGAAAATCAGCACCAGCAGCACGGAGACCGCAAGAATGACCTTATTACGAGGCAGGGGATTGATAACCTTCGCTTTAGGTTTCCCTTTGTTCACGCGATGCTGGGCGGCGTACCAGCGGCTGATCTGTGCCAGCACGACAATGGCGAGCAGGGCGGCCAGCACAAACCAGGCCACATTGCCTTTGCCATACGGGGCGATAATCACCGCCGCCAGCAGCGGGCCGAGGGAGCTACCGAAGTTGCCCCCTACCTGGAAGAGTGACTGCGCCAGCCCGTGACGGCCACCGGAGGCCATACGCGCCACGCGTGAGGACTCCGGATGGAAGACGGACGAGCCGGTCCCCACCAGCGCGGCGGCGAGCAGAACCGCTTCAAAACTGCCTGCCATAGCCAGCAGCACCAGCCCGCTTAAGGTAAAGCACATGCCTATCGGCAGCGACCACGGCATCGGGTATTTATCCGTCCAGTAACCCACCACCGGCTGCAGCAGCGACGAGGCCAGCTGGAAGGTCAGGGTGATCATCCCGATCTGTACGAAGGTTAACGAAAATTCGGACTGCAGCAGCGGGTAGATCGCCAGAATTAACGACTGGATCATGTCGTTGAGCAGGTGCGAGAGGCTGATTGCGCCTAAAACTTTAAAAGAGGTGCGCGACGCCGGCGCGCCCGGAGCGGGCTGGGTTGATTCACTGATTGCCATAAATACCACGTCAATTTGTTATTAGAGATGCAGGGAGTAATTATTATCCGACTAACATACTCGTCCGTGACATTTGAAGAAAGTCGCAATTCTGAAAACTTATTTGTCTATTCTTGTTAGTCACTGTAATTTTTGCCTTTGTCTATTGGTCAGGGAGAGAGAAGATGAAGTTAATGAAGCGGGGCGTCGCGCTGGCGCTTATTGCCGCATGGGGCCTGGCAAGCCTGCCCGCGCAGGCGTATGAAAAAGATAAAACCTATAAAATCACCATTCTGCATACCAACGATCATCACGGTCATTTCTGGCGCAGTGAATACGGCGAGTATGGTCTGTCGGCGCAAAAAACGCTGGTGGATGGCATCCGCAAAGAGGTGGCGGCTCAGGGCGGCAGCGTGTTGCTGCTGTCGGGCGGGGATATTAATACCGGCGTGCCGGAATCGGATTTACAGGATGCTGAACCCGATTTCCGCGGCATGAATTTAATCGGTTACGACGCGATGGCCGTCGGCAACCACGAGTTTGACAATCCGCTGAGCGTGCTGCGCCAGCAGGAGAAATGGTCCAAATTCCCGTTCCTCTCCGCCAATATTTATCAGAAAAGCACCGGCGAACGTCTGTTTAAACCATGGGCGCTGTTTAAGCGTCAGGATCTCAAAATCGCGGTCATCGGCTTAACCACCGACGATACGGCAAAAATCGGTAACCCTGAGTTCTTCACCGATATCGAATTCCGCAAACCGGCAGACGAAGCGAAGCTGGTGATTCAGGAGCTGCAGCAGAACGAAAAGCCGGACGTGATTATCGCCACTACCCACATGGGACACTACGATAACGGCGAGCACGGCTCCAATGCGCCCGGCGACGTGGAGATGGCGCGCAGCCTGCCAGCGGGCTCGCTGGCGATGATTGTGGGCGGTCACTCGCAGGATCCGGTGTGCATGGCGTCGGAGAACAAAAAGCAGGTGGACTACGTGCCGGGCACGCCGTGTGCGCCAGATCGTCAGAACGGGATCTGGATTGTGCAGGCCCACGAGTGGGGTAAATACGTGGGTCGGGCGGACTTTGAGTTTCGTAACGGTGAGATGAAGCTGGTGCGCTATCAGCTTATCCCGGTGAACCTGAAGAAGAAAGTCACCTACCCGGACGGGAAAAGCGAGCGCGTACTTTACACGCCAGAGATTGCTGAAAACCAGCAGATGCTCTC
This sequence comes from Enterobacter cloacae complex sp. P14RS, assembly GCF_014895895.1. NCBI lineage: Bacteria > Pseudomonadati > Pseudomonadota > Gammaproteobacteria > Enterobacterales > Enterobacteriaceae > Enterobacter > Enterobacter cloacae complex sp. P14RS. The sequence continues at coordinate 201,917 of NZ_JADBQM010000001.1, forward strand.
CCTGCTGACGCCGTTCCAGAACAAAGGCAAGGCGCAGCTGGACGTGAAAATCGGCACGCTGAACGGTCGTCTGGAAGGGGACCGCAGTAAAGTCCGCTTCGTGCAGACCAACATGGGCCATCTGGTGCTGGCGGCGCAGATGGCGCGCACGAATGCGGACTTCGGCGTGATGAGCGGCGGCGGCATTCGTGACTCCATCGAAGGCGGAAACATCACCTATAAAGACGTGCTGAAGGTGCAGCCGTTCGGCAACGTGGTGGTGTATGCGGATATGAGCGGGAAAGAGGTCGTTGACTACCTGACCGCCGTGGCGCAGATGAAGCCGGACTCGGGTGCCTATCCGCAGTTTGCCAACGTCAGCTTTGTGGCGAAGGACGGCAAGCTCAACGATCTCAAAATCAAAGGCGAGCCGGTAGACCCTGCGAAAACCTACCGTCTGGCGACGTTAAGCTTTAACGCCACCGGCGGCGACGGCTATCCGCACATTGATAATAAACCGGGCTACGTAAACACCGGTTTTATTGATGCGGAAGTGCTGAAGCAGTACATTGAGCAGAACTCGCCGATTGACGTGAATGCCTATGAGCCGAAAGGTGAGGTGAACTGGCAGTAGTGTTGTGCGGCCTGATGCCCTCATCCCAACCCTCTCCCTGTGGGAGAGGGCGCGAACACAAAAAACGGTAACGCCTGTTACCGTTTTGCTTTTACCTCGTAGCCGCCACCCGGCTTTTTTTACTCCCGGCGGGCAATATCCGCAAACTTCGCGTCCAGCATTTTCGCCAGATCGCCCGCGGCCAGTTCAATATCCAGCCCGCGTTTACCGCCCGAAATATAGATCGTCTCAAATTCCTGCGAAGGCGCATCGATCAGCGTCGGCAGCCGTTTTTTCTGTCCGAGCGGGCTGATCCCGCCCACCAGATAGCCCGTGGTGCGTTGCGCAACCATCGGGTCCGCCATATCCACCTTTTTCGCCCCCAGCGCTTTCGCTACCTTTTTGAGATCGAGCTGTCCGGCAACGGGCGTTACCGCCACGGCGAGGTGCTTCATATCGCCATTCACCGCCACCAGCAGCGTTTTATAGACCTGGTCAGCGTTCAGCCCCAGCTTGCGCACCACTTCATCACCAAAGTTGGTTTCGTTCGGATCGTGATCGTAGGTATGGATCCGGAAAGAAATATTGTTTTTTTCGAGTAATTTAACGGCGGGAGTCATAGCTATCCTTCTTACGACAGACAATTCATGCAGCCAGCATACGCCTGACGTTTGTCTAAAAAATAGCACCATCTTGCGCAATAGTGTTGGCAGTGATGGTCACTTTGAGCGACAATCGGCTCAGCCGAAGGTCACTTCGGTATAATAAAAACGATGAAATTCCTCTTTGACGGGCCAATAGAGATATTGGCCATTTTTTTATTTCAACAGCGACGGCAAATTCCCTTCGCCGTATAAATGCAGCGCCCCGACCGCGACCACGTACTCCCCCGCAGGTAAAGCATGCAGCGTCTCTCGCCAGGCTTTGTTGCGCGCATTCATCAGCACATCATAAAGCGATTCACTGAACGTCGACGGTAGCGCCAGCTTACCGTCCGCGGGCGGCGCATCCAGCCACCAGCCAATCATGGTTTGCAGCAGACGTGCGTTGGTGTGCCAGTGGGTCAGGGTATCATCCAGCAGCATCAGACCGTCGTCAGGAAGCTGGCGCAGGAGCGCAATCTGGCTGTCCGTCCCTTCCAGCTCGATGATGGGCATACGGCGCGCCCGCGCCACGTTCAGCAGCTGGTAATCAATGCCATAGTCACCGCGCAGGCCCAGACGCTGCGCCTGCGTGGCCTGCAGCACCATCGCAATTTGCCACAGCGGCAGGGTGTCAATCATGGAGAGCGACACGCCGGTTTCTGCCGCCACGCGCCTCAGCTCCGCGAGCTGGTCGTCGTTCAGGCGCTCCGCCAGCGGGAGATCGCTTTCAAGCCCGGCAAACGGCGACTCGTGGCCGGAAATGTCCGCCTCGACGACCAGCGCGTCGGCGCGCTTCAGGCGTTTTATCAGACCGGATGGTAGAGGAGACATTCCCTGCGTGCCCATATGGATGCTGCCGACCAGGTGCAGGTGTTGCCCGCCGGGAAGCGAGATATCCAGGCCGGGCCAGGCATAGCGGCGGGGGAAGAGGGCGCGAAACGATGCTTTTATACGATTAAACAGACTCATACGCGCTCCATGACCGGAAAGGGTCATGCTAGCGCGTACGAGAACAAGGTTCAATCCTTCGGTTTAAACCGCAGCAGACGGTTGGCGTTGCTGACCACGGTAATGGAGGAGAGTGCCATCGCCGCACCCGCAACCACCGGGTTCAGCAGGGTGCCGGTCAGCGGCCACAAAATGCCGGCAGCAACCGGAATACCGAGCGAGTTATAGACGAACGCCCCCAGCAGGTTCTGCTTCATGTTGCGCAACGTGGCTTTCGAAATGGCCAGGGCGTCGGCAACGCCCATCAGGCTGTGGCGCATCAGCGTGATGGCGGCGGTTTCGATGGCGACATCGCTCCCGCCACCCATGGCTATCCCTACGTCCGCCTGGGCCAGCGCCGGAGCGTCGTTGATGCCGTCGCCCACCATCGCCACCTGGCGACCCTGACTTTGCAGGTTCTTGATGGCGTCCGCTTTGCCGTCCGGCAGCACGCCCGCAATCACCTCATCAATTTCGGCCTCTTTCGCGATGGCGTTGGCTGTGGTCGGGTTATCCCCGGTCAGCATCACCAGGCGATAGCCCGCGCGGTGCAGGCGCTGTAAGGCATCCACGCTGTCCTGGCGAAGCGGATCGCGCACGGCCAGCAGCGCGGCGGCTTTGCCATCAACCGCCAGCAGAACCGGGGTGGCGCCCCGAGACGCCTGTGCTTTCAGCTCTTCTTCCAGCGCGGACGTATCAACACCGTTTTCATTCAGCAATGCCTGGTTACCCAGCAGCAGCGCGTGGCCATCGGCTTCACCGCTGACGCCAAGCCCGCGCAGGGTACGGAAATTGCTGACCTGCGGCAGGGCAGAAGCATTCGCCTTATCGAGAATGGCGCGGGCCAGCGGGTGGCTGGAACCCTGCTCCAGCGCGGCGGCAAGGCGCAGCGCGTCCTCTTGCGCAATGCCAGCGGTGCTCACGGCCACTACCTGCGGTTTGCCCTCGGTCAGCGTGCCGGTTTTATCAAAGACAATCGTATCCAGGGTGCTCGCCCGCTGCAGGGCATCCGCATCACGGACCAGCACGCCAAACTCGGCGGCACGGCCCACGCCGGAGATAATTGACATCGGCGTCGCCAGGCCAAGAGCGCACGGACAGGCGATGATCAGCACCGTAGTGGCGATGACCAGGGTGTAGACAATCTGCGGTGCCGGGCCGAAGAAATACCAGATCGCCGCGCTCAGCAGCGCAATGCCGACCACTACCGGCACAAAAATGGCCGAGATTTTGTCAGCAAGCTGGCCAATCTCCGGCTTGCTGCTCTGGGCCTGGCGGACCATGCGGATAATACGCGACAGCGTGGTGTGGCTACCGACGGCACTGGCGCGGAACAGCACGCTGCCGTCCTGCACTACCGTACCGGCATGAACCGCATCGCCCTGTGATTTTTGTTGGGGGATCGGCTCCCCGGTCAACATCGCTTCATCCAGCCAGGCGACGCCCTGGGTGATTTCACCGTCGACGGGCACCCGGTCGCCGGTGGTCAGGCGCAGCGTCATGCCCGGCTGTACCTCCGCCAGCGGGACGCTTTTTTCCCCATCGTCCGTGACCACGCGGGCCGTCGGCGGGGTTAAATCGAGCAAGCGTTCCAGCGCTTTCGAGGAGCGCTGACGGGCGCGCGCTTCCAGCATGTGGCCCAGGTTAATCAGGCCGATAATCATGGCGCTGGCTTCATAATAGAGATGGCGGGCTTCCATCGGGAACCACTGGGGCCAGACGTTCACGCTCATGGAGTAAAGCCACGCCGCGCCGGTACCGAGCGCAACCAGCGTATCCATCGTCGCCGTGCGGTTTTTCAGGCTCTTCCAGGCGCTGGTATAAAAATGCCCACCTGCAAAGACCATGACCGCAAGGGTAATTAAACCAATCACCAGCCACAGCGTGCGGTTGTCTGCGGTGACCATCATGTTGTCACCCATCATGCCCCACACCATCACCGGAATACCGACCAGCAGGGCGACGATCGCCTGCCAGCGGAAGCGCTTCATGGTGGCAATAGCCGTTTCCTGCTGGCGTTCGCGGCGCTCGGCATCATCTTCGATGGCCTCCGCCCCGTAGCCCGCTTTTTCCACGGCCTGCACTAAATCTGCGGCGGAGGCACTGCCCATCACCAGCGCAGTACGCTCCGCAAGGTTGACCCGTGCCTGTGCGACGCCCGGTACCGCCTGCAGGGCGTTCTGCACGCGGGAGACGCAGCTGGCGCAGCTCATGCCGTTGATCAGCAGCTGTTGGCTGTCATCAATATCATCCGCTGCCGGAAGCTCAGGAGTGGCCGCTGTCAGCGCTTCCGACGGGGATGATGACTCTGCCAGCGGGTTAGCCTTTGGGTGGCTTAACTCCGCCCCATAACCGGCCTGTTTAATGGTATCAATCAGCGCGTCCGCGCTGGCGCTGCCGGTCACGGCGGCATGGTCGATAGTCACTTCAGCGCTTTCAACGTCAGGACGCTGTTCCAGGCTTTCTTTAACGCGTTTGACGCAGTGGCCGCAGGAGAGGCCGTCCAGCGTCAGGTCGATAGTGTGAGACATAACAAAACTCCCGTATAATATATTGGTCAGTTGTTGACCGGAGTAACGCTTTTCGCTAACTGTTATGAAGGTTAAACCTTCCATCAAGGGGAAGGTCAAGGGGGAAATGTGAATATCAGTGACGTGGCAAAAAAAACCGGCTTAACCAGCAAGGCGATCCGCTTTTATGAAGAGAAGGGGCTGGTAACGCCACCGCTGCGCAGTGAAAACGGCTACCGAAGCTACACGCAGCTGCATCTCGATGAACTGACGCTGCTGCGCCAGGCAAGACAGGTGGGGTTTAACCTGGAAGAGTGCGGCGAGCTGGTTAACCTGTTTAACGATCCGAAGCGCCACAGCGCGGACGTGAAAAAACGCACGCTGGAAAAAGTGGCGGAGATCGAGCGCCACATCATCGAGCTACAGGCGATGCGCGAACAGCTGCTGCAGCTGGCGGAATCCTGTCCGGGTGATGACAGCGCCGAATGCCCGATTATTGATAATCTTGCCGGCTGCTGCCATCGCAAAACCCACGTCTAGCAGGCTTTTACCCGCAGCGTAATCCCTTCCACCGCAATGACCTCAACCTGCGTTCCGGCGCTGAGGTCGTCGTCGGCCACCACCGGCCAAGAGCTGTCGCCCACGCGCATGTGTCCGCGCCCGTTCACCAGCGCGGCGTCGAGCGTAAAGCGCTTGCCGACAATCTGCTGTCCGCGCTGGTTGAGATGCGCGGACAGCGGTTTCTGCTCTTTGACCTGACGGTTAAGCCAGCGCCACCACAGCCAGGCGGCAACCAGCGTCAGCACGGCAAACAGCGCGCCCTGCCACGCCCAGCCCAGAGGAAGGATCCAGACCAGCAGGCCCGTAATGACAGCGGCAACACCGCTCCAGAGCAGGTAGCCGTTGCCGCCAAGCATCTCCGCCGCCAGCAATAAGCCACCGAGGCTTAGCCAGAAGGCATGAGGATGTGCAACGATGAGCTCAATCATTTTTTACGCTCGTTTCCGCTGTCTTTGATCAGTTCGGCGATCCCTGCGATAGAGCCCATCAGGCTGCTGGCGTCCAGGGGCATCATCACCACTTTGCTGTTGTTCGCGGAGCCGATCTCTTTCAGCGCATCGGTATATTTTTGCGCCACGAAGTAGTTCACGGCCTGGATATCACCGGCGGCAATCGCCTCGGAGACCATCTGCGTTGCGCGGGCTTCCGCTTCTGCGGAACGTTCACGCGCTTCCGCCTGTAAGAACGCGGACTGACGGTCGCCTTCGGCTTTCAGGATCTGCGACTGTTTTTCCCCTTCCGCTTTGAGGATCTCCGCCTGACGGACCCCCTCGGCTTCCAGAATATAGGCACGCTTGGTACGCTCGGCCTTCATCTGCGCGTTCATGGAGGCGATCAACTCTGCCGGTGGGCGCACGTCGCGGATCTCAATACGGGTGACTTTGATCCCCCACGGGTTCGTTGCCTCGTCAACAATGTGCAGCAGGCGGGTATTGATGCTGTCGCGCTGGGAGAGCATTTCGTCCAGCTCCATCGAGCCGAGCACGGTACGGATGTTGGTCATCGTCAGGTTGACGATCGCCAGCTCCAGGTTGCTCACCTCATAGGCCGCTTTCGGCGCATCAATCACCTGAATAAAGCAGACGGCATCAATGGTAACGTTGGCGTTATCTTTGGAGATCACTTCCTGAGAGGGGATATCCAGCACCTGTTCCATCATGTTGATCTTGCGACCAATCCGGTCCATGAACGGAACAATCAGGCTTAGGCCGGGCTGCAGCGTGTTGGTATAGCGGCCGAAGCGCTCGACGGTCCACTGGTAACCCTGAGGAACAATTTTGACACCTGCGCCCACGATAACCAGCGCGACGAATATAAGGACGGGAACAACGATGAGCATAAAAACCTCCTGTTTTGCATGCTTTGATGAGAAAAAGCGCGTGTTTGCTATTCGTAAGTATATCGGCTAATGGGCTAAAATTCGCCCCGTCCGACGGGCGGGGCAGAGCGTTAGTGGTAGCTGTAGGTAAAGTCAGCGATCAGCGCATCGTCACCCGCATCGGCAATGGCTTTCGACAGGCCGTGATAGAAGGTCTCCAGCCCAATCTCTTCGACCTGGCGCAGCTGCTCGCGGATCGGCGCGCAGAACAGTTCCGCATTGCCCGCGCCCACGCGCTTGTTGTTCGGCGGAAGCTGACCGGTGATCCCTTTAAACCAGGTGCGTACCGCGCCCTTCAGAGAGGTGGGTGCGTCGTTGACGGCGTCGTGTCCCGTCAGAATTTGCAGCGTCGGGAACTGGTCTGCACAGACTGCCGTTTTCATACGCGCATAAAACTGGCTGAAGAGTTCGAAAGACTGCAGATCGGTGACTTTGGGTTTGGTCGTTTTGCCCTGAACGTTGCCTGTCTTTTTCGCCGCGGGCTGCGCGGGCGCCAGCTTATTGAGCTGCAGATCGAACAGCAGGTTCGCGTGTTCGCGTCGTTTGCTTACGTCCGGGAAGCGTTCGATAAACGCGCGGATAAATTCCGGCGTCATCAGGTCCGCAAAATCATGGTTGACCAGCCACTGGCCGCGGGCAAACTCACCGGGAGACTGGAACCAGGCCGGAACCTTGCCCGGCTCGAACTCTTTGACATTCCCTCTGCCGTCGATTTCAACGAAGCGAGTGCCGTTATCAAACGCAAAGCGGCAATTCTTCAGCTGAATGACCGGCTTCATCTTCAGCAGGCCCTTAACGAACCGGACAAGCTCTCCCCCGAACACATAAGCCGTAACGGATTCTGAAGCAATGGCAGCAAGAAGCTGATCGATGGTTTTCACGCCGGGTTCAAGTTCAGAAAACTCATAAAAAGTGTGAATATTAGACATTCTTGTACTTCCTTATTGTGTTGCGGGCAGAGCTTAACACCACTTTAACGAATGTTCTAAACCAGGGATACGGAAGTGTCGCTAAGGTCACGGCGTAAACTGTAAAGCGAAAGTGTAAAGCATGTCTAATGAATGCACAGTAAACACAATCGGAAGTCTTGGTGGCGAAAGGGGGCGCTAAAACGCGTTGTGACGAACGAGCGGCACGGATTATGCTAATAACGTTCAGGAGTTACTGGAAAAAATATGAACAACGAAAATGCAGTTTTGCAGATAAAGGACGTCGGCTTTCGTGTCGCAAATAACACGATCCTTCAGCACGTCGGGTTTAACCTTTCTCCCGGTGAGTTCAAGCTGATAACGGGGCCGTCAGGCTGCGGTAAAAGCACCTTACTGAAGATTGTGGCCTCACTGCTGAGCCCAACGGAGGGAACCATTCTGTTTGAAGGGCAGGATATTGCGTCACTTTCCCCGGAAAGCTATCGCCAGCAGGTCTCTTATTGCGTCCAAACGCCCGTGCTTTTTGGCGACACGGTTTTTGATAACCTGATTTTTCCGTGGCAAATCCGCAATAAAACGCCGGAGCCGGAAAAATTCATCGACGATCTGGCCCGTTTTGGCCTGGCGAAGGAGACGCTGACCAAATCCATCAGTGAGCTCTCGGGCGGCGAAAAGCAGCGCGTCTCGCTGATCCGTAATCTGCAGTTCTTACCGAAGGTATTGCTGCTGGATGAGATCACCAGCGCGCTCGATGATACCAACAAACGCAACGTCAACGAGATTATTCATCGTTACGCCCGCGAGCAGAATATTGCCGTGCTGTGGGTGACGCACGACTCAAACGAAATTACCCATGCGGATGACGTGATTACGCTCCAGCCGCACGGCGGGAAAATGCAGGAGGCCAACCGTGGGTGAGCATAACATTACCAATGAATCTCTGGCGTTTTCGATGGTGCTGGTGCTGATTGCTATCGTCGTCAGCTACCGGGAAAAGCTGGGCCTGGAAAAAGATATTGTCTGGAGTATCTGCCGCGCGGTGGTGCAGCTCGTCATCGTCGGCTATGTGCTGAAGTATATTTTCAACGTCAACCACGCGGTGCTGACGCTGCTGATGGTGCTCTTCATCTGCTTTAACGCGGCGTGGAACGCGCAGAAACGCAGTAAATATATTGATAAGGCGTTTATCTCGTCATTTATCGCGATTACCACCGGGACGGCGCTCACCCTGGCGGTGCTGGTGCTCTCTGGCTCGATTGAGTTTACGCCGATGCAGGTGATCCCTATCTCCGGGATGATTGCGGGAAACGCCATGGTGGCCGTTGGCCTGTGCTACAACAACCTCGGCCAGCGTTTCAGCAGTGAACAGCAGCAGCTGCAGGAGAAGTTAAGCCTGGGGGCGACGCCAAAAGTGGCTTCAGCGCGGCTGATTCGTGAGAGCATTCGCTCATCGCTGATCCCGACCGTGGATTCTGCCAAAACGGTGGGGCTGGTGAGCCTGCCGGGCATGATGTCGGGGCTGATCTTTGCCGGTATCGATCCGGTAAAAGCGATTAAGTATCAGATCATGGTGACGTTTATGCTGCTTTCCACGGCGAGCCTGTCAACCATCATTGCCTGCTACCTGACCTATCGGAAGTTCTACAACCCGCGCCACCAGCTGGTGGTGACGCAGTTGAAAAAGACGGGGTAATATCCGTTTTTGGAGGCCCGGTAAGCGTTAGCGCCACCGGGCATTTTTTGTTAATAGAGCAGCGCGTACAACTGACGACGATACTTCGACGCCAGCGCGTCTCCGGTGCCCAGCGCGGCCAGGATCTCCTGGAACATCTTGCGCGCCTGACCGTCTGCGGCAGCCAGATCTTTCTGCAGGTGGCTGAACAGCAGCTCCAGCGCCTCTTCGTTACGTCCCACCTGATGCAGCTGGAGCGCCAGCTGGCTTGCCAGCGCGGCATCCGCCGGGTTGTCGGCCACCTGCTGCTGCAGCTGCTGAATTTCCGGAGTGTCCGCCGCCTGCTTTAGCAGCTCAATCTGCGCCACCAGCCCCTGATAGCGGGTATCCTGATCCTGCATTGGAACCGTCTTGAGCACGGCTTCCGCGTCTTCTGAACGGTGCAGGGCGATCTGCGTTTCCGCCAGCAGCAGGCCGATCTGGCTGTTCTGGTTCGACAGCTGCCACGCCTCTTTCAGCAGCGGCAGCGCCTCGTCGTATTTGCCTTCCTGCATCAGCGCCATCGCTTCCTGCGCTTTCAGCTCTTCTTCGCGCGGCAGCACTTTATCCAGCAGGGCGCGAATCGCCTCTTCCGGCTGGGGGCCCTGGAAGCCATCGACAGGCTGGCCGTTCTGGAACAGATAAACGGTTGGAATGGCGCGCAGACCAAACTGCGACGCCACCATCGGCTCGGCGTCACAGTCCAGTTTCGCTAGAATGAACTGACCGTTGTACTGCGCGGCAAGGCTTTCCAGCACCGGCGTCAGCTGCAGACAGTGCTGGCTGCGCTCAGACCAGAAGTAGAACAGCACCGGTTTAGCCATCGACTGTTCGAGGACCTGTTGCAGGTTTGCTTCTGTAATATTGACGATATTCTGTACGGACATGCGGCTTTCTCTTTTGTCGGTTTACTCTTTACATGGGGATGAGCGTCGTCGCTTCAACTCAGCCGTGCAAAATTTTGTCCATTATCCTGCCCGGCAGCAGGCGCTTTAACCAGCCGACGGCATGGGTGACCAGCGTCACCGGATAGCGCATTTTGGGATGCTCGCTCTCAAAAGCATGGCGCACTTTGGCAACCACCGCCTCTGGCCCGAGGGTAAAACGTGCGGCGATGCCGGGGTTTTCGACCGGCTTGTCCGCCTGGGTCTGGTTCACGTTTTCGGTAAAGCGGGTACGGATCGGGCCGGGTTCAATCAGGCTGACCTTGATGCCGCTGTGGCGCAGCTCCATGCGCAGGGCGTCGGACCAGGCTTCCAGCGCATATTTGCTGGCGGCGTAGGCGCCGCGGCCCGGGGTGGAAATCAGCCCCATCACTGACGATGTCATCACGATGCGCCCTTCGCCGTGCGGCAGCATGGCCGGGAGCAGACGCATGGTGAGCTGATGGACGCCGAAGAAATTGGTTGAAAACTGCTTCTCCAGCGTTTCGCGCGAGAGCGTATCCAGCGGGCCATACACGCCGTAACCGGCATTATTAAAGAGACCGTACAGACGGCCTTCGGTCAGGGCTATCACCTCGTCGGCGGCGCGTTCAACGCTCTCCGGCGAGTCCATATCCAGCTGTATGCCGGTAAAGCCCAGCCCGTTCATGCGCTCGACATCGTCAGGCTTGCGGCACGCTGCCAGCACCCGAAATCCCTGGCGCTTTAGTTCAAGCGCGCTCTCAAGGCCGATTCCGCTGGAACATCCTGTAATTAAGACCGATTTTTGCATAACTTTACCTGTCAGGAACTCCGCTGAATTACGAGTCATGTTTAACTAAAGGAGCCAGCCGCGTTGCCATCCAGTCGGCAATAAACGGCTGCGCATCGCGATTGGGGTGGATACCGTCGTCCTGCATCCACTGGGGTTTGAGATAGACCTCTTCCATGAAAAATGGCAGGAGCGGAATATCAAACTCTTTGGCAAGCTTAGGGTAGATCGCGCTAAAGGCCTCATTATACCGACGACCGTAGTTGGCGGGCAGGCGAATTTGCATCAGCAGCGGCTGGGCGTTTGCCGCCTTGATGTCCCGCAAAATGGTACGCAGCGTTTGCTCGGTTTGCTGCGGCTGGAAGCCACGCAGGCCGTCATTACCGCCAAGCTCAACCAGCACCCAGCGCGGCTGATGCTGCTTGAGCAGCGCAGGCAGGCGCGACAGACCCTGCTGCGAGGTATCGCCGCTGATGCTGCCGTTGATAACGGTCGTCTTGCTTTGCCACTTGTCATTGAGCAGAGCCGGCCAGGCCGCGCTGGCCGCCATGCGGTAGCCCGCGCTCAGGCTGTCGCCAAGAATCAGTAACGTGTCCGCTGCCGCCGCGCGGAAGGTCATCAGCATCAAAAACAGGAAGGGCAAATGCCAGCGGAAAACAGTGTTGAAGTTCATCGTCTTAAGAAGTCCGTCGGTCAGGGGGAGCAGGAGCTTTCAATCCTTACCGGAGTTGAACTCGTTGTCAAACGCGCCGAAACCATCGCGCTGATTGGCGAATCCGGTTCCGGCAAGTCTACGCTGCTGGCGATTCTGGCCGGTCTGGACGACGGCAGCAGCGGCGAAGTCCACCTGGTCGGGCAACCGCTGCACCAGCTTGATGAAGAGGCGCGAGCCGCGCTGCGCGCACGGCATATCGGTTTTGTCTTTCAGTCTTTTATGCTGATCCCGACCCTGAACGCGCTGGAAAACGTCGAGCTCCCGGCGCTGCTGCGCGGCGAAAAGAGCCGCGAAAGCCGCACGCATGCGAAGGCGCTGCTGGAACAGCTCGGCCTGGGCAAGCGCCTCGACCACCTTCCGGCACAGCTTTCCGGCGGCGAGCAGCAGCGCGTGGCGCTGGCGCGGGCGTTTAACGGCCGCCCGGAAGTACTGTTTGCCGATGAACCCACCGGCAACCTTGACCGTAAAACCGGGGATAAAATTGCTGACCTGCTGTTTTCGCTTAACCGCGAACATGGCACCACGCTGATCCTCGTGACCCACGATCCGCAGCTGGCCGCCCGCTGCGACCGCCGCCTGCGGCTGGTGAACGGTATTCTTCAGGAGGAAGCATGATCGCCCGCTGGTTCTGGCGCGAATGGCGCTCGCCCTCACTGCTGATTGTCTGGCTGGCGTTAAGCCTGGCGGTGGCCTGCGTGCTGGCGCTCGGCAGCGTCAGCGACCGTATGGAAAAAGGGCTCAGCCAGCAGAGCCGCGAATTTATGGCCGGGGACCGGGCGCTGCAAAGCTCGCGTCCTGTGCCGCCTGGCTGGATTGAGGAAGCGCGCAAGGAAGGGCTAAAGGTGGGAGAGCAGCTCACCTTCCAGACCATGACCTTCGCGGGGGACACCCCGCAGCTCGCCAGCGTGAAGGCCGTGGATGACATCTACCCGATGTACGGGGAATTACAAACCAGCCCGCCGGGGCTAAAGCCGACGCCCGGCACGGTGCTGCTGGCATCGCGCCTGATGGCACTTCTCAACCTGAAGCCCGGCGACAGTATTGACGTTGGCGATGCCACGCTGAAAATCGCCGGGGAAGTGGTGCAGGAGCCCGACTCCGGCTTTAACCCGTTCCAGCTCGCGCCGCGCCTGCTGATGAACACCGCCGATGTCGCGAAAACCAACGCCGTCCAGCCGGGAAGCCGCGTCACCTGGCGCTACAAGTTTGGCGGCACGCCCGCGCAGCTGGAGTCGTATGAAAAATGGCTTCTGCCGCAGCTCAAGCCGGAACACCGCTGGTACGGGCTGGAGCAGGACGAAGGGGCGCTCGGCAAATCCCTCGAACGTTCCCAACAGTTCCTGCTGCTGTCGGCGCTGTTAACCCTGCTGCTGGCGGTGGCGGCGGTTGCCGTGGCGATGGGGCACTACTGCCGCAGCCGCTACGACCTGGTGGCGATCCTTAAAACCCTCGGCGCGGGGCGGGCGCAGCTGCGCAAGCTGATCGTCGGCCAGTGGCTGATGCTGCTGGCCCTCTCTGCGCTCACTGGCGGAATAATAGGCCTGCTGTTTGAAAAACTGCTGATGGTGATGCTGAAACCGGTGCTGCCGGCCGCTTTGCCCCCGGCAAGCCTCTGGCCGTGGCTGTGGGCGATGGGCGCGATGACGGTGATCTCGGTGCTGGTGGGGCTGCGCCCGTACCGCCTGCTGCTCGCGACGCAGCCGCTGCGGGTGCTGCGCAATGATGTGGTGGCGAACGTCTGGCCGCTGAAGTTCTATCTTCCGGCGATTATTGCTGTTGCGGTCGGGCTGCTGGCCTGGCTGATGGGCGGCAGCACCCTGCTGTGGGCCGTGCTGGCCGGCGCGGTGGTACTGGCGCTGCTGTGCGGCGTGCTGGGCTGGATACTGCTCAACGTTCTGAAAAGGCTGACGGTAAAATCCCTGCCGGTGCGGCTGGCGGTCAACCGCCTGCTGCATCAGCCCTGGTCAACGCTCAGCCAGCTGTCGGCCTTTTCGCTGTCGTTTATGCTGCTGGCGCTGCTTCTCGTGCTTCGCGGAGATCTGCTGGATCGCTGGCAGCAGCAGCTTCCGCCGGAAAGCCCGAACTATTTCCTGATCAACATCGCACCGGAACAGGTGACGCCGCTGAAGGGTTTCCTGTCGGAGCATCACATTATCCCCGAGTCGTTCTATCCCATCGTCCGCGCGCGTCTGACGCAGATCAACGGCCAGTCAACCGAGGGGAACAAGGACGAGTCGCTTAACCGCGAACTCAACCTGACCTGGCAGGAGAAACGTCCCGACCATAACCCGATTACCGCCGGTACCTGGCCGCCGAAAGCGGGAGAGGTGTCGATGGAAGAGGGGCTGGCGACGCGCCTGAACGTGAAGCTCGGGGACAGCGTGACCTTCACCGGTGATACCCAGGATTTTACCGCCAAAGTCACCAGCCTCCGTAAAGTGGACTGGGAAAGCCTGCGGCCAAACTTCTTCTTCATCTTCCCGCCGGGCGCGCTGGACGGGCAGCCGCAGAGCTGGCTGACCAGCTTCCGCTGGGAAAACGGCAACGGCATGCTGACGCAGCTTAACCGGGAGTTCCCGACGGTGAGCCTGCTGGATATTGGCGCGATCCTCAAACAGGTCGGGCAGGTGCTGGAGCAGGTGAGCCGCGCGCTGGAGGTGATGGTGGTGCTGGTGACAATCTGCGGCATATTGCTGCTGCTGGCGCAGGTGCAGGTGGGCATGCGCCAGCGTCATCAGGAACTGATAGTCTACCGCACGCTCGGCGCGGGTAAGCGGCTGCTGCGGGCGACGCTCTGGAGCGAGTTTGCGCTGCTTGGGCTGGTGGCGGGTCTGGTCGCGGCGATTGGCGCGGAGACGGCGCTGGCGGTGCTGCAGACAAAGGTCTTCGACTTCCCGTGGGAGCCTGACTGGCGTCTCTGGCTAGTACTCCCTCTCTGCGGCGCGGTGCTGCTCTCCCTCTGCGGGGGCTGGCTCGGGGCGCGATTGTTAAAGGGCAAGGCCCTGTTCCGGCAGTTTGTGAATTGATTTGGCATGGTAATAATTACGCACCGGTTTTTATGCCGGTGCGTAATGCTTAAATAGCACAAAGTGATAATGCCAACGCATTTAGTAGCACAAAACATTAAAAACCCGCCCACACAGCCCGAAAATTTCCGGTTAATATTCACCAGCTAAATATTTAGCAGCGTGTCTATTAAGGAAAAATAATGACTATAAAAAAATCAGCGCTGGCGGCAACGATCGGCGCGGCAGTGGTATTGACTACTTTTGCATCTCAGGCAGAAATCACCGTACTTAAGCAGGATCCTCAGGCGGGTAACCCGCTGAGCCGCCTGAACTTCACCGTTGGCGGCAGTATTCGTCCTCAGTTCCAGAACATGACCGGCGATGACGGCAAAAACGGCTACAAGCGTAACGGCTTTGACGGCGGTACCCGCTTCCGTTTCGCGGCAGACTACTACCTGTTCGATGACATCAGCTGGATCAGCTACTACGAGCTGGGGGTGAACATTCCGGCGCAGTTTAACTGGGATAACCACTACGCCGACGGCGCGCACGACACCTCACGCCGTATGCTCTACACCGGCCTGAAGAGCGATACCTGGGGTACGCTGACCTTCGGCCAGCAGAACAGCGTGTACTACGATGTGGTGGGCGCGAAAACCGATATCTGGGACTACGACATGATCGGCCAGGCGCCGGGTAACGGGATCAATGGCGACTACGACGGCTCTTACCGTTCACGCCAGATGCTGAAATATAAGAAAACCGTGGGCGATGCGGACATCTATGCATCCTACCTGTTTGAAGACAGCGAATACCTGCCGGGCAACGGCCTGCGCTACAAGCGTAAAGGCGGCGGCTCACTGGGTATCGATTACCACCTGACCACCGATCTGACCTGGGGCGCTGCGTGGAACTACACCCGCGCGGACATGCGTAACCCGGACAACGGCGACAGCAAATCCTACGACCAGAATATTGTCGGTACCGCGCTGAGCTGGACGCCGGACAACTGGACCTTCTCCGCGGGCGGCGGCTGGTACCAGAACTTCCTGACCACCAAAAAAGTGTCTGTTAACGACTACTTTGCGGGCGACGCGTGGGGTATTGAATACTTCGCAGGGTACAAATTCCCAATCGGTCAGTACGCGGTGAAATCCATCCAGCCTTACTTCATGGGTGACCGCATCGAGTACGTGAACGGCCGTAACTACCAGCGCATCGACAACGGCGTGGGTATCAGCTTCCAGCTGGATTACGGTTTCCGCGTGGATTACGAACACGTGTTCACCTCCAGCACCGACAACCTGGGCGACATGAACCTGGTGCGTCTGCGTTACGACTTCTAAGGTGTCATGTAGGGTGCGGCCTGATGCCCTCACCCTGACCCTCTCCCACGGGGAGAGGGAAAAAACATTAAAAACGGCAACCCAGGTTGCCGTTTTGCTTTTACCTCGCCACCCGGCTTTTTTTAGCGATTAAGCCACTCGGCAATTTCTGCGAACGTCCCGCGATAGACAATCTTCTCCGCTTTCTTCTCCAGCTGATAGCCGTACATCGGGTCGTAATAGTCCTTCAGCAGCGGTACAAGCCAGCTGAAGTGCGCGTCGGTGCTGCCCGTTCGCTGTTGTTCGGCAAGGGCCGCGTCCAGCAGCGCCGTAAATTCCGCAAAACGCTGTAGCCCAAGCCGACGGCGAATGGCAAACAGGCCGTGGTGCAGGTACTCGCTGTACTCCTTCCAGCCCCCCTCCTCACCGTACGCGGCAGAAAAATCCGCCCACATGTGGTCAAAATACTCTTCGCGCAGGCGCTCAAGTCGGGTTTCAAACGGGTCTTCGACGACAACGATAGGGGCGTCAACCATGCGGTCGCGCAGGCACTCCGGCAGGTGGTTGGAGCCAATCATCCGGCCCTCGTCCTCCAGCACCCAGCGCGCGGCGTCTTTTTTCAAGAGCTCAACCGCAAGGTGATTCTCAAAGCTCGCCTGGGAAAGCTGCGGCGTAAGCGTGCGGCCAAACGACGAACCGCGATGGTGCGCCAGCCCTTCCAGATCGATGCCCTGCGCGTGCTGCTTCACCAGCAGCGTTTTACCGTTGCCGGTACAGCCGCCGATAAGCACCATCGGCTTTTGCGACTGCTCAATGGTGACCTGAATCGCCGTCTGGCGCAGGGCCTTATAGCCGCCGCGGATCAGCGGGTAGTCGATGCCAGCTTCTTTCAGCCAGGCCTGAGAGATATGCGAGCGCTGACCGCCGCGCGCGCAGCAGAGATAGCCCTCGGGGTGCGCAAGGCTGGCTTCGCGCCAGGCGTTAATGCGCGCCTCCCGCGTCTCGCCGCTCACCAGGCTATGGCCGAGCGCCAGCGCGGCGTCGGGTCCCTGGCGCTTATAGCAGGTACCCACGGCGGCACGCTCGTCGTCGTTCATTAAGGGCAGGTTGAGTGCGGCGGGCATCGCACCCTGGGCAAATTCGATCGGCGCGCGAACGTCGATTAAAGGGGTATCAGACGCGAGGATCGCGCGATAGTCCGTTCCATCGTTCATGGTGATTCCAGAAGAAAACTCAGCAGCAATGGGCGGGGATTGTACGCCGGGGAAGGGGAAGGTCAACTCCCCGGCGCAGATGTCTTACTTGAGCTTTGACTGTGCCCAGACAATTCCGCTCGCGTATTCTGGCGGCAGGAGAGGAACGATCGCCTCCAGGGTGGCGCTCAGGCGGTCGGTATCGCTGTCGTTCAGGTTGAGATGACCCACTTTACGACCCGCGCGAACCTCTTTGTCATACCAGTGCAGATGCACCAGCGGCAGCTTCAGCCAGTCGTAGTTCAGATCGGTCCCGATCAGGTTGATCATCACCGACGGGCTGTTAACGACGGGCTGTGGCAGCGGCAGGTCGGTGATGGCACGCAGGTGCAGTTCGAACTGGCTGATAGAGGCGCCGTTTTGCGTCCAGTGGCCGCTGTTGTGCACGCGCGGCGCCAGCTCGTTGATCAGCAGGCCCGACGGCGTGACGAAGCACTCCATCGCCATCACGCCCACGTAGCCCAGCTCGTGCATGATGGCAGAAAGCATCTCTTCCGCCTGCGCCTGCTGGTCGGCATTGGCGTGCGGGAAGGCGACGCTGGTGCGCAGAATGCCGTCCTGATGCAAGTTATGCGTCAGCGGGTAAAACACCGTGCGGCCATCGTGCCCGCGTGCGCCAACCAGCGACACTTCGCCGCTGAAGTTGATGCCCTGCTCAACGATGCACTCGCCGTAGCAGTCGTCCGGCAGCTCGGCGGTGTCGCCTGCGCGCAGGCGCCACTGGCCGCGGCCGTCGTAGCCACCCACGCGGCGCTTCACAATCGCCAGCTCGCCCAGCATGGCGAAGACGTCATTCCACTCGCTTTTATCAGACAGGAGCTGCCACGGGGCGGTTGCGAGGCCCAGCTTGTCGAACAGCTGCTTCTGCGTCAGACGGTCGGCAATGATCGGGAACACGTCGCGGTTCACGAAGGCGTTATGGCGCGCCAGCTCGCGGGTCAGGGCGGTTTCCGGCCAGCGTTCAATTTCGGCGGTGATTACGCTCTGATGGAACGGCACCGCTTCCGGCTCGGCGTCCAGCCCGACGGGCCAGACGGCAATCCCCAACGGTTCGCCAGCCTGACGCAGCATGCGGCCCAGCTGGCCGTTGCCGAGGACGCAAACCTGCTTCATGCCGCACCCCGCGGGTCCGGGTTATCCAGCACCTCGTCGGTCTGGGCTTTACGCCACTCCGCCAGGCGCTGGTGTAAATCTTTGTCGTGCGTTGCAAGAATTTGCGCGGCCAGCAGGGCGGCGTTCGCCGCGCCCGCTTTGCCAATTGCCAGCGTACCGACAGGAATACCGCGCGGCATCTGGACGATGGAGTAGAGGCTATCGACACCGCTTAACGCGGCGCTTTGTACCGGGACGCCCAGAACCGGCACCAGCGTTTTGGCGGCAATCATGCCCGGCAGATGTGCTGCGCCGCCCGCACCGGCAATAATCACCTCATACCCGTTCTCTTCGGCGCTTTCGGCGAAGCTGAACAGTTTGTCCGGCGTACGGTGTGCGGAAACCACTTCAACGTGGTGCGGAACATTCAGGATTTCAAAGATTTCGGCGGCGAACTGCATGGTAGCCCAGTCGCTTTTGGACCCCATCACGATGGCGACACGCGCCGGATTATTGCGGGAAGACATGCGTCTTAAAACTCCTGTGGTGCGAAACACACTGCTTTCGAGGGCACAGAGAATAGCATGTTATACGGGCAAGGAAAACGGTTGCGTGGCTGAGAAACAAGCGAAACGACGAGAAAACGTTAAAACGGAAAAGCGATCAGTTCGACACCTTCCGGGGTGACTTTGACCATCGAACCCTCAGTGTGCCATGCGCCCAATACCACGCGATGGGCCGGTTCACCGTTGGCGCTCAGAGAATGCACGTCAGGGCGATGGGTATGACCGTGGATCAGCCACTGAACGCCATGCTTTTCCATCACGCTCACCACAGCTTGCGGGTTGACGTCCATGATGGTCAGGGATTTACTGCTGTTGGCGGCTTTGCTGCCCGCACGCATTCTGGCGGCGATGCGGTTGCGGATAAACAGCGGCAGGGCAAGGAACACCTTCTGGATCCACGGGGTGTGGACCTTAGCGCGAAACGCCAGGTAGCCGGTATCGTCGGTGCAGAGCGTGTCGCCGTGCATGATCAGTACCTTGCGGCCATAGAGATCGAGCACCTGTTCTTCCGGCAGCAGCGTCATACCGCTTTCGCGGGCATAGCGCTTGCCGAGCAGGAAATCACGGTTGCCGTGAATGAAGTAGCAGGGGACGCCGGAATCTACCAGCGTTTTAATGGCGGCAGCCATTTCACGATGCAGCGGGTTAGGATCGTCGTCGCCAATCCAGGCTTCAAACAGATCGCCCAGGATGTACAGCGCATCGGCGCTTTTCGCTTCACCGCGTAAAAAACGCAGAAAACCGGCGGTTATCGCCGGTTCTTCTGTTTGCAGATGCAGATCCGCAATAAAGAGTGTCGCCACGAATTACTCGCTGACGGTCACGCTTGTAATCACAACGTCTTCTTTAGGAACGTCCTGGTGCATGCCGCTGCGGCCGGTAGAGACGGCTTTGATCTTGTCGACCACGTCCATACCTTCAACCACTTCTGCGAACACGCAGTAGCCCCAGCCCTGCAGGCTTTCGCCGGAGAAGTTCAGGAAGTCGTTGTCCGCTACGTTGATGAAGAACTGCGCGGTGGCAGAGTGTGGTGCCTGAGTACGGGCCATTGCCAGCGTACCGCGGGTGTTTTTCAGGCCGTTGTTCGCTTCGTTTTTGATCGCCTCTTTGGTCTCTTTCTGGCGCATGCCAGGCTCGAAACCGCCGCCCTGGATCATAAAGCCGTTGATCACGCGGTGGAAAATAGTGTTGTTGTAGAAACCTTCGCGGCAGTAGTCCAGGAAGTTTTTAACTGTTTCAGGCGCTTTGTCATCAAAGGTCTTGATTACGATATCGCCATGATTAGTGTGGAAAGTAACCATTTTTGCATCCTGTTCCGTTATTGTGGTACGTCGACCCGCCTTCGGGTCATATATAGGGGCTTGTTATAGCATAACCACAGGACGCGATCACCTTGCATTGTGTGCTGATCCTATTCCGAATTATGGGTATTATATGGAACAAACAACTCACACACGTGTTTACATGGAATCTTCGATGTTAAAAATCTTTAATACAATGACGCGCCAGAAAGAGGAATTTAAACCTATCCATGCCGGGGAAGTCGGCATGTACGTGTGTGGTATTACGGTTTACGATCTCTGTCATATCGGCCATGGCCGTACCTTTGTCGCGTTCGACGTGGTCTCTCGCTACCTGCGCTTCCTGGGCTATAACCTGAAGTACGTGCGTAACATCACCGACATCGACGACAAAATCATCAAGCGCGCTAATGAAAACGGCGAAAGCTTTGTTGCGCTGGTGGATCGCATGATTGTTGAGATGCACAAAGATTTTGATGCCCTCAATATTCTGCGTCCGGACAGCGAGCCGCGTGCGACCCACCATATCCACGAAATTATTGAGATCACCGAAAAGCTGATCGAACGCGGTCATGCGTACGTAGCGGAAAACGGCGACGTGATGTTCTCCGTCCCGACGGACCCAACCTACGGCGCGCTTTCCCGTCAGGACCTGGACCAGCTGCAGGCCGGCGCGCGCGTGGACGTGGTTGACGTGAAGCGTAACCCGATGGACTTCGTGCTGTGGAAGATGTCCAAAGAGGGCGAGCCGAGCTGGCCATCCCCGTGGGGCGAAGGCCGTCCGGGCTGGCACATTGAATGTTCCGCGATGAACTGCAAGCAGCTGGGCAATCACTTCGACATTCACGGCGGCGGTTCGGATCTGATGTTCCCGCACCACGAAAACGAAATTGCGCAGTCCACCTGCGCCCACGGCGGCGAGTACGTTAACTACTGGATGCACTCCGGGATGGTGATGGTTGACCGCGAGAAGATGTCGAAATCGCTGGGCAATTTCTTCACCGTGCGCGACGTGCTGAAGTATTACGATGCGGAAACCGTGCGCTACTTCCTGATGTCTGGCCACTATCGTAGCCAGTTGAACTACAGCGAAGAGAACCTGAAGCAGGCGCGCTCGGCGCTGGAGCGTCTGTACACCGCGCTGCGCGGCACCGACAAATCTGTGCCTGCGGCGGGCGGCGAAGCGTTCGAAGCGCGCTTCGTTGAGGTGATGAACGATGATTTCAACACCCCGGAAGCCTACTCCGTACTGTTCGACATGGCGCGCGAAGTGAACCGCCTGAAGTCAGAGGACATGGCAGCGGCGAATGCGCTGGCGTCCCATCTGCGTAAGCTCTCTTCCGTGCTCGGCCTGCTGGAGCAGGAGCCGGACGCGTTCCTGCAGAGCGGTGCGCAGGCGGACGACGGTGAAGTGGCGGAAATTGAAGCGCTGATTAAAGCGCGTCTGGAAGCGCGTCAGGCCAAAGACTGGGCGGCGGCGGATGCGGCGCGTAACCGTCTGACCGAGATGGGCATCATTCTGGAAGACGGCCCGCAGGGGACGACCTGGCGTCGTAAGTAAGTCTGTAACGCCCGGTGGCGCTAACGCTTACCGGGCCTACTTTTACCTTCTTTTCCACCACAACATCCCCATCAGCACCACCCCCGGCAGCCACACCCACAGCAGTTCCGAGATAATGACCTCATGCCCGTACGGCGTGGCGTAGCGCGACAGCGCAAACGGCGCGACCTTAATCACCTGCCACGGCGCAAAGAAGCGCTCGTCTGACCACGGCCACAGCCAGCCGACGCCTTTTCCGCCGGTGGTAACGGAATCCAGCAGGCTGTGCGACAGCAGTGAAACGGTTAAGAACAGCCAGCAGCGCGTCAGGCTGGCCCGGAACCATCGTCGGCCAATCAGCACGCAGAGTATCGGTACCGCAAAGGCAAACAGCAGCGAATGGGTAAAGCCGCGGTGGCCGAAAATATTCCCGTAGGCGACGCCGAATTTGAACGCCAGCACGTCGGCGTCCGGCAGCATGGCGAGCACGATCCCGGCAAACAGCAGGCGGGGAGGGATGACTTTCGTTCCCAGACCTAAGCCCAGGCAAAGGGGAACAGCAGCGTGAGTGATAACGGTAGGCATTGCAATTATCCATGGCAAATCACAGCAATATAGCAGCGAATTCGCTGCAGCAAACCTGTGTCAAATTCTGATTTTACGCCGACTCGCGGGCGATAAGCTGCCCGGACAGCGTAATGCGCTGGGTTTGCAGATCCGGCTCCTTCAGCTTGCGGATAATCAGCCCCGCCGCCTGTCGTCCGGTTTCATCGCTGGCCGAAGAGACGTAGGTGAAGGAAGGGGAGGTGAGGTTGACGTGGAGCATATCTTCAAAACCGATCAGCGCCACCTGCTGGGTCAGGAACACGTCTTTCCCCACGGTGCGGCCCACCTGGTGAATGCCGGAAATGGAGCCGATCATCGCATCCGGGGAGTGGCAAAGCAGGGCGGTGATGGAGCTGTTTTTCTCCAGCAGCTGGCGCGTTGCCATCGCGGCGGCCTGGGTGTCGTCGCTGCAGGCCGGTGAATAATCATCGCGCCAGACCAGCCCGTTTTGCGTCATCGCGCTGCGAAAGCCGAGCAGGCGCTGCTCGCGGATAAGACAGCCCTCGCGCCCGCCAATGTAGGCGATCGTGCGGTGTCCGCGTTCGATAAGATAGCGTGCGGCAAGGTTCGCTGCCTGGCGATTATCGCGCATGACCAGATTGCATTTTTCGTCCAGCAGAGACTGCGAGACCGCCACCAGCGGCAGCGGGCACTGGCGGATCTGCTCCGGTAAAGCGGCGTTACGGGTGTCAGACGCCAGATAAATAACGCCCGCGACGCCCTGCTGCTTAAACGACAGCAGGGTCCGTTCCAGATGTTCCTGGTCGTTCAGCGGCTGGCCGAGAAACACCATATAACCCTGCTTCTCCAGCTCCTGAACGATGCTCGCCATCACCTTGATGGAAAAGCTGTCGCTGAAGTCGCGCAGGATCAGGCCGATAAGATTGGAGGTGTTGGCGCGGAGGTTGGCAGCGGCAACGTTATGAACATAGCCCAGCGTCGTGATGGCGGCATTGACCTTCTCGATCGTCGCCTCTGAGATTTTCCCTTTCTGACGTAGCACCAGCGACACGGTAGAGACCGAGACGCCCGCGTGCTTTGCGACATCAATGATGCTGACTTTCTTCAAAACCGCTCCCTGAAATTTACCGATTATCAGCCGGATAAGACACGTCTCACAGCGTACAGGAGACGTGTCGTTCAGGCATCTTATTATTTGCCGATCATGGTGGACATGGTCTGGGCGATAAACTGTGCTCTGGCACCGAAAATCACCTGGATCCCGTTGTCGCCGACGAAGACCACGCCGCGCGCGCCGAGCCCGTTCAGTCCGTCCCTGTCCACCGCATCGCTCTTCGCCACTTCCAGACGCAGGCGGGTGATGCAGGAGCCGACGGAGTCAATGTTCTGCGCGCCGCCCAGCAGGCCGATGATTTCGGTGGCAAGTTCGGAATCGGACTTGTCATTCGCGCTGGCGGTCACCTCCGTACGGCCCGGCGTTTTCACGTCGAAACGACGGATCACGAAGCGGAACGTGAAGTAGTAAATCAGCGCCATCGGAATGCCGATGATAATGGCACTCAGGAAGTTGGTCTGATAGCCGTTAAACGACGGCAGGATCCCGAACGACAGGTAGTCGATAAAGCCCGCCGAGAACGATTTGGCGATATGCGCGTGCAGCAGGTACATGGTCATGTACGCCAGGCCCGCCATGATGGCGTTGAAGACGTACAGAATCGGCGCCACGAAGATAAAGGTGAACTCTACCGGCTCGGTGATCCCCGTCAGGAAGCAGGTGAGGGCAGCGGAGAAGAGAATACCGGCCGCGATTTTCTTATTCTTCGTATGCGCTTCGTGGTACATCGCCAGGCATGCAGCAGGCAGCGCGAACAGCATCAGCGGGAACTCGCCCTGCATGAACTTACCGGCGTTCTGGTAGGTGTCGCTGCTGAAGGATTTCACCCCCTCTTCGAGCATTTTGAACCAGATGGTCTGGTCACCGTGGATCACCTGGCCCGCCTGGGTGGTGTAATCCCCGAACGAATACCAGAAGGACGGATACCAGATGTGGTGCAGGCCGAGCGGGATCAGCGCGCGCTCCACCAGCCCGAAGATAAAGGTCGATGCCGCCTGGTTATCACCGTTTACGATCACCGAGAGCGCGTCGATACCGGCCTGAATATGCTGCCAGACGTACGGCAGCAGCAGCCCCATCAGGAAAGAGAGGAACGCCGTGGCGATCGCCACAAAGCGCTTCCCGGAGAAGAAGCCGAGGAACTCCGGCAGCTGCATGGTGTGGAAGCGGTTGTAGCACCAGGCTGCGAGAATGCCGCAGATAAGCCCGCCGAAGACGCCCATCTGCAGCGTCGGGATGCCGACCACCATGGCATATTTTCCGCCCTGCGAGGCCATTTCCGGCGTAATGCTTAATACGGTACTGATGGTGATGTTGGTGACAAACACCGACACCGCCGCCGAGAGTGCTGCAATGCCGGATTCCGAGGCCAGACCGACAGCAGAGCCGATGGCAAACAGCATCGGCAGGTTATCAAAGATAACCCCGCCGGCGTTCATCATCAGCGGCAGGTGGAACTTATCGCCGAAGGCCAGCAGGAGGCCCGCAGCGGGAAGCAGTGAAATTGGCAGCATTAAGGCGCGACCAATCATCGATAACTTAGACAGCGATTTAACAAACCCTGATATCAGACTCATGCTGATTTCCCCCGAGTAGCGCTTTTTAAGCGCTGTTATTGTAAGTAGAACGTTTTAGTAGAACGTTCTACTTATCGTGGGGAAAGAGTGAAAAACGCGCAACTGAAATCTCACCTTTCAACAGATGAAATAGTGATTATTTGAAGTTGATCGATAAATAACCGTGATGGATATGGGGGGATTTTTGATCCCCTCTCCCCTTTGGGGAGAGGGTGAGGAGGACTCAGGCCGTCACGGTCACGCTCTGCCCTTCAAAGCTCACGGTCTGGCCGGCGACAATCTTGCAGCGCTTGCGGGTTTCCACCACGCCGTCGACTAAAACCCGCCCGTCGGCGATAACGATTTTCGCCTGCGCGCCGCTTTCGCTCCAGCCTTCGAGCTTGAGCAGATCGCACAGCTCAACGTGCGGGTGTTTGCCTAATGAAAATGTGGCCATCTTATGCTTCCTCTACATCGTGGTACTCTTCGCATGCCTGCAAAGTATTCTGAATCAGCGTTGCTACAGTCATCGGGCCAACGCCGCCCGGGACCGGGGTAATATAAGACGCGCGAGCTGCGGCATCTTCATACACCACGTCGCCGACCACTTTGCCGTTTTCCAGACGGTTAATCCCGACGTCCACGACAATCGCGCCCTCTTTGATCCACTCGCCCGGAATAAAGCCCGGCTTGCCGACCGCGACGATCAGCAGATCGGCGTTTTCAACGTGGTAGCGAAGGTTTTTGGTAAAGCGGTGGGTCACGGTGGTGGTGCAGCCGGCCAGCAGCAGCTCCATGCTCATCGGACGGCCCACGATATTGGACGCGCCGATGACCACGGCGTTCAGGCCGTAGGTGTCGATGTTATAACGCTCCAGCAGCGTCACGATGCCGCGCGGGGTGCACGGGCGCAGACGCGGCGCACGCTGGCACAGGCGGCCCACGTTGTACGGATGGAAACCGTCGACGTCTTTATCCGGCGCGATACGCTCCAGCACCTTCACGTTGTCGATGCCCGCAGGCAGCGGCAGCTGAACCAGAATGCCGTCGATCTCTTTATCGGCATTCAGGGTGTCAATAAGTTCCAGCAGTTCCGCTTCGCTGGTGGTTTCCGGCAAATCGTAAGAGCGGGAGACGAACCCCACCTCTTCACACGCTTTGCGTTTACTGCCGACATAAATCTGTGATGCCGGGTTGCTGCCAACCAGCACAACGGCCAGCCCGGGAGCGCGTTTTCCGGCGGCTTTACGCGCCTTCACTTTTTCCGCGACCTCAGAGCGCACCTGCTGCGCAATCGTTTTACCGTCAATAATCTTTGCTGCCATCAGAGAGAAGATTCCGTCTGTAACGTTTGAAAGGGGGGATTGCCTGTATTTTGTCAGAAGCGAGCGCCGCTGTCAGTCACCCTTTACGAGTTTTCATCCGTGAGGCGCAAAAACCCTTCTTAAGTGATGGTCAATTTCTTAGACCGGATTAGGATGTGACCTGGCGAAATGGCAGTGTTTTGACATATTTAAAAATTACATCCTGAGCTACTTTGTCTCCTCCGAAATAAGTTTTCAATTATGCAATTGAACGTATTTCTTATTCCCGATTTTTCGCGGGAAGGGTTATTTACATTTTAAAGGAATAGACATGAAACTCAGCAACATTGCTTCTTCTGTTATTGCAACACTGGCCCTGGTCGCGGGTGCCGCTAATGCAGCCGATCCCGTTACGCCGGTTACCGTAAATGGCGGTACCGTGCATTTTAAAGGTGAACTGGTTAATGCTGCTTGTTCAGTAAATACCGATTCTTCCGAGCAGACGGTTAATCTCGGTCAGTATCGTACCGCGAAATTCACCAAAGTGGGCGACACCACCTCTAATATTCCGTTCAACATTGAACTGAATGACTGCGATCCACTGGTTGCGAAAACCGCTGCCGTTGCTTTCACCGGCCAGATCGACGCGACCGACAAAACCCTGCTGGCCGTGACGTCCGGTAACAACGACAACACCGCGAAAGGCGTGGGTATCGAGATCCTCGACAGCAAATCCAGCGTGCTGACCCCGGACGGTGCCACCTTCTCTGCCGCGAAAGACCTGATTAAAGGGACTAACACCCTGCAATTCACCGCGCGCTACAAATCAACGGCTGCAACCACCGAGCCAGGCCAGGCGAACGCTGACGCCACCTTCGTAATGAAATACGAATAATACCCTCGCACAGGGATGTTCAGGCCTCAGGGACGAGGCCCGTCATACGCTACTGCCAGGAACGAAGGATGACAAGGACTGGAACACTACTGCTGTTAACCCTTGCGATGGCCTGCCCGGCATCGGCGCATACCGTGGTGATCGAAGGCGGCAAGGTGCATCTTCGGGGGGAG
This sequence comes from Enterobacter cloacae complex sp. P14RS, assembly GCF_014895895.1. Taxonomy (NCBI): domain Bacteria; kingdom Pseudomonadati; phylum Pseudomonadota; class Gammaproteobacteria; order Enterobacterales; family Enterobacteriaceae; genus Enterobacter; species Enterobacter cloacae complex sp. P14RS. The sequence goes on from NZ_JADBQM010000001.1 coordinate 229,333, forward strand.
CTGGTAAACGGCGGCTGCGCCGTGGCGCCCGACAGCCAGAATATGCGCATCGACATGGGGCAGTACCGAACCAATTCATTTTCCGGTGTGGGCAGCTTTTCAACGGTTAATGTGCCGTTCACCGTGCGGCTGCTGGACTGCAGCGTGGATGTCTCCCGCATCGTGGGGATCCAGTTTCAGGGCGTGACGCCCGCGGAAGATCCGCAGGTTTTTCTGGCGACATCGCGGCCAGGTGAAACGCCTGTCAGCAGCGGTGTAGGGCTGGCGCTTTTTGATGAGCAGCAGCGTCAGATTATCCCGAATGCGACGGCCGTCAGCTGGTTGCCCGTGAATACCAGCGAGCTCGCATTTCATTTTAGCGCCCGCTATCGCGCTATTTCCGAACACCTCGTGCCAGGCAATATTCAGTCGGATGTCTGGTTTACGTTGATTTATCCATAACACCTGCGAACACATTATTAAAGGTACGGTTTTGATGAATATGCTAATTAAACCAGGACTGCTTTTATCGTTTATTTTAATGATGGTTTCTGCTTGCGCGAATGCTTCCGGCGGTATTGCGCTGGGGGCCACGCGCGTTATTTATCCGGCGGATGCGAAGCAAACGTCGCTGGCGATCACCAACAGCAATAAACAAGAACGCTACTTAATTAACGCGTGGATCGAAAATGCCAGCGGGCAAAAGGAAAAAACCTTTGCCGTCACGCCGCCGCTGTTCGTTAGCGAGCCGGACAGCGAAAACACGCTGCGTATTATTTACGCCGGGCCCGCGCTGCCCGCCGATCGCGAATCGCTCTTTTACATGAACGTGAAGGCGATCCCGTCAGTGAACAAAGCGAAAACAGAAAACAATAACGTGCTGCAGCTGGCGATCCTTTCGCGCATCAAGCTGTTTGTGCGCCCGAATAACCTGGCGATGCAGCCGGATGAGGCGCTTTCCCAGCTGCGCTTTGAGCGCGTGGGGAACCATCTCAAAGTCAGCAACGCCTCGCCGTATTACATCACTCTGGTCAACCTGAAGCTGGGCGGTCAGACGCTGGAAAACCTGATGGTCGCGCCGAAAAACTCGGCTCAGCAGGTGCTGCCCGCCGGGGCCGGCGGTACGCTCTCCTGGCAGAGCGTGAATGACTACGGCGCCATTACACCGGCGCGCAGCGTCAACCTGTGAGCAGAGTCAGGGCGATGAAAAACCACCAGGGACGTTACTGCCCGGTTGCACTGGCGCTGATGGCCGCGCTCTGGCCGCAGGCAGGCTGGAGCGAAAGCTACTTCAACCCGGCCTTCTTATCCGACGACACCGCCAGCGTGGCGGATTTGTCGCGTTTTGAACAGGGGCACCAGCAGGCACCCGGCATCTATCGCGTGGATATCTGGCGTAACGATGAGTTTATCGGCACCCAGGACGTGCGTTTTGAACAGGCCGAGAACACGCCGCCGGTGGCGGGCGGCCTGTCGCCGTGCATTACGCGCGCGATGCTCGATCGCTTTGGCGTCAACGTTGCCGCATTTCCCGAGCTGGCGAAGGTGCAGGGTGAAACGTGCGTTCCATTGACCACGGCCATTCCCGGCAGCGAAACGGTATTTAACTTTGCTTCACAGCGCCTGAACGTCAGCCTGCCGCAGGTGGCAATGCAAAACAGCGCGCGCGGCTATATTCCGCCTGAACAGTGGGATGAAGGCATTCCCGCCGCGCTGGTGAACTACAGCTTTACGGGCAACCGGGGAAGCGAAGACGACAGCTATTACCTGAACCTGCAGAGCGGGCTGAACTATGGTGCCTGGCGTTTACGTAACAACGGCGCATGGCGCTACACGCAAAATAACGGGAAGCGGCGCAGCGAGTGGCAGAATATTGGCACCTGGGCGCAGCGCACCGTTATCCCACTGAAAAGTGAGCTGGTGCTGGGCGACAGCAACACCGGGAATGACGTTTTCGACAGCGTCGGTTTTCGCGGCGGGCGGCTCTATTCGTCTGACAGCATGTACCCCGACAGCCTGCAGGGTTATGCGCCGACCGTACGCGGTATTGCCCGTACGCCTGCCAAAGTGGTGGTTCGCCAGAACGGCTACGTTATCTATCAAAGCTACGTCCAGCCTGGCGCGTTCGCCATTACCGATCTTAACCCGACCTCCTCCAGCGGTGACCTTGACGTCACGGTGGAAGAGAAAGACGGCAGCCAGCAGCGCTACACCGTGCCGTACTCCACCGTGCCGCTCCTGCAGCGTGAAGGGCGCTGGAAATATGACCTCGTGGCGGGGGATTACCGCAGCGGTAACAGCGACCAGGATACACCGTTCTTCGCCCAGGGCACCCTGATTACCGGCCTTGCTAACGGCTTTACGCTCTATGGCGGTACCCAGCTGGCGTCACGCTATACCGCAGTGGCCGTCGGTGCCGGGAAAAACCTCGGTGACTGGGGCGCAGTCTCCGTCGATATCACCCACGCCCGCAGCCAGCTCGCGGACGACAGCAAACATGAAGGGCAATCGCTGCGTTTTCTGTATGCAAAATCGCTGAACGGGTTTGGCACCAACTTCCAGCTGCTGGGCTACCGCTACTCAACGAAGGGGTTTTACACCCTGGACGACGTGGCCTGGCGCTCAATGGAGGGCTACCAGTATGCCGATAGCCAGGACGATAACGATGTGCCGGACGTGCAGAGTTATCACAACCTGACGTGGAATAAAAAAGGCCGCTTCCAGCTCAACATTTCCCAGTCGCTGGGGGATTACGGCTCGGTCTATATCTCCGGGAGTGAGCAAACCTACTGGGGGACGGATGAAACGAACCTCTGGTATCAGCTGGGCTACGCGGGGGGCGTGAAGGGGATCAACTACTCCCTGTCATGGTCGTGGAACAAATCCGTCGGGATCGACGGTACCGACCGGATCGCGTCGTTTAACGTCTCCGTGCCGTTTAGCCTCTTTACTCGCCAGGGCTATCGCCGGGACAGCGCGATCGATCGCGCCTATGCCACCGCATCCGCCAGCCGAAACAGCGATGGCGACACGAGCTGGCAAACCGGCGTCAGCGGCACGCTGCTTGAGGACCGCAACCTGAACTACAGCGTGACCCAGGGACACGCCAGCAACAACGGCTCAAGCGGAAGCGCCAGCGCCAACTGGCAGGCAACCTACGGCACGCTGGGCTTGGGCTACAACTATTCCCGCGATCAGCACGATCTCAACTGGCAACTCTCCGGCGGGGTGGTTGGCCATTCAGACGGCGTGACCTTCAGCCAGCCGCTGGGTGATACCAACGTGCTGATTAAGGCGCCGGGGGCATCAGGCGTCAGCGTGGAAAACCAGACCGGCGTGAAGACCGACTGGCGAGGCTACGCGGTCATGCCGTATGCCACCGTCTACCGCTACAACCGCGTGGCGCTGGATACCAATACCATGAGCAACAATACCGACATCGAAAACAACGTGAGCAGCGTGGTGCCGACCAAAGGCGCGCTGGTCCGCGCCAGCTTTGATACCCGCATTGGCGTGCGCGCCCTGCTGACGGTAACGCGCGGCAACCAGCCGGTGCCGTTCGGCGCCGTGGTGCGCGAAACCCAGAGCGGCGTGACCAGCATGGTGGGGGATGACGGGCAAATTTACCTGAGTGGGCTGCCGCTGGAAGGCGAACTGCTGGTCCAGTGGGGTAACGGGGCGCAGTCCCAGTGCCGTGCGCCTTACAGCTTGCCTGAAAAGAGCCTGCAACAGGCGATCACACTTAAGGGGATCCGCTGTGATTAAAATCCATATCTTTGCCTTGTCGCTTCTGGCACTCCTGCCCGCGACAAACGCGTTAGCCACCGTGTGCGTCAATGAAAAGGGCGTGCCGACGGAGGTGCATTACGACCTGACGGATAAATTCAACAGCTCGAATAACCAGGTTGGGCAGGTTGTCACCCTCAGCGAGAAATCGCAGTGGGTGGGGGTAAACGCCGTCTGCCCGAAGGGCACCGTCGGGAATACCACCAAGCGCAGCTACGTGACGGATTACCCGATCACCGGGACCAGCGATGGCTATCAGTATCTGAAGCTTAACGACTATCTGGACGGGGCGATGAAGATCACGGACAGCTATGCTGGCGCGTTTTATCCACCCAAAAGCTATATCCAGATGGGGAGCCATCCGAACGTTTCAAAAAACAAACCGTTTGGCGTGCAGGATTCCAGCCTTATTTTCCGTCTTAAGGTGACCCGACGCTTTATCAATATGGTGGTGATCCCGCGTGCCACCATGTTCCGCGTTTACGTCACCACCACCTCCTCCGATCCGTTGACCACGCCGGTCTACACCATCAGCTACAGCGGAACCATTCAGGTGCCGCAGAGCTGCGCCATCAACGCCGGCAATGTGGTTGAATTTGATTTCGGCGACATTGGCGCCTCCCTGTTCAGCAAGGCGGGCGTGGGTAACAAGCCGGAGGGCGTCTCATCGCAAAGCAAAACCATCGCGATTAAATGCACCAACGTGGAGGCAAACGCCATGCTGACGATGCGCGTCGAGGCTGAAAAGGTCTCCAATAATGTGGTGGTGTCGGATAACCCGGATGTGGGGTTTATCATTGCCAACGAGAGCGGTGCGCCGCTCACGCCTAACAACCTGACGAGCAAAATTCCGTTCCGCCTGGACGACAGCGCGCAGGCGCAGGTGGGGATCCGGGTCTGGCCGGTGAGCGTGACGGGCAACAAGCCAGCGGAAGGGCGCTTTACCTCGCGCGGATATTTGCGTGTGGATTACGACTAAGGAGCAGACATGCGAAACGGGATCCGTTTTATCACCGTGGCGCTCTTTGCGCTTTGCACCCAGGCTCAGGCGGAAACCGCATTGGGCGAAATTAATATTCGGCTCTACGGCAATATTGTCGATTTCACCTGCGTGGCAGAGGGTAACGATAGCGACAAAACGGTCACGCTGGGCACCTGGCCCACGAAGCAACTCAACACCACGGGGAGCCGCACGCAACCTATGCCCTTCACGCTGAAGCTGACCGGCTGTCCGCCCGGGGCGGCGTCCATTACGTTCTCGGGTAAGGCTGACGGGAGCAATAGCGGGTTACTGGCGCTGAATGATGCCAGTACAGCGAGCCACGTCGCCGTCGAGATCAGGGATGCGGATAAAACGCGTCTGGCGCTTCAGCAGGCCAGCCAGCCGGTGACGGTTGATGCACAGGGGAATGCGACCCTATCATTTTATGCCAATTATATTGCTACGGCCGATAACCCTCAGCCCGGACGGGCTGATGCGGATGCTACCTTCATGATTAATTATAATTAGCACTGACCGCACTCCCTGCAGCTCGGATAAACTGCAGGGAGTGAATTCAGGTTATAGCAGCTCGTGCGCTTTGGCGTAATCTATTAATTCCACGATGCTTTGTACGCCAAGCTTGGAATAAATATTGGATTTGTGCGCACTGATGGTCTTATTGCTCAACAGTAACTGTTCAGCAATCTCCTTATTGGATAATCCATTCGCCAGATAACGTAATACCGTGACCTCGCGATTCGATAATGGCATATCCGCTGCCATCCCTTTTCCCGAACCCATATGGTTTATAAAATTCAGCGTTTCCGACGGGAAAAAAGAATAGCCCATCAAAATCATCTCTACGGCGTTGTAGATCTCACCCAAATCTTTTCGTTTACTGACGAAGCCGTTGGCCCCGGCGCGAATCGCACGACCCGCGTAAAATAACTCTGATTTAGAGGAGAGGAACAGAATCTTGATGTCTTTGTTTAAGTTTCTGATTCTCTTCAGTAAAGCGAAGGCGTCTGTGCCCGTAAGTTCGATGTCAAGGATCACCAAATCGATAGGATGATTGCGAATACAGTCAAGAACTTCATGGCTATCGCCAGACTTAAGCTTGACTGTGATATTTTTATTTTTCTGTAGCAGGACCTCTATCGACATTCTGACGATAGGATGTTCGTCCATAATGATAACGGATGCCGGTTTCATTTTTAATGCCTCAGATTGTTAAAAGCGTTATGCAGAGTTTTGTAAAACTCTCGAAATGCCGGAAGGATATAAAGTGCAGATCCCTATACCGTAGTATTTCCCTGGAAAGAGCGAAAGCATCCTTGTTTACGTAATGAAAAGAACAGTGCCTCAGCGCGGTCATCTCATTTGGCTGGTGTTGGCAAAAAGATTTTTCTTATTCAGATTTGGTACGCATCTTATTATACAGAGTAAGTTTTTTCCGAAAACCCTGTAAATTAGTCTCCGCTTATTGGTTTGTATTATCTTCTGGATCTTAATGGCTATGTTTTTAAATTTAGCGGAAATATCCTGTTATCCCATTTACCGCATCTTTTCATCTTTATGTAATAACAAAAAATAACAGATGTCTCTTTATGTTGCGTAATTGTTAATAAAAAAGCCCGTCGATTCGGCGGGCGACCCAGGGTCAAAGAGGCGAAAAAGTGCCCTCGCAAGGTGTCAAACCTTCATCTGAAAGTGCTTAAGGCGCATCAACGTCACGCCATCATCGCGCAGGAGAACATGCTATCCACTTTGCTTTCCGCTCCTGGAGAGTGAAGCGAAGCTGCTTGTTTTTACATCATTATCATCTTATTAACGCCTTCTGCATTCACTTAACGGATGGAGGAAAGTGCTGCCTTTGGTTCATTCTGTGACATTTCACATGGTTCCGAACCATAAATTAGGAATAGTTATAAAATCGAATACATTGTTAAAATTTAACCATTTCATAACATGCGTGGTAAGTAAATTCCTAAAGCGCTTTAGGAAATAAGAAGTTAGTGCGTAAGTTAAAACGTGCAGTCAGAGAGGTTATTAAGAAGGTGTAACAATTCCTGGCGATGGCTCAGCCCCAGCTTAAGCAGGATGCAGCTAAGACGATAGATAATGCGGCTATAGGGGCGATTCTGCAGAAGGGCAATCTGACGCAGCGTCTTACCGCGGGCAAGCTCCTGCAAAATGGGCCATTCATTGCGGGAAAACCAGTCTTTATCGGACCCCTGCGGTGGGCGGGCATCCATCAGGCTGTGTTGAAGCCCTGCCGCGTTCATCTGACGTTCCAGCACGTGAAAAGGCCCCGCCGCTTTGCAGAAGAGGCGGGTATCATAATTATCTGCCCGGACCAGTAGCCACGGCGTCAGGAAGGGGGGATACAGGCTATGCCTTCTTAACTGATCCAGTTGATCAATCAGCCCGGTGGAGCGGCTTTCTACATCCACCACCAGACGCGCTGAAGGCCATTGTGCCTGAGCGCCGAGCGCATCATCCAGTGAGATATAGTCGCAACAGCTGCTCAGGGGAAACTGCCCATTGAGAAAACCGGTGCGCAGAAAATGATCCTCCGTGACCAGAATGATAAACGGAGCGTCGGTTTTTCGGGGCTGGCTGATGGACTGGCTCAAAAACTCGAGCCGGTCGAAAAAGGGGGGAGCAAAAGGTGAGCGCGTAAATCCCAGTGCATCACTTCCTGTACGCCGCCGCCGGTAACGGCGCACTGTCATTCGCATGGTCTCCCTCCTGGAAATGGCTCTTTAATCCTCCGGCCATGTCCAGGACGGCCAGTAATATCCCTGGCCGAGATCTGCGCCTGCCTGCAGTGCCCAGGTGCGATCGCGTTCAGTCTCAATACCTTCGATGAGCACGCTCCCGGCCAGCTGAAAGCAACGTGAAACCAGCTGCCTCAGCGCGGGTGTGGCGCGTAAACGCCAGAATGCGCTCTTATCAATTTTGATGCCGTTCAACGGTAATCGACAAAATAAAAACGGCTGAATGACCGTTTCGTCGATGTCATCCAGCCATATACTGTGCCCCTGTTCCCGGAGTTTCGACAGGTTTTGAATGACGCGCTGCTTCTGTGCGGCAGAGAACGCCAGAAAGGCAGAGAGGTCAACAATCTCGATATTCAGCGGCGTGTTTTTCAGATTGATGAGCCGCTGAAAGGACGCTGGCTCTGTCAGAACGGTTATCGGCAGATTAATAAAAAGGTTATTACCGTGCGGCGTCTTTTTTAGTGCGGCAAGCTGCGCTTCAAGCAGCGTCATTGACCAGCCTGCCGACTGATGGCGAAAAAAATCCTCGCTGTGCTGCGTTTCGGACAGAATGCTAAGCACCTCCACGCCAACCTGACGCTGAGAGGTGAGGGCGACGACAGGCTCCAGTTTGATGCCGACGATGTCCTGAGAAATAAACTGTAATCGGGGGGGCGTATCGAACGGGTTTTGCGCTGTCACTCCATTGTCCTGTTGTCTGTCAGCCTCCAGGCGGCCGGGAAACCTCGCTCTAGTGTGACGAGCCGACGAGCAGGAAAACAGCAGGCGTTACTTAAATACAACTAAGCCTTTTCGCAGCGCTAAATTTTACGGTGAAACAGCGAGAAATGTTGAGAAAATAGCCGTATTTACAATCGGCTAGCGGTAATTGCCCCCGAAAACGGAAAAGGCATTGACTCACCTGACATTGACCGTATAATTCTTCGCGTTTCACCACCGCGAAGTTCACTCTTCTCAGTGCGCCCTTAGCTCAGTTGGATAGAGCAACGGCCTTCTAAGCCGTAGGTCGTAGGTTCGAATCCTACAGGGCGTGCCATTTAGAAACAGGCACTTACGCCAGTTTCAAACCATCCTGATTTTCTCCTTGTGTCGTATTTGCGTCATGGTTGCCAAAATGGCCTCATTTTCCGTGCGTGTGATCTCAAAGGGTTCAGCGCAAGGGAGCATCCCCTTTTATCACGCATTAATTTGAGCAGGATCCTGCAGAGATTTGCGCTTGCCAAAGCATAGATAATGCGTATAGTTCTCATTTGCATTGCAACCAATATATTCTAAAGCCCGTCCACGGGCTATTTTTGCGCGCACTTTCAAACGAGTTAACGATGAACAACACCAAAATGCACAAAACGCTGCTGGCGCTCGCCATTGGCGCGGTTACACATTCCGCCTGGGCGGCAGAGGATAAAAAAGAAGACACCATCGTTGTACAGTCTGCACCTGCCGGCGACTTTAAACCCGGTGGCGACCAGCTGGTGCCGGCCTTCCTTGACGGACAGGTGGCGAACGGCGGGCGAATGGGGATGCTCGGCCAGCAGAACGCCATGGACGTGCCGTTCAACATCATCAGCTACACCTCAAAACTGGTGGAAGATCAGCAGGCGAAAACCATTGCTGATGTGGTCGCCAACGACGCGGGCGTGCAGTTTGTGCAGGGTTACGGCAACAGCGCAGAAACCTTCCGCATTCGCGGCCTGAAGTTTGACGGCGACGACATGACCTTCGGTGGCCTCTCCGGCGTGCTGCCGCGTCAGGTGGTGGATGCCCAGATGGTTGACCGCATTGAGATCTTCAAAGGGGCAAACTCCCTGATGAACGGCGCGGCAAGCTCGGGCGTGGGCGGGATGATTAACCTTGAGCCAAAGCATGCCGGGGAAACGCCGCAGGCGAAAGTGGGCGTGGACTACACCTCGGATTCCCAGATTGGCACCACGCTGGATGCGGGGCGTCGCTTTGGCGATAACGACCAGTTCGGCGCGCGCGTGAACCTCGTGCATCGTGAAGGCGAAACCGGCGTACCGAACGATCGCCGCCGCACCACGCTGCTCTCCACCGGCCTGGACTACAAAGGCGACCGCTTCCGCACCTCGCTGGATCTGGGCTATCAGAAAAAAACCTTCCACGGCAGCCCGACCAGCGTCAACATCTCGGCGGTGGACTTCGTGCCAGAACCACCGAAGAACGATCGTAACTTCTCGCAGAAGTGGGCCTACAGCGATATCGAAAACGAGTTCGGGATGTGGCGCAGCGAGTATGACATCACCGACAGCTGGACCGCCTATACCGGCCTCGGCGCGCAGCACGCTCATGAAGAGGGGATCTACAGCGCGCCGAAGCTGATGGATAAAAGCGGTAATGCGGTAGTCAGTCGTCTTGATACCAACCGCATCAGCGATTCCGTCAGCGGGATGGCGGGCATTCGCGGTAACTTCACTACCGGCTTCGTATCGCACAAGGTCAACGTTGGCTATTCCGCGATGACCAAAAACGAAAAAATCGCGTGGAAAATGTCGGCGGCGAAGGATAACCCGACCACCAACATCTACCACAACACCGGCGTGGATATGCCGGACAGCACCAACTTAAACGGCTCCGGTGGTAAATACAGCGATCCGCTGACCAGCGGGCGCACCCGCACCCAGGGCTGGCTGCTGAGCGATACCCTGGGCGTGCTTGATGACAAGCTGCTGTTCACCGCAGGCGCGCGCCATCAGAAAGTGGTCGTTCGCGGGTATAACAAAATTACCGGCGCAGAAAACGACGCGGACGGCTTCGACGGCAGCCGCTGGATGCCAACCTACGGCGTGGTTTACAAACCGTGGGAAGAAATTTCCCTCTACGCCAACCACACCGAAGCGCTGCAGCCGGGCAAAACCGCACCTAACACCGCCACCAACTACGGCCAGAGCACCGGCATCGTTCACTCTAAGCAGAACGAAGTGGGCGTGAAGGCGGACTTCGGGCGCGTGGGCGGCTCTCTGGCGCTGTTTGAGATTAAAATGCCCTCGGCGATCCTCGATGCTAACAATCACTACGGCCTGGATGCGGAGCAGCGTAACCGTGGCGTGGAGCTGAACGTCTTCGGCGAGCCGATGCTCGGGATGCGTCTGAACGCCAGCGCCACCTGGCTGCAGGCGGAGCTAACCAAAACCAAAAACGGCGTGAACCAGGGCAACGATGCAATTGGTATTCCGAACTTCTACGCCGTGCTGGGCGCGGAGTACGACATCAAGCCGGTTGACGGCCTGACAGCGACCGCGCGCGTGAACCACTCCGGCACGCAGTATGCCGACCTCGCGAACAGCAAAAAGCTGGATAGTTACACCACGCTGGATCTGGGCATGCGCTATCGCTTCGCGGTGAACCACAACGCAAACCAGATGACCGTGCGCGCGGGCATCGACAACGTGACCAATGAGAACTACTGGGCCAGCGTGGACGATTCCGGTACCTACATCACTCAGGGCGAACCGCGTACCTTTAAGGTCTCGGTTGGCTACGAGTTCTAAGCGTTCCACCTCGTTATCCGGGGCACGGATGCCCCCATCCTTCCGTCATCGTGTTATAAAATTGTAATAAAAGCTTCTTACACTGGTCGCCAACTCTTTACCTCTTGGCCAATGACAGGAAGCCGCTATGGGCAGACCCCTCAAATCCGTTTTTAAAAAAGAACATCGCGACGACATCGCTAACCGCAGCGCAAACCCGGTATTCTCCGAGGTGGCGGAGGTGTTCCTCTCCCGCCGCCGTTTTCTCCAGATGGGGGCCGTTGCGGGGGCCGCCGTATCATTCCCGTTTCTGATCAAACCTGAGAACGCCATTGCCGCGGTATCGAAGCCTTCCGCGCTGGCAAAAGCGGTTTCCCTGGGCTTTACCAGCATCGACGTCTCCACCGAAGATACGGTCAGGGTGCCGGAAGGCTATATTGCCCGCCCGTTCTATCGTTGGGGTGACCCGACGGGGATCAAAAACAACATGCCGGCCTTTAAGCCGGACGCCAGCAACACCACGGACGAACAGGCTGTGCAGGCGGGTATGCACCACGACGGCATGGCGTGGTTTAGCCTGCCGCAGGGGGAGCAAAACCCGGAGCATGGCCTGCTGGCGATGAACCATGAATACATCGACAACGGGATGCTGTTTACCGACGGTACGGCGAACTGGAGCCTCGACAAGGCCCGCAAGGGGCAGAACGCGATGGGCGTCTCGGTGGTGGAAGTGAAAAAAGCGGGCAGCGACTGGCAGGTGGTACGCCCGTCTTCATATGCCCGCCGCATCACCGTCAATACGCCGATGCAGCTTACCGGCCCGGCGCGGCATCAGGACTTAATGAAAACCGCCGCCGACCCGCAGGGGGAGCGCGTGCTGGGCACCATGCAAAACTGCGCCAACGGCCACACGCCGTGGGGCACCTATCTCACCTGCGAGGAAAACTGGTCGGATATTTTTGTCAAAAAAGCCGATCTCAATCCGCTGGAAAAACGCTACGGCATCAGCGACAGCGATGAATCCTACCGCTGGAACGAGGTGGACGAGCGGTTCAGCGTCGATAAAACTCCTAACGAACCCAACCGTTTCGGCTGGGTCGTGGAGATCGATCCCTACAACCCCACCTCCACACCGCGCAAGCACACCGCCCTGGGCCGCTTCAAGCATGAGGGGGCAGCCGTCACGCTCGCCGCCGATAACCGCGTGGTGGTCTACATGGGGGACGATCAGAAGTTTGAGTACATCTATAAGTTTGTCTCGGACAAAAAATACGATCCCGCGAACCGTGAAGCCAATATGCAGCTGCTGACCTCCGGCACGCTGTACGTCGCCAGGTTCAACGAGGACGGTAGCGGAGACTGGCTGCCGCTGATCTTCGGGCAAAATGGCCTGGATAAGAGTAAAGGGTTTGAAAGCCAGGGCGATCTGCTGATTAAAACCCGCCTGGCGGCCGACGCGGTGGGGGCGACCAAAATGGATCGCCCCGAATGGATAGCCGTCGATCCGCACGCCAGCGGCAGCGTCTACTGTACGCTCACCAACAACAGCGATCGCGGGAAAGAGGGGAAAGCACCGGTGGATGCCGCCAACCCGCGCGCCAACAACGTGTTTGGGCATATCATGCACTGGCACGAAGACGGCGCGGACCCTGCTGCTACACGCTTTAAGTGGGATATTCTGGTCATGGCCGGACGCACCGACGGCGACGATCCGAAGGCCAAAGGCTCCATGCAGGGCGCGGCATTCGGCAGTCCGGACGGACTCTCTTTCGATCATCAGGGCGTCCTGTGGATCCAGACCGACGTCTCCTCCAGCACCATCAATAAGAAAGCGTACGAGGGAATGGGCAATAACCAGATGGTGGCGACCATTCCGGGCACCAACGAGTATCGCCGTTTTCTGACCGGGCCGCGCGGGTGTGAGATCACCGGCATTGCGTTTACGCCGGACAACCGCACGCTGTTTATCAACATTCAGCACCCAGGGGAGGGCGGGGATGATATTACCGACCCGGCCAACCCTCGCGCCGTCTCTAACTGGCCGGACGCCAGCCCGAACGGACGCCCGCGATCGTCCACGGTGGTGATCGTGAAAGCGGACGGCGGAATTATCGGGTCGTGACGTTTATCCGCCGGGCGCACGCGCTGGCCCGGCGTTAAGCTTGCTACCACCAGCATGAAGTGTTAAAACGTGCCCCTTCTAAAAAAGAGACAGGGGTAGGGCGTGAAAGACGCGTCATCCGCTTCAGGCCATGGTCGCGCTGAAGCCTCGTCGGATCAGAATCCGACGCTGCAACGTGGTTTGCAAAATCGACATATTCAGTTAATTGCCCTCGGCGGCGCAATCGGTACCGGGCTGTTTCTCGGCATCGGCCCCGCCATTCAGATGGCCGGCCCGGCGGTTCTGCTGGGTTACGCTATCGCCGGGGTTATCGCCTTCCTGATCATGCGCCAGCTCGGCGAGATGGTCGTTGAAGAGCCGGTGTCAGGCTCCTTCGCGCACTTTGCCTATAAATACTGGGGCCCGTTCGCAGGCTTCCTCTCCGGCTGGAACTACTGGGTGATGTTCGTGCTGGTGGGGATGGCGGAGCTGACCGCCGCAGGCATCTACATGCAGTATTGGCTGCCGGACGTGCCCACGTGGATCTGGGCGGCGGCCTTCTTCATCATCATTAACGCCGTTAACCTCGTCAACGTGCGCCTGTATGGTGAAACCGAGTTCTGGTTTGCGCTGATTAAGGTGCTGGCGATTATCGGCATGATCGGCTTTGGCCTGTGGCTGCTGTTCTCCGGCCACGGCGGCGAGCGTGCCACTATCGACAACCTGTGGCAGCACGGCGGCTTTCTGGCGACCGGCTGGAAAGGGCTCATCCTCTCGCTGGCGGTGATTATGTTCTCCTTCGGCGGTCTGGAGCTGATTGGCATTACCGCGGCCGAAGCGCGCGACCCGCACAAAAGCATTCCGAAAGCGGTCAACCAGGTGGTGTACCGTATTCTGCTGTTTTACATCGGCTCGCTGGTGGTGCTGCTGGCGCTCTATCCGTGGGTGGAAGTGAAATCCGACAGCAGCCCGTTCGTGATGATTTTCCACGATCTCAACAGCAACGTGGTGGCTTCGGCACTGAACTTCGTCATTCTGGTGGCCTCTTTGTCGGTGTACAACAGCGGGGTCTACTCCAACAGCCGTATGCTGTTTGGCCTCTCCGTACAGGGCAACGCGCCGAAGTTCCTCACCCGCGTCAGCCGCCGCGGCGTGCCGATCAATTCGCTGTTCCTTTCCGGCGCGATTACGTCTCTGGTAGTGCTAATCAACTACCTGCTGCCGAAACAGGCCTTCGGCCTGCTGATGGCGCTGGTTGTCGCCACGCTGCTGCTGAACTGGATCATGATCTGCCTGGCGCACCTGCGTTTCCGCGCGGCGATGCGCCGTAAGGGACGTGAGACGCAGTTCAAAGCGCTGCTCTATCCGGCGGGGAACTACCTCTGTATCGCGTTCCTGGCGTTGATTCTGGTGCTGATGTGCACCATGGATGAGATGCGGCTTTCAGCAATGCTGCTGCCGGTATGGGTGGTGTTCCTGTTTATCGCGTTTAAGCTCTCACGCAAAAAGTAGCCCGTTTTTCTCCCTCTCCCT
>NZ_JADBQM010000010.1:0-81303 GCF_014895895.1 Enterobacter cloacae complex sp. P14RS
TCGTAATGAATTACGTATGTTCACTCAGAGACTTGGTATTCATTTTTCGTCCGAGGACGTTAAGAATCCATGTCACTTTGAGTGCCCACACAGATTGTCTGATAAATTGTTAAAGAGCAGTGCAACGCGGCTTTCGCTCACCGTTGCGAGGTGGCGTATATTACGCTTTCCTCTTTCAGAGTCAAGCGTTTATTTTCGCTGTTCTCTGCTGACCCGGCGGCGTGTGTGCCGTTGTTCCGTGTCAGTGGAGGCGCATTATAGGGAGTTATTCTGAAGTGACAAGCACAAAATACAAAAAACTTTTCGTTCGCTCACTTTTCAAACTTAACGCTTATTTAAGTCGCGAATCGCCCGCTAAATGGGCAATTTCCCGCGCAAAACTGGCCACCTGCGACCAGTCGGTATAAACCACTTCTTTACGCGTATCGGTTTCGCCACCCGTCATCTTCATTATCAGGCGGATCATGAAGCGGTCATACCAGCGGTAGCGAGGATAGCGCAGCGCACCGGCAAAGACGGCGCACAGGTCTGGCTGCCACGGCGAGCCGAGCAAAAATTTGCGCGTGTAGCTGTTGGTCTGCGGCGTACGCTTCTCAGCTTTACGGGCAACCAGATTGACCGAGTAAAACGCGCCCGGCAATGTGTTGAGTAACGCCGTATGCTTTTTCACAAAGCGATCCAGCGCCGGATGGAAGTGTCCGTAACGAATGGAGGCGCCAATCACCACGCGATCGTACTCCTGCCAGGCAATCTCCTCTGCGCGATTCAGGTTCACCACATCCGAGTAAATGCCCAGCTCTTTTAATTCCGACGCCAGATACGCGGCAATCTCACGCGTTTGTCCGTCTCGCGTAGAGAAAAGAATCAGTGTTTTCATCAACGGCTCCTTATTCGCGCCAGAATGTTGGGGTAAACAGCACCAGCAGCGTAAAGACCTCAAGACGACCAAACAGCATATTGGCAATAAGGATCCATTTCGCAACCGGATTCATGCTGGCAAAGTTATCCGCCACAACCCCCAGGCCAGGCCCGAGGTTGTTTAGTGTTGCGACGACGGACGCAAAAGCGGAGAAATCATCCACTCCCGTCGCGATGATCGCCAGCATGCTGACGATAAAGACCAGCGCATACGCCGAGAAGAACCCCCACACCGCTTCGAGGATACGTTCCGGTAGCGCGCGGTTCCCCAGCTTAATGCTGTAGACCGCATTCGGGTGGACCAGGCGCTTCAGCTCACGGTTCCCCTGCTTGAACAGGAGCAGAATACGAATCACCTTCAGACCACCGCCCGTCGACCCGGCGCAGCCGCCGATAAACGCGGAGCACAGCAGAAGTACCGGCAGGAACAGCGGCCAGCGCGCGATGCTGTCCGTGGTAAACCCGGCGGTCGTCGCCATCGACACCACCTGGAAAAACGCCTGATTGAGCGTGGTCAGCGCCGAGTTGTAAACATCATGGAACCACAGCACCAGGGTGCAGATGACGACCAGGGTAAGCTGGACGCCAATGAACATGCGAAACTCAGGATCGCGCCAGTACACCTTCAGGCTACGTCCGCTCAGTAAAGAGAAGTGCAGGCCGTAGTTACAGCCGGAGATCAGCAGGAAAATCGCAATGATGGTGTTAATCGTTGGGCTGTCGAAGTACCCCACGCTGGCATCGTGAGTGGAGAACCCGCCGATAGCAATTGTCGCAAAGCTGTGCCCGATAGCATCGAAGGCAGGCATCCCGGCAAACCACAGCGCCAGCGCGCAGGCTACCGTCAGCAAAACATAAATCAGCCACAGGGTTTTCGCCGTCTCGGCAATACGCGGGCGCATCTTATTATCTTTCAGCGGCCCCGGCATTTCAGCCCTGTACAGCTGCATCCCCCCGACGCCCAGAATCGGCAGGATGGCCACCGCCAGGACGATGATCCCCATCCCCCCGAACCACTGCAGCATCTGGCGATAAAAGAGAATAGCGTGGGGTAACGAATCCAGCCCCACCAGCGTCGTCGCACCGGTGGTCGTTAAACCGGAAAACGATTCAAAAAAGGCATCCGTGATGCTGAGGTTAGGCTGCTCAGAGAAGATAAAGGGCAGCGAACCGACGCTTCCCAGCACCGTCCAGAACAGGACCACAATCAGAAAGCCTTCGCGAGATTTCAGCTCACCTTTCTGACGACGGTTCGGCCACCACAGCAGCGAGCCGATCGCCAGCGCGACAAAGAAGGTCTGGGTAAAAGCCCGCCCCGCGCCGTCCCGGTAGATAAGCGCCACCAGTCCAGGGAGAATCATCGTCCCCGAAAAGAGTATGACCAGCAGTCCAACGATTCGGGTTATGGCACGAAAATGCATCTCTGCCGCTTCCTTTGGTATTCAAAAAGTGAGGTGGGGATTATTCTTCAATCGGCAGCAATTGCAACGAACCGCGACTGAAATCAGCCAGTTTTGCTGAAAAAGCAGCCAGTTCTGCCTGAGGAAGCGCCACGCGTAATTGCACCATTGCCTGGTAATCACTGTGCGCAATCACGCCGTTAAATTGTTTGAGCAGTGTTTCAATGCCCGATAGCTGAGCGTAATCGCACAATAAAGTATATTCGGTGAGCGGCGTTTTGCGGGTGGTCGTCAGGATATTCAGTGCCTGCTGCACTCCACCGCCATACGCTTTAACCAGCCCGCCCGTGCCCAAGAGGATGCCGCCGTAGTAGCGCACCACCACGGCGGTAATTTCACCCACGCCGCTGCCCATCAGCTGGGAGAGCATGGGTTTACCGGCTGTGCCCGCCGGTTCACCGTCGTCTGAAAAACCGAGCTGTTGCGAATCGTCCGGTGGCCCTGCCACCCACGCCACGCAGTGGTGACGTGCGTCAGGGTGCTCCGCGCGAACGGACTCGACAAACGCTTTCGCCGCCTCTACGCCGTCAGTGTGCGCCAGCAGCGTAATAAAGCGGCTTTTCTTGATTTCCTCAACAAAGGTGACCGGTTCAGCCGGTATCAGCCAGCTTTCCATCAGGCCAGCTTCAGGTCTCGCGTCATATTCTCGATACCGTTCTCGTGAACCACCACGTTATCTTCGATACGAATGCCGCCAAACGGTTTCAGCGCGTCGATTTTTTCCCAGTTGAAGTGCTTGCTGAACTGCCCTTCACGCCACGGCGCCAGCAGGGATTCAATAAAGTAGATCCCCGGCTCGATGGTCAATACCATGCGCGGCTCAAGAATACGGGTGCAGCGCAGGTAAGGATATTTAGACGGTGCCGCCAGGTGCGTGCCGGTATCATCCTGCATGAAGCCCGCAACGTCGTGAACCTGCAGGCCCAGCGGGTGGCCGATACCGTGCGGCATGAATGGTCCAGTCAGGTCGTTTTCGACCATCGCCTCTTCGCTCATGTCTTTCACAATCTGATGCTTACGCAGCAGTTTGGCAATGCGCTGATGGAACTGGATGTGGTAATCCACGTAGCTGGTTCCGGCCTTCATGGTGCCAATCAATGCCAGCTGTTCGTCGTTTACGTCCTTAATAAGCTGCGCAAAATCGGTATCCGCATTCGCCGCCCAGGTGCGGGTCAGATCGGCCGCATAGCCGTTGTACTCTGCGCCTGCGTCCAGCAGGAAGCTGCGCATCTCAGACGGAACCTGATGATCC
This sequence comes from Enterobacter cloacae complex sp. P14RS, assembly GCF_014895895.1. NCBI lineage: Bacteria > Pseudomonadati > Pseudomonadota > Gammaproteobacteria > Enterobacterales > Enterobacteriaceae > Enterobacter > Enterobacter cloacae complex sp. P14RS. The sequence continues at coordinate 3,631 of NZ_JADBQM010000010.1, forward strand.
AGTTTGGTGTAGTGGAGAACAGACGCATGCTCATTCAGCGCGACGATGTTGCTGTACGGTACGTCGGTGTCACGATGACCGGTTGCGGTCAGGTAGGCCAGGTTGATATCGAACTCGCTCATGCCTGACTGGAACGCTTCGTGCGCGGCGCGGTGGCCATTCACCGCCGTTTTTTGCGCTTCACGCATGCAGTAGAGTTCATAGTCAGTTTTATACGCGCGGTAATAGTGCAGGTAATCCAGCACGCCTTTCGGATTGAGTTTGTCAGCCGGAATATCCAGACCGAGCGCACGTTCAGGCACAGGGCCAATGTAGCCGATGTTGCCGCGCGCCGCTGGCAGCTGGCTGCCAATGCCGTCCGCTTTTGGCAGGGCGATCACCTCAATTTCTTCGGTCCAGAAAGAGGTCGGCAGCGGTTCGACGTTGTGCCAGTAATCAACCGGCAGGTAGAACCACAGTTTCGGCTTGTTAACGCCGTCCACCAGAAGCCAGCAATTCGGAACCTGTGTCACCGGCACCCAGGCTTTAAACTGCGGGTTAACCTTAAACGGATAGGCGTGGTCATCAAGAAAAGTATTCATCAGCTCGCCGGAGTGGATCAGAAGAGCATCCAGCTTGAAGCGGGCCAGTACATCGCGGGTACGTTCCTGTAGGGTAACGATATGATTTTTATAAAGCGAAGCCAGTGAGTCCATCATTCTTCCTTTCGTTTTTTTGACCTCAAGTCATCGCATCTTAGCACACCTCACTCCGGCTGCGTGATTTCCACCGACCGTGATCAACGCAGCAATTTCTTAATGAGTAATTTGCATTTTATTAACATAAATTCCACACTCCGTCTCATCTGGTATGACCAGATCCACTTGCTGGATTCAGGAGACTGACATGCTTTACAAAGGCGACACCCTGTACCTCAACTGGCTGGAAGATGGCATTGCCGAACTGGTGTTCGATGCCCCCGGCTCAGTGAATAAGCTTGATACCGCGACGGTGGCCAGTCTTGGCCAGGCGCTGGAATTACTTGAAAAGCAATCTGAATTAAAAGGGCTGCTGCTGCGTTCTAACAAAGCGGCCTTTATTGTCGGTGCCGATATCACCGAATTTCTTTCGCTGTTCCAGGTTCCGGAAGAACAGCTGAGCCAGTGGCTGCACTTTGCCAACAGCGTCTTTAATCGTCTGGAAGATCTGCCTGTTCCAACGATCTCTGCCGTGAACGGCTACGCGCTGGGCGGCGGCTGCGAGTGCGTGCTGGCGACCGACTACCGTCTGGCGACGCCGGACCTGCGTATCGGCCTGCCGGAAACCAAGCTGGGCATCATGCCGGGCTTTGGCGGTTCCGTGCGTATGCCGCGCATGCTGGGCGCCGATAGCGCCCTGGAAATCATTGCCGCTGGTAAAGACGTGGGTGCAGAACAGGCGCAGAAAATCGGCCTGGTCGACGGCGTCGTGAAACCAGAGAAGCTGGTTGAAGGTGCACTCGCCATTCTGCGTCAGGCGATTAACGGCGATTTGGACTGGAAAGCCAAACGTCAGCCGAAGCTGGAGCCGTTAAAGCTCAGCAAGATTGAAGCCACCATGAGCTTCACCATCGCCAAAGGCATGGTGATGCAGACGGCGGGTAAACACTACCCGGCGCCAATCACGGCGGTGAAAACCATTGAAGCGGCAGCCCGCTTTGGCCGCGACGAAGCCCTGAAGCTGGAAAACCAGAGCTTTGTTCCGCTGGCGCACACCAATGAAGCCCGCGCGCTGGTTGGTATCTTCCTCAACGATCAGTTCGTGAAGGGCAAAGCCAAACAGCTGACCAAAAACGTTGAGACGCCAAAACACGCGGCGGTACTCGGCGCGGGGATTATGGGTGGCGGCATCGCTTACCAGTCGGCCTGGAAAGGCGTGCCGGTAGTGATGAAAGACATCAGCGAAAAATCCCTGACGCTGGGCATGACCGAAGCGGCCAAGCTGCTGAACAAACAGCTTGAGCGCGGCAAAATTGACGGGCTGAAGCTCGCAGGCGTGATCTCCACCATCCAGCCCGTGCTGGAATACAGCGGTTTTGATCGTGTCGACGTGGTGGTCGAAGCCGTCGTCGAGAACCCGAAGGTCAAAAAAGCGGTGCTGGCGGAAACGGAAGACAAGGTTCGCCCGGATACCGTGCTGGCCTCTAACACCTCCACCATCCCCATCAGCGAACTGGCGAGCGTGCTGAAGCGTCCGGAAAACTTCTGCGGTATGCACTTCTTCAACCCGGTACATCGTATGCCGCTGGTCGAAGTGATCCGCGGGGAAAAAACCTCTGACGAAACCATCGCTAGAGTCGTGGCGTGGGCAAGCAAGATGGGTAAAACGCCGATCGTCGTTAATGACTGCCCAGGCTTCTTTGTGAACCGCGTGCTGTTCCCGTACTTCGCCGGCTTCAGCCAACTGCTGCGCGACGGCGCGGACTTCCGCAAAATCGACAAAGTAATGGAAAAACAGTTCGGCTGGCCGATGGGCCCGGCGTATCTGCTGGATGTCGTCGGCATTGATACCGCCCACCACGCGCAGGCCGTCATGGCGGCGGGCTTCCCGCAGCGCATGCAGAAAGATTATCGCGATGCCATTGACGCCCTCTTTGACGCCAACCGCTTCGGACAGAAAAACGGCCTGGGCTTCTGGCGTTATAAAGAAGACAGCAAAGGCAAACCGAAGAAAGAAGAAGATGCGGCGGTGGATGGCCTGCTGGCCGACGTATGCCAGCCGAAACGCGACTTCACCGACGACGAAATTATTGCCCGCATGATGATTCCGATGATCAACGAAGTGGTCCGTTGCCTGGAAGAAGGCATTATCGCCAGCCCGGCAGAAGCGGATATGGCGTTGGTATACGGTCTGGGCTTCCCTCCGTTCCACGGCGGCGCGTTCCGCTGGCTGGATACGCTCGGCAGCGCCCGCTATCTCGATATGGCGCAGCAGTATCAGCACCTCGGCCCGCTTTATGAAGTGCCGGAAGGGCTGCGTAACAAAGCGCGCCATAACGAACCCTACTATCCAGCAGTTGAACCAGCCCGTCCGGTTGGCGCGCTGAAAACGGCTTAAGGAGTCACAATGGAAAAGGTTGTCATTGTTGATGCAATTCGCACCCCGATGGGCCGTTCAAAAGGCGGTGCGTTCCGTAATGTGCGAGCGGAAGATCTCTCCGCGCACCTGATGCGTAGCCTGCTGGCGCGTAACCCGGCGCTGGACCCAGCAGCGCTCGACGATATCTACTGGGGCTGCGTGCAGCAAACGCTGGAGCAGGGCTTCAACATCGCCCGCAACGCGTCGCTGCTGGCGGAGATCCCGCATTCGGTTCCGGCGGTCACCGTCAACCGCCTGTGTGGTTCGTCGATGCAGGCCCTGCACGACGCGGCGCGCATGATCATGACCGGCGATGCGCAGGCCTGTCTGGTCGGCGGCGTTGAACACATGGGACACGTGCCGATGAGCCACGGGGTCGATTTCCATCCGGGCATGAGCCGCAACGTGGCGAAAGCCGCAGGCATGATGGGCCTTACCGCCGAGATGCTCTCCCGCCTGCACGGCATCAGTCGTGAAATGCAGGATGCTTTTGCCGCGCGCTCTCACGCCCGCGCCTGGGCCGCCACGCAGTCCGGTGCCTTCAAGAATGAGATCATCCCCACCGGCGGCCACGATGCAGACGGCGTACTGAAGCAGTTCAGCTACGACGAAGTTATTCGCCCGGAAACGACGGTCGAAGCGCTTTCTACCCTGCGTCCGGCATTTGATCCGGTCACCGGTACGGTAACGGCAGGGACGTCGTCGGCGCTGTCCGACGGTGCCGCCGCGATGCTGGTGATGAGCGAAAGCCGCGCCCGCGAATTGGGCCTGACGCCACGCGCTCGCGTGCGTTCGATGGCGGTGGTGGGCTGCGATCCTTCAATCATGGGTTACGGCCCGGTTCCGGCCTCGAAGCTGGCGCTGAAAAAAGCGGGCTTAACTGCCAGCGATATCGATCTGTTCGAGATGAACGAAGCGTTTGCCGCGCAGATCCTGCCATGCATTAAAGATCTGGGGCTGATGGAGCAGATCGACGAGAAGATTAACCTCAACGGCGGCGCGATCGCCCTCGGTCACCCGCTGGGCTGTTCCGGGGCGCGTATCAGCACGACGCTGATTAACCTGATGGAACGCAAAGATGCCCAGTTTGGTCTGGCAACGATGTGTATCGGCCTGGGTCAGGGTATCGCGACGGTGTTTGAGAGAGTGTAAGTAAGGAAAAGTATCTCAAAGCCAATGACGTCAGAACAAGGCGGCAAGCGAGCGAATCCCGATGAGCTTACATTAGTAAGTGATTCGGGTGACCGAGCGCAGCCAACGCAGTTATGGCGTCATTGGCGAAGAGAGACAGTTTAGTTGCCGTTCTTCCCGCCTGTCAGGGGCGGGTTTTTTATTTAAATGAAGGCAAACGCATCGCCAAACAGGCGATCTTCACGCGCATCGCGTTCGTTACAGAACAGGTCGCGGGCAATTTTCGCCATCTCGAAACGGCCTGCAATGTAGATATCATGTCCTGCCAGCGTGCCGTGATCCTGCAGTACCGCCGTCAGCACCGTCCCGCTACGTCCACGCCAGCCCTCTTCCGGCTGCTCGACCACTGGCTCAATGCGCAGGTTAGGATGGTTAACGCTCAGCGCTTCCAGTTCAGACAGGTCGTACAGGTGCTTCTCTTCACGGCCGCCCCAGTAGATAGTGATGTCACGGTCTGGATTACGCGCCAGCGCGGTCAACAGAATAGAGCGCACATAGGAGAAGCCCGTACCGCCCGCGATCAGAATCAGCGGACGGTCTTCGTCATCACGCAACCACGCATCGCCGTGAGGAATGTCGACCACAATCTCACGCTCTTTCAGGATGCGGTCCATCACGGCCATCGCGTACAGGTTAAGCTCAGACGCACCAATATGCAGCTCAATAAATTCCTGCTCTGCTGGCGTAGAGGCCATAGAGAAAGGACGCTTATCACGCTCATCCATCACCACCATCAGGTACTGACCGGCACGGAATGAGAATGCCGCTTCAGGAACCAAACGGACGCGATATACGGTGTCGGTAATAGCATCTACCGACGTCACTTTACAGCTTAAGGTTGTCACTCGCTCTCTCTGTCGGGAAGTCTATAGGGCTTAACGGTCAGCTCAGGGTTTACCGTTATTCATTATGGCCAGTTCGTCCCAGATCGCGTCAATTCGCGCGGTCACAGCAGGATCTTTTTTGATCGGGCGACCCCATTCACGGTCGGTTTCGCCAGGCCATTTATTTGTGGCATCCAGTCCCATCTTTGAGCCAAGACCGGAAACCGGCGAGGCAAAATCCAGATAATCTATCGGCGTATTTTCGACTAACACCGTATCACGCGCAGGATCCATTCGCGTGGTTATCGCCCAGATAACGTCGTTCCAGTCACGGGCGTTAACGTCATCATCGCAGACAATAACAAATTTGGTATACATAAACTGGCGCAGGAAAGACCATACGCCCATCATCACGCGTTTAGCATGTCCGGGATACTGCTTCTTCATCGTGACCACCGCCATGCGATACGAGCATCCTTCAGGCGGCAGATAAAAATCAACGATTTCCGGGAACTGCTTTTGCAGGATCGGCACAAAAACTTCGTTCAGCGCCACGCCGAGCACCGCCGGTTCATCCGGTGGGCGGCCAGTATAGGTGGAGTGATAAATCGCATCTTCACGCTGAGTAACATGCGTGACGGTAAACACCGGGAAGTTATCCACTTCGTTGTAATAGCCAGTGTGATCGCCGTATGGGCCTTCTGGCGCCATTTCACCCTGCTCAATGTAACCTTCCAGCACAATTTCGGCGCTGGCCGGCACTTCGAGATCGTTGGAGATACACTTCACGACCTCGGTTTTAGTCCCGCGCAGCAGGCCAGCAAACGCATATTCAGAGAGCGTATCCGGTACGGGCGTGACCGCCCCCAGAATGGTGGCCGGATCGGCACCTAACGCGACAGACACCGGGAACCGTTCACCCGGATGTGCAACACACCACTCCTGGAAATCCAGCGCGCCGCCGCGGTGCGACAGCCAGCGCATGATGAGCTTATTCTTGCCAATCAGCTGCTGGCGATAAATACCGAGGTTTTGCCGCTCTTTATGCGGTCCGCGCGTCACGGTGAGGCCCCAGGTGATCAGCGGCGCAGCATCTTCAGGCCAGCACTGCATGATAGGGATTTTGGTGAGATCCACCGCATCGCCTTCCAGCACTTTCTGCTGACACGGCGCGCCGCGCAGGCGTTTGGTGGGCATGTTCAACACCTGCTTAAACTGCGGCAGCTTATCGAACAGATCGCGGAAACCTTTCGGTGGCTCAGGCTCTTTCAGAAATGCCAGCAGTTTCCCCACTTCACGCAGCGCGGTAACGTCTTCTTGCCCCATTCCCAGCGCGACACGACGCGGGGTGCCAAACAGGTTGCACAGCACCGGCATTGAGTAACCTTTTGGATTTTCAAACAGTAATGCAGGGCCACCGGCACGCAGGGTGCGGTCAGCAATTTCTGTCATTTCCAGATAAGGATCAACAGGAAGTGTAATGCGTTTCAGTTCACCCTGCTTTTCCAGCAGCGTCAGGAAGTCGCGGAGATCGTGGTATTTCATGCAGTTAGTCATGGCCTCTCTGTAAGCGCTTCATTATACGGCGTAAGCCTGCTTGATGCTGTAATTTTGTTAAATTAGCGTGAACTTATCCGCTGTGTTCGAATTTCCCCCATTATAATCAACTTAGCGATCCCTCTAGGGTTTTGATATGCTTGCGCCCCGAACTAAGGGAAAGAGTGATTATGCAGGCCTGGTATTTACTGTATTGCAAACGCGGGCAACTTCAGCGCGCGCAGGAACATCTTGAACGTCAGTCTGTAAATTGTCTGACACCCGTGATCACGCTTGAAAAAATGCAGCGCGGGAAGCGCACAACCGTCAGTGAGCCTTTATTCCCGAACTATCTGTTCGTGGAGTTCGACCCTGAGGTGATCCACACCACTACCATCAGCGCAACGCGCGGCGTCAGCCACTTCGTTCGTTTTGGTGCCCACCCGGCAACCGTTCCGTCGACCGTCATTCATCAGCTGTCTGTTTATCAACAGCCTGAAGGGATCACCGACCCGGAAACCCCTTACGCGGGTGATAGCGTCGTCATTACCGAAGGCGCATTCGAAGGCCTGCAGGCGATTTTCGCCGAGCCGGACGGTGAAGCGCGCTCCATGCTGTTGCTCAATCTGCTGAACAAGCAGGTGCTGCAGAGCGTGAAAAACACCGACTTCCGCAAAGTTTAAACGTTTATCCCGAACAGGCGACGCACGTTGTCATCCGTCTGCGCGGAAAGCCAGTGCGGATCCTCTCCGCGCCAGTGCGCTACGCGCTCAACAATGTGCCCCAGCAAGGCGGGCTCGTTTCGCCGCGATGCTGGTTTGGGCTTCATATCTCGCGGCAGCAGGTATGGCGCATCGGTTTCAAGAAGCAAACGGTCTGCCGGGATTATCGGCAGCAGCTCGCGAAGCTCAAGCCCGCGGCGCTCATCACACACCCAACCGGTGATCCCCAGATACAAACCGCGGTTCAGGCAATCCAGCGCTTCCTGGCGAGACCCGGTGAAGCAGTGGAGCACTGCGCCGGGCAGTTTATCCAGCCACGGGTCAAGCAGTGCGAGAAAACGTTCATGCGCATCGCGACAGTGCATAAAGACGGGCATTTCAAGCTCTGCCGCCAGCGCAAGCTGGGCAGTGAACGCCTTTTCCTGTTCTTCAGGCGTGGAGAAATTGCGGTTAAAATCGAGCCCGCACTCGCCAATAGCCACCACCTCTGCCGTTTTTGCCAGCGTGCGCAGGATTTCTGCGCTCTCCGCCGTCCACTGGCTGCTGTCATGAGGGTGGACGCCGGCGGTTGACCAGCAGTGTTGATAGCGTTGCGCCAGCAGCAGTGCCTGCTCGCTCTCATGCAGGTTGGTCCCGGTCAGGAGCAGCCCTTTTACGCCAGCCTCAAAAGCACGCGCAACCACCTCGTCACGATCTTTCGCAAACTGCGAGCTGGTCAGGTTGAGTCCGATATCAAACATGCGATTCCCCATAGAACAACCGCCCTGACGGGCGGCTGGTTTTACTCTTCAGTGGTCTTTTCGGACGCATCGTCTTCATCGTCCGACCGGCGTCCTTTTCCCACGTAGAAACGCGAGAAGAATACGCCAACCTCAAACAGGCAGTACATCGGTATTGCCAGCAGCGTTTGTGAGAAGACGTCCGGCGGCGTCAGCAGCATGCCGACTACGAAGGCGCCCACCAGAATATAGGGACGCTTCTTACGCAGGTCATCAGGGGTGGTTACCCCAACCCAGCAGAGCAGCACAATGGCCACCGGCACTTCAAACGCCACACCGAACGCCATAAACAGCGCCATCACAAAGCTGAGGTAGCTGGCGATATCCGTCGATACCTGAACCCCTTCCGGCGCGGTATGCGTCAGGAAGCCAAAGGCCAGCGGGAAGACAACGAAGTAGGCAAACGCCATGCCGATATAGAACAGCAGCGAACTGGAGACCAGCAGCGGGATCACCAGTTTACGTTCGTGCCTGTACAGTGCTGGCGCCACAAATGCCCATACCTGATAAAGGATGACGGGTGCAGACGCAATCAACGACACCCAGAAGGTGAGCTTAATCGGAGTGAAAAACGGTGATGCAACGTCTGTTGCAATCATCGTTGCCCCCAGCGGCATCTGCTTGATCAGCGGCGCAGAAACCACCTGATAAATATCGTTGGCGAAATAGACCAGGCACAGGAATATGAGGAATACCGCAATAATGCAGTTTAACAGGCGCTTACGCAGCTCAATAAGGTGCGTAATAAGCGGTTGAGTATCATCTACTGCCATAGTTACGCTTTATCACTCGACGAGGGGGATGATTCGGAAACAGGCGCGGCGGGTTTCGCTTCAGCCGCTTTTACCACCGGCTCTTCCGGCTGCGCCCGTTTTTTCAGTTCAGTTTCCTGCGGCGTTTGTTCAGGCGCTGCGGCCTGGTGCTCCGCACTCGCTGGCGTCACGCCCTCACGCTGCGCTTCGCTGTCCTTCACCACCGGGTTATGAATAGTGTTCGCTTCATCGCTCGCTTTTTCAGGATCGTTAACGCTGTAAGAGCGCTTCATGGATTCCGCCGCTTCGCGCAGCTCATCCATTGAGGCTTTCAGTTCCGGCGTCAGGTTATCCATGCTCGCCTTTTCAACCTTTTTCAGGCTTTCCTGAAATTCCTGCAGCTTAAGTTCCTGCGCCAGCTCGTTCTGAACGGTCGAAGCCAGCGATCTTAGCGCTCGAACCCAGCCCACGACGGTTTTCACCGCTACCGGCAGACGTTGCGGCCCCAGCACGATCAGACCAATCACAAAGACCAGCAGCAGCTCACTAAAACCAATGTCGAACACGACTTACACCTGCTCTTTATCGTGGCGTTTAGCGTCTTCCTTTTTGGCATCTTCTTGCTTATCGGAGATGGATTTAGCAGTAAAGTCAGCGTCCTGGCTGGTTTTATCCTGCTTGCTCTCATCATCGCTCATTGCTTTCTTGAAGCCTTTGATAGACGCGCCCAGATCGGAACCAATAGAACCGAGCTTTTTGGTGCCAAACAGCAGCACAACGATGACGGCAATAATGACTAATTGCCAGATACTGATACCACCCATACATATTCCTCAGGGATAGATGATTAATTGGTCAGGTCGCATTATACGTATGCGACCTGTCGATGGCGATGCAAACTCAGCGCGTTTTTCTCCATCCTGCAAGCCAGACAACAACCCCGCCAGCCATCAGCCAGGCGGGCATCATCTGCCAGTCAGGACGGTTGATCAGCAGCAATGTACCGCTCAGCAGCAGCGTTGCGCCAATGCCAAAGAGGTAGCGTGACTGTCCCTGGCGCACACGGCTGGACTGAAGCTCGCGGGCGATTTTATCCATGCTGTGCTGAAGATTCTTGCTCTGACGCAAACTGTCGTAAACCAGTTCAGGAATTTCAGGCATTTTTTCGATCCAGAACGGTCCTTTCTCTTTCAACGAACGCACCAGCGCTGGAAGGCCAACCTGATCCTTAATCCAGGATTCCAGGAAAGGTTTAGCCGTCTTCCACAAGTCTAACTGAGGATAGAGTTGTCGACCTACACCCTCAACGTAAAGTAATGTTTTCTGAAGTAAAACTAACTGTGGCTGAACTTCCATATTAAAGCGGCGGGCCGTATTGAACAGGTTTAACAGCACGTGTCCAAAAGAGATCTCTGCCAGCGGTTTTTCAAAAATCGGTTCGCAAACGGTACGGATAGCAAACTCGAACTCTTCGACGTTGGTGTCTGGCGGAACCCAGCCGGAATCCACATGCAGCTCGGCCACCTTACGGTAGTCGCGGTTGAAGAAGGCGATGAAGTTCTCAGCCAGATAACGTTTATCTTCTTTATTCAGCGAGCCCACAATTCCGCAGTCGATACCGATGTATTTCGGATCCTCAGGATGCTCATAGCTCACGAAGATATTGCCCGGATGCATGTCCGCATGGAAAAAACTGTCGCGGAATACCTGGGTAAAGAAGACCTGCACGCCACGTTCGGCCAGCAGCTTCATGTTCGTTCCCTGCTTCTCCAGGGCCACCACATCCGAAACCGGAATACCGTAGATGCGCTCCATGACCATCATGTTCTGGCTGCAATAGTCTGAATAGACTTCAGGCACGTAGAGCATCGGGCTGTTTTCAAAATTGCGGCGCAGCTGAATGGCGTTTGCCGATTCTCGCAGCAGATTAAGCTCATCAATCAGCGTTTTTTCATATTCCCGCACCACTTCCATCGGGCGCAGTCGACGGCCGTCCGGCAGCAGACGCGGAACCCAGCGCGCCAGACGATAAATTAGCTTCATGTCGGCTTTGATGATCGGCAGGATATCCGGGCGGATCACCTTGATCACCACCTCTTTGCCGTTCTCTTTCAGACGCGCAGTGTGCACCTGAGCGATAGAAGCCGACGCCAGCGGTTCTATTTCGAAATCGTCAAACCAGGTTTCAACGGGAAGGTTACCCATCGCCTCCTCGATCTGTTTCTTCGCTCTCACCCCGTCAAACGGGGCGACACGGTCCTGCAGCATCGCCAGTTCATCGGCAATGTGCGGCGGGAAGAGATCGCGGCGAGTTGAGAGCATCTGTCCGAACTTAATCCATACCGGGCCGAGCTCCTGCAGCGCCAGACGCAGGCGTTCACCCAGCGGCTGACCTTTATGGCGATTTGGCATCCAGAACAGCGTCCGCCGCCAGATCCTGAGCGGCAGCGTGATACGCATTTTGGGGATGAGCTCGTCGAGCCCGTAACTCAAAAAGGTGTGGATGATAAAATAGAGGCGCCGAATTTCACCAGGCGTCATTTGCCCTCCAGTTTTTCCAGCCGTTTGCTTAGGGCATCAACCGCACGTTCAACCGCGGCCGTCTCTTCTGCGAACCACGCAACTTCCAGCGGCCCGGGCGCCATGCGCCACTCTTCGGTCAGCACTTCTGCGGCATAACGCTGTTGGCGTTGCAGATTTTTGCGCAGGAACGCCGTGCCGCCATGAATAACTTTCCCGATCCCTTCAGCGGCGATGTCGCCAATAAAAGGCGCCAGCAGCTCTGCCGGGTCAAACTCAGCCAGATCGCTGAGCGCAACGAAGTTCTGCACGACCTGGATGTCGCCTTCCACTTCCAGCTCACCGCTGCGGATAAGCGCCGTTAATTGCTGGCGATCGCGCAGTTTTGGCAGCACGCTCATATGGGTAATGACCGAGCAATCAGCTTCACCTTCCCACTCACCCAGAACGTCAAGCTGACGTTCGCTGAAAACCAGCACGAGCGGCGTCGAGAACTCTTTTAACACAATGCGCAGTACCTTCCCGTTTAGCCGCTGACGTGCGGCTTTCAGCGCCGGAGCGCGATACAGGAAGGCATTCAGCACATTCTCGATGCCTGCGGTGACTAAGGGTTTAAAGGGCACGGGACACCTCCACTCAGAATTTGTAACCGCGATGCAGCGCGACGACACCCGCCGTCATGTTGAAGTACTCAACGTTCTCAAATTCCGCATCCTGCATCATGGCTTTTAAGGTGTCCTGATCCGGATGCATGCGAATTGATTCCGCCAGATAGCGATAGCTTTCCGCGTCGTTTGCCACCAGTTCGCCAATACGCGGCAGCACGTGGAAGGAATATGCGTCGTAGGCTTTGCTCAGCGGGTCGATAATCGGTTTAGAGAACTCGAGCACCAGCAGGCGTCCACCCGGCTTCAACACGCGGTACATGGAACGCAGCGCTTTTTCTTTATCGGTGACGTTACGCAGACCGAAGGAAATCGTGATGCAGTCAAAAGTATTGTCCGGGAACGGCAGCGCTTCGGCGTTGGCCTGCACGTATTCCACGTTACCCACCACGCCGATGTTACGCAGCTTTTCGCGTCCCATTTTAAGCATGGAGTCATTAATATCAGCCAATACAACGCGACCGGTTTCGCCCACCAGACGGGAGAATTTCGCCGTCAGATCGCCCGTACCGCCAGCCAGATCGAGAACCGTTTGTCCACGACGCACACCGCTGCAGTCGATGGTGAAGCGCTTCCACAAGCGATGAATGCCGAACGACATCAAGTCATTCATCACATCGTACTTCGCCGCCACGGAATGAAATACGTGGGCCACCATGTCAGCTTTCTGCGCTTTGGCTACAGTCTGAAAGCCAAAGTGCGTCGTGTCTTGTGAATCGTCAACCATCTCAGAGCCTGCTAATCAGTCAAATGTTCGTGAAGTGTAACAGATTGGGCGCAATTGCCCTACGATTCAACCACCGCGAAAGAAACGCGCTGGCTGCTCGTCTGGCGATAAATCCGCCGCTAAATCGTTGTCCTGGTTGGGGGTATTTTGTTCATCCCCGCCCTCACGCAGTCGGAACTCTTCGTCCTGGGCTGTGGCCTGTTCGACCAATTCCGGATTAATCTCGCGTTTAACCTCCACTCCCAGGCTGCGGAATGCTTCAGCCTGCGCAAGCAGGTTGCCACGCCCGGAGGAGAGCTTTTTCATCGCCTGGCGGTAGTTATCCTGCGCACGATCCAGGCTTTGCCCGACGGAGGACATGTCGTCCACGAAGAGGCGCATTTTGTCGTACAGCTTGCTGGCGCGGTCGGCAATCTGCTGCGCGTTACGGCTCTGGTGCTCATAGCGCCACAGGTTCGCAATGGTGCGTAAGGCCACCAGCAGCGTGGTGGGGCTGACCAGCATAATGTTATTTTTCAGCGCTTCGGTGATCAGTTCGGGCTGTCTGTCGAGCGCCAGCAAAAACGCGGGTTCGACCGGGATAAACATCAGCACGTAGTCCAGCGAGCGCAGCCCCGGCAGCTGCTGATAATCTTTTCTGCCCAGCAGGCGAATATGGTTACGCACGGAGGCAATGTGCTCCTGCAGCGCCGATTCGCGCGTATAGTCATCTTCAGCGTTGAAGTAGCGCTCATAGGCCACCAGCGTCATTTTGGCGTCAATGACCACATCTTTGCCCTGCGGCAGACGCACAATCACATCCGGCTGCATTCGCGAGCGGGCATCGTTTTCGATACTCACCTGCGTTTCGTATTCATACCCTTCCCGCAGGCCAGAGGCCTCCAGCACGCGGGTGAGCACCACTTCCCCCCAGTTACCCTGGGTTTTGTTATCGCCTTTCAGCGCCCGCGTCAGGTTGACCGCCTCCTGCGCCATCTGGGCATTCAGCTGTTGAAGATTGCGGATCTCATGCGCCAGCGTGTGGCGTTCGCGGGCTTCCTGACCAAAGCTGTCCTGTACCTGACGGCGAAAGCCGTCCAGCTGTTCGCGCAGCGGCGTCAGCAGGCTGTTCAGGCTCTGGCGATTTTGCTCATCAACGCGGCGGTTGCTGTGCTCGAAAATGCGGTTGGCGAGGTTCTCGAACTGCTCGCTGAGGCGCTGCTCGCTGTTGAGCATCTGGCGGATTTTGTCTTCGGCATGCAGTTGGGTGGATTCAAGGCGGGTAGTCACTTCGCGGAGATCGGCCTCCAGCGAGGTGTTGATGTCGCGCAGGTTACGCAGTTCGTTATTGAGCAGTTCACACTCGTCGCGCCAGTGGTCGCTTAGGGCAAGCTGCTGTTTTGCGGCGCTTAAATCGGCGACGATCTCTTCGCGTTCAGCCAACTGCTCGGCCTTCTGCTGTGCATGCTGATAGCTGGATATCAGCCAGCCTATCGCCACGCCAGCCAGCGCAATTACCGCATAAATAAGGATTGAGATATCCACAATGCCCCCTGCATCAACGTATTACCCGCACAAAATAAGATTGTGCTGTATAAACGTCCAGTTTGAAAGGGTTTTCCTGCGAGGCGCTACGCAAAAAATAAAGGCCGAACGCGTCGGCCTTTTATCTCAGAGAGGAAGACTAGATCAGGCGGCGAGCCGCTTCAACCACGATTTTTACCGCGTGACTTTCTGTCTGCTTCATGGTTTCGGCGTTCGGGATCTCCTGCTGGGTGCGGTTGACGATAACGCCCGCCACCATACCGGCACGCAGACCCTGGCTTGCGCACATGGTCAGCAGCGTTGCGGATTCCATCTCGTAGTTCATCACGCCCATGGATTGCCACTCTTCCATTGAGCCTTTGAAGCGGCTCACTACGCGGCCTGAGAAGGTGTCGTAACGCTCCTGGCCCGGATAGAAGGTATCAGAAGAGGCAGTTACGCCCACGTGAGTGGTTGCGCCCACGGATTTCGCCGCTTCAACCAGCGCGGTGGTGCACTCGAAGTCAGCCACTGCCGGAAATTCCATCGGTGCAAAGTGCAGGCTTGCGCCGTCCAGACGCACGGATGCGGTCGTCACCAGCACGTCGCCGACGTTAATGTGCGGCTGAATCGCGCCGGTGGTGCCGATACGCAGGAAAGTACGAATGCCCAGCTGCGCCAGCTCTTCCACGGCGATAGAGGTAGACGGGCCACCGATACCGGTAGAGCACACAATCACCGCTTTGCCATCCAGCTCTGCGCGCCAGGTGGTGAATTCACGATGGGCAGCCAGCTTGACCGGCTTATCCATCAGCGCGGCGATCTTTTCCACACGCTCTGGGTCGCCAGGGACGATAGCGAGCGTAGCCCCTTGTAAATCATTTTTAGTGAGGCCGAGATGAAAAACATCAGACTTAGACATAGGTGACTCCTCTGTGGGTCGGTTAGTCAGAAGAAGTAAAACGGTACTTTACAGAAGCGGTAAGCATAATTTCGTGACACATCTCACCATGAATGAAAATGATTGCATTGAATTTCCATCAAAAGGTGACTCACATCACATTAACAAGTTATATCGTCGGGTGCTGCACAAAAGATAGACCGTTTAAGGCACTGTGAGTTGTTAACCTGGTGTCTATATTTACCTTTGCGCTAACTCATTGGTACGGAGAATGCCATGACTGAAAAAACCGGATTTGCACCTGCTGCGGCTCCGCATGCTTCAACCATCGTCTCAACGTCTGAAGACGCCATCACGGCAGGTGAGACCTCTATTCCCTCGCAGGGAGAGAACATGCCTGCTTATCACGCACGACCAAAATCGGCGGACGGCCCGCTGCCCATCGTGATTGTGGTTCAGGAAATTTTCGGTGTTCACGAACATATTCGCGACCTCTGCCGCCGCCTGGCGCTTGAAGGCTATCTGGCCGTTGCGCCAGAGCTCTACTTCCGTCAGGGCGATCCGAATGACTACAGTGATATCCCGACGCTGTTCAGCAACCTGGTCAGCAAAGTGCCGGACGCGCAGGTGCTGGCAGACCTCGACCACGTCGCCAGCTGGGCGGCGCGCAACGGCGGCGACCCGCACCGCTTAATGGTCACCGGTTTCTGCTGGGGTGGACGCATTAGCTGGCTGTATGCCGCGCATAACCCGCAGCTGAAAGCCGCCGTTGCCTGGTACGGCAAACTGGTGGGCGAAAAGACGCTGAACTCACCGAAGCATCCGGTTGATATCGCTACCGATCTCAATGCCCCGGTGTTAGGGCTGTATGGCGGCCAGGATACCGGCATTCCGCTTGATACCGTCGAGACGATGCGCCACGCGCTGCGGGCGGCGAACGCGAAGGCCGAAATCGTGGTGTATCCCGATGCCGGACACGCGTTTAATGCCGATTATCGTCCGAGCTATCACGCGGAATCCGCTAAAGATGGCTGGCAGAGAATGCTGGCATGGTTTAGCCAGTACGGCGGGAAGAAAGCATAAAAAAAAGCCCGGGGGGCGGCTGCGCCTTACCGGGCCTGCGCGTCATCAAGCCTGACGTAAGTTCTGCGCCGCCTTCACCATGTTGGCGAGCGCCGCACGCGTCTCCGGCCAGCCGCGGGTTTTCAGGCCGCAGTCCGGGTTTACCCACAGGCGTTCCGCCGGGATGCGCTGAGCGGCTTTTCTCAGCAGCGCCTCAATCCACTCCACGCTCGGCACGTTCGGGGAGTGAATGTCATACACGCCCGGCCCAATTTCGTTCGGGTAGTCGAACTCTTCAAACGACTCCAGCAGCTCCATGTCTGAACGCGAGGTCTCGATGGTGATCACGTCTGCATCCAGCGCGGCAATCGAATCCATGATGTCGTTAAATTCGCAGTAACACATATGGGTGTGGATCTGGGTATCGTCCTTCGCCACTGCGGCGTTGATGCGGAATGCTTCCACGCCCCACTGCAGGTAAGCATCCCAGTCGCTGCGGCGCAGCGGCAAACCTTCGCGCAGCGCCGGTTCGTCAATCTGGATGATGCCAATCCCCGCCGCCTCCAGATCCGCCACTTCATCGCGCAGCGCCAGCGCGATCTGTTTGGCGATGGTTTCACGGGTCACGTCTTCGCGCGGGAACGACCAGCAGAGAATGGTCACCGGGCCGGTCAGCATGCCTTTTACCGGCTTGTCGGTCAGGGACTGGGCGTACTTCGCCCACTCCACCGTGATCGGTTCCGGGCGGCTGACGTCGCCAATGACCACCGGCGGCTTCACGCAGCGGGAGCCGTAGCTCTGCACCCAGCCGTTCTGGGTAAAGACGAAGCCGTCCAGGTGCTCACCGAAATATTCCACCATGTCGTTACGCTCGGCTTCACCGTGCACCAGCACGTCCAGCCCGAGGCGTTCCTGCTCGATAATCGCCTGCTTGATGTGTTCCGCAATGCCGGTGCGGTAATGATTCGCATCCAGATTGCCCTTTTTGAAGTCCAGACGCAGGCCGCGGATCTCGGTAGTTTGCGGGAATGAACCGATGGTCGTGGTCGGCCACGCGGGAAAATTGAAGCGGGCGCGCTGGGCTTCGGCACGTACCTCGTACGGGCTCTGACGCTGGCTGTCCCCGGCGGTGATGGCCGCCAGACGTTTTTCTACCGCCGGGTTGTGCACGCGAGCCGAGTGACGACGCGCCTGAATCGGTGCGCTCCAGTCGGTAATCGCCTCCGTGTCGCCGCTGTTGAGCGCGTCGCGCAGCAGTGCCAGCTCTTCACATTTTTGCAGGGCGAAGGCAAACCAGCTTTTCACTTCAGGGTCGAGACGGGTCTCCACGCTCAGATCGATCGGACTGTGCAGCAGCGAGCAGGATGATGCCACCCACAGCTCACGTTTGCCGACGATGTCTTTAATTTGGGCGTATTTCTCGGTCAGATCGGCGCGCCAGACGTTACGGCCGTTGACCAGACCGGCGGAGAGCAACCACTCCTCAGGCAGGCGCTTGTGCAGCTCTGCGACATCGTCCTTACCGTGAACCAGGTCAACGTGCAGGCCCTGAACCGGCAGCGCGGTGATAGTGTCGAGGTTCGGCGTCACGCCCTCGAAATAGGTGGTCAGCAGCAGCTTCACCTGTCCGGTGAGCGCGTCATACGCCGGTTTGAAGGCATCGAGCCACTCCTGCGGCAGCTCCAGCACCAGCGCGGGTTCGTCGATTTGCACCCACTGAATGCCGCGCTTGCCCAGCTCAATCAGCACCTGCTTATAGACCGGCAGAATATCGTTCAGCAGGCTGAGGCGGTCAAATTGTTCGCCCTTCACTTTACCCAGCCACAGGTAGGTTACCGGCCCCAGCAATACGGGCTTCACCTGGTGGCCCAGCGCCAGCGCTTCATCCACTTCGTCCAGAAGCTGCGTCCAGGCCAGCGTAAACTGCTGACCTTTGACGAATTCCGGCACCATATAGTGATAGTTGGTGTTAAACCACTTGGTCATTTCCGCCGCTGCCGCTGGCTCACCCGTTGGCGCGCGGCCACGGCCGATGCGGAACAGGGTGTCGATATCCACCGATCCATCTTTGTTCTGATGACGAGCCGGCACGTTGCCCAGCAGCAGGCTGGTCGTCAGAACATGGTCGTACCAGGCGAAATCGCCCACCGGCAGCAGGTCAATGCCCGCCTGTTTTTGCTGATCCCAGTGACGGGCGCGCAGCTCCCGCCCCACCGCCAGGAGTTCTTCACGGGAGGCATTGCCCGCCCAGTAGCTTTCTTGCGCTTTTTTCAGCTCGCGACGCAGGCCAACGCGAGGAAAACCGAGAGTGTGAGTGCGGATTGTCATGGTATGCCCCTTGTCAAATTTGTTATTTAGACGTCCAGATGTTTACACATCTATAATTGGCAGGTACTGTATATTCCTCAAGCGCAAAATGTTCATGGCGGAGTGAAGGACTTTCATGATCGAGATTAAACACCTGAAAACGCTACAAGCGTTGCGGAACTGCGGTTCGCTCGCGGCGGCGGCGGCCACGCTGCACCAGACCCAGTCCGCCCTTTCTCACCAGTTCAGCGATCTGGAACAACGCCTCGGATTTCGTCTTTTTGTGCGTAAGAGCCAGCCTTTGCGCTTTACGCCGCAGGGTGAAATTCTTCTTCAACTGGCGAATCAGGTACTGCCGCAGATCGCCAGCGCGCTGCAGGCGTGTAACGAGCCGCAGCAGACCAAACTGCGGATCGCCATTGAGTGCCACAGCTGTATTCAGTGGCTGACCCCCGCGCTTGAGAACTTCCGCCAGAAGTGGCCGCAGGTGGAGATGGACTTTAAATCCGGCGTGACGTTCGACCCGCAGCCCTCGCTCCAGCAGGGCGAGCTGGATCTGGTGATGACGTCCGACATCCTGCCGCGCAGCGGCCTGCACTATTCGCCGATGTTTGATTTTGAGGTGCGTCTGGTGCTGGCGCCGGACCATCCGCTGGCAGCCAAAACGCGCATCACGCCGGAAGATCTGGCGACAGAAACGCTGCTGATTTACCCGGTTCAGCGCAGCCGCCTGGATATCTGGCGTCACTTCCTGCAGCCGGCAGGCATCAGCCCGCAGCTGAAAAGTGTGGATAACACCCTGCTGCTGATCCAGATGGTGGCGGCCAGCATGGGTATCGCGGCGCTGCCGCACTGGGTGGTGGAGAGCTTTGAACGCCAGGGTCTGGTAGTCACCAAAACCCTGGGAGAAGGACTGTGGAGCCGGCTGTACGCCGCCGTGCGCGATGGCGAGCAGCGTCAGCCGGTTACGGAGGCGTTTATTCGCTCAGCGCGGAACCACGCGTGCGACCATCTTCCGTTTGTGCGGAGCGCGGAGCGACCCAGCGGCGATGGGCCCACAGTGAAGCCAGGATCACCGCCCCCCCAATAAGGAAGCTCGGCCAGTGCGGCTGTTCCTGCCAGATGGCAAGGTTCACCAGCAGCCCCGCCGGGACGTGCACGTTGTTCATGATCCCCAGTGTACCGGCGTCTACCTGCGTAGCGCCGTAGTTCCACATAAAGTACCCCAGCCCCGACGCCACCACGCCCAGCCAGACCAGAACGCTCCACTGCACGGTGGTGGTCGGCAGCTTTTGCGGGTTGCCGAGCATAAACCACGCCGCCACCGCGACGATCGCCGCGCCCATATAGAACCACGCAAACGCGTTGTGCTGCGGCATTGGGCGGGTTTCCATCAGGCGTTTGTAGCCCACCATACCAATGGCAAAGCTGATGTTGGCAAGCTGGACGAACATCAGCCCTGTCCAGAAGTGATCGCTCACTTTGTCGTAGCGAATGATCGCCGCGCCAATAACCGCCAGCGCGGCGCTTAGCAGATATCCCCAGCGCAGACGGCGCCTGCTGAGCAGATCGTAGATCAGCGTGATATAGAGCGGCGTCAGCACGGTAAAGAGCAGGAATTCGGAGACGGACAGGTAGACGTAAGCCCGGAAGCTGAACAGATACATGATGCCAAGCTGCATAGCCCCCACCAGCATGTACAGCAGAATGGTTTTCAGCGATTGCCCGCGCGTGCGCAGGAACGGCAGGAACACCAGCGCCGCCAGCCCCACGCGCATCAGCACCGAGAAGTAACTGTCGACCGAACCGGCAAGGTATTCGCCAATCAGGCTAAAGGAGAAGGCCCACAGGATAGTGGTGATAATGAGTAGCGCCACAATGCTTGTCTCTCAGAAAGAAGGACAGGCATTGTAGCGAACTCTTTAGTTGACAACTGAACGATAAACAACCGAATGAAGATTATTCAAGGAACAGTTTGCGCAGGTATTTCGGTACCGCGTTGTCTGCGTTGGTGCCGATGACCTCCAGCTCCGGATGCAGATCCTTCAGGCGCTGGTGCGCGTTTTCCATGATGCAGCCTTTGCCCGCCATAGAGAGCATCTCGGCGTCGTTCATGCCGTCGCCAAAGGCGATACAGTCTTTAAGCGCGAAGCCCAGACGTTTCGCAACCGCTTCGAGCGCGTGACCTTTAGAAACGCCGCCCGCCATCACTTCCAGACAGGTCAGGGTGGAGAAGCTCACGTTGACGCGATCGCCCCAGCGGGCGTTGATCGCCTGCTCAAGCGGCAGCAGCTCTTCGTGGCTGTCGCAGGTGAAGAACACCTTGCTGATCCCCTCTGGATCCAGCAGGCCCGGCTCATACAGGGAGTAGTTGAATACCGCTTCCTTGAAGAAACGCATTTCATCCGGGCGGTGGCGGTTCATGAACCATTCGTCGTCACGGTATACGTTGGTGACGATAGCCGGATTGTTATGCACCACGCCGAAGAGATCGGCAGCAATATCGCGATCCAGGTTATGGGTGAAGATCAGGTTGCCGTCGGTATCATGCACGCGCGCACCGTTGGAGGTGATCATGTACGACTTGATCTCCAGATTATCGCGGATCTGCCCCACGTCCACGTGGTGGCGGCCGGTAGCGAACACAAAGTTCACGCCACGGGCGGTCAGAAGCTTTAAGGTCTCTTTCGCATAAGGCGACAGGGTGTGGTCGGGGGAAAGCAGCGTGCCATCTAAATCAGATGCAACAACCTGGTACATAGGAAAATTTAACCTCAATAGAAAATCAGTTATGCCGGTCGAAAAACTCGACGATGGCGTTAAGCGCGACTGAGCGCATAGCGTCCTTTTCAAAAAGGATCTCATGGTACGCGCCGTTGATGACCAGCGGTTTACCCCCTTCACAAGGGTGACCGGCGGCAGCGCGCAGTTCACAATAGCGGTCATGCATGCGGTTATCCACCACACGCTCTTCTTCCGCCTGAATCAGAAGCGTCGGCGTGTCATCATCACCTACGCCTGCCAACACCTGCTCACCGGCCAGAATACCCTCACGCACCCAGTGCCAGGTCGGGCCGCCGACGCGCAAGCGCGGTTCATCGGCATAAAAGCGCAGGTTGCGGCGATAGCGCTGCCGACTGTGGGTTAAGACGTTGATGGCGAACGGCAATGCGCGCCAGCGTCCGGTTCCGATGGCATAGCCTTCACGAATGCGCTGATGGCCCTCAGCCCAGTCGAGAAGATGGCGCACCATCCAGTCGGGAAAACGAATGACAATACCGTACATCGGCGCGGTGAGCGCAATGGCGTCGCACTGGTGCTCATACCGCTGCAAAAACAGCGTCGAAATGGCGCCGCCCATGGAGTGCGCAAGGATGTACCGCTTGCGCCAGGGGCCGGGCTGAACTTCCTGCTGCCAGAACGCGGCAAAATCGTCGACATAATCGCTGAAGTGATCCACATGCCCACGGTGCGTATCCGGCAGCATGCGTCCGGACAGCCCCTGCCCACGGTGGTCGATGATCAGCACGTCAAACCCCATGTTGACCAGGTCGTAGGCCAGTTCGGCATATTTAACGTAGCTTTCGATACGCCCGGGGCAGACCACGATCACCCGGTCATTTTTTTCATTGCGGAAGCGAACGAAGCGCACCGGGATACCCCCTACGCCCGTAAACTCGTCTTCCTCACGCTGCCGCCAGAAATCGGTCAGCGGCCCCATTGAGAAAGCAGCAAACGCGTTTTCTCGTGTTTCCCAGTCCTTTTTCTGCTGAAACATTGGGTTTCCACTCACGTAATCCAGGGAATATCGTTTTTTTTCGTCACTGGTCACAAAATGACTCAACAATAGCGTATTGTGGCATAAAAATAGACGGTTCGGGAGCTTCAAATGACCTTCGAGTGGTGGTTCGCCTACCTGCTGACATCAATCATCCTTAGCCTTTCACCCGGCTCTGGCGCCATTAACACTATGACCACCTCCATCAACCACGGCTATCGCGGTGCGGCGGCGTCCATTGCCGGTTTACAGACCGGGCTCGGCATTCATATTGTGCTGGTGGGGATTGGTCTGGGGACGCTGTTCTCTCGTTCGGTGCTGGCCTTTGAGGTACTGAAATGGGCCGGTGCGGCGTATCTGATTTGGCTCGGTATCCAGCAGTGGCGCGCGGCAGGCTCGATTGACCTGAATACGCTCTCCAGGACGCAAACGCGCGGCCACCTGTTTAAGCGCGCGGTGTTCGTGAACCTGACGAACCCGAAAAGCATTGTGTTCCTCGCCGCCCTGTTCCCACAGTTTATCGTGCCACATCAGCCCCAGGTGATGCAGTACGTGGTGCTGGGCGCGACCACCATCATCGTCGATATCATCGTGATGATTGGTTACGCGACGCTGGCGCAGCGGATTGCGGCGTGGATTAAAGGGCCTAAGCAGATGAAGGCCCTGAACAAAGTCTTTGGTTCGCTGTTTATGCTGGTTGGCGCGCTGCTTGCGTCAGCGCGTCACGCTTAGCGAGAAATGATGAGATGAATGCCGAAGCCGGCGAACAGCGCGCCGGCGAAGCCGTCGATCCACTTCGCGATGCGCTGATAGCCGCGGCGCATCGCCGGTAATGCGAACAGGCTGGCAACAATAGTGAACCAGGCGAACGTCTCAACAACGATCAGCAGGAAGATCCCCCAGCGCGCGCCTGCGCCGACGCTGTCACCCACAAACAGCGAGAACACGGAGCCGAAATAGATAATCGCTTTCGGGTTTGCCAGGTTAGTCAGGAGCCCTTTTACAAAGCTGCGGCCGCCCGTTGCCAGCTCTACCTTTGGCTCTTCCGGTTTTTTCTCTTCTTTCTTCAGCGCCCCGCGCAGCATCTGGTAGCCCATCCAGCACAGGTACAGCCCGCCGCCAACCATAATGATGTTATGCAGCCACGCCATCTTCGCCAGGATCAGGTTCAGACCGAGCAGCGCGACCGCCGCCCAGACCATAACGCCCATGGTAATACCGAGCACGCCCATCATCGCTTCTTTGCGGGAGCGGCTGACGGCAGTTTGCGACACGAAGAAAAAGTCTGGTCCAGGGCTCATCAGCGCAACGATGTGCACTAACGCCACGGTGAGAAATAGCATTAACATAATTAGCTCGCGGGGAAATAATTCAGTGAGTCATCATCCTGGCACTTTTTCGCCCGGCTGACTACTCCTCATCATCACCATCGGCGTGAGAGCGGATAAGCGCCATAAACTCTTTACCAAAGCGCTCCAGCTTGCGCGTGCCGACGCCGTTGACGCTGAGCATCTCGCTGGCGCTGAGCGGCATCTGCTCGGCCATCTCAATCAGGGTCGCGTCGTTGAACACCACGTAAGGCGGGATGTTCTCTTCGTCAGCGATAGCTTTACGCAGCTTGCGCAGTTTGGCAAACAGCTTGCGGTCATAGTTACCGCCGTAGGATTTCTGCATCACGCGCGGCTTGAGGGCAACCACGCGCGGCACGGCGAGCTTGAGCTCGACGTCACCGCGCAGCACCGGACGCGCTGCTTCGGTCAACTGTAGCGCGGAGTGCTGGGCAATGTTCTGTGTGGCAAAGCCGAGGTGGATCAGCTGACGAATAATGCTGACCCAGTGCTCGTGGCTCTGATCTTTACCGATGCCGTAAACCGGCAGCTTGTCGTGCCCCATGTCGCGGATACGCTGGTTATTGGCACCGCGCAGTACTTCCACCACGTAGCCCATCCCGAAGCGTTGATTCACGCGGTAAATGGTCGAGAGCGCTTTGCGCGCGTCCATCAGGCCATCGTACTGCTTTGGCGGATCGAGGCAGATATCGCAGTTGCCGCACGGCTCCTGTCGCCCTTCACCAAAGTAGTTGAGCAGCACCAGACGGCGGCAGGTTTGCGCTTCAGCGAAGGCACCCATCGCGTTGAGCTTGTGGCGCTCAATGTCCTGGAGTTGTCCCTGCGGCTTTTCTTCCAGACAGCGGCGCAGCCACGCCATATCGGCCGGATCGTAAAACAGCATCGCTTCCGCAGGCAGGCCGTCACGGCCGGCGCGGCCGGTCTCTTGATAGTAGGATTCGATATTGCGCGGAATGTCGAAATGCACCACAAAGCGCACGTTGGGCTTGTTGATGCCCATCCCGAACGCCACCGTCGCGACGACGATTTGCAGGTCGTCGCGCTGGAATTTCTCCTGCACGTCGGCGCGGATGTGGTTCTCCAGCCCGGCGTGATATGCGGCGGCGCTAAAGCCACGGTTTTGCAGACGCGCGGCGGTGTCTTCCACCTTCGCGCGGCTGTTGCAGTAGATGATGCCGGACTTGCCGCGCTGCTCCTGAACGTAGCGTAAGAGCTGGTCCAACGGCTTGAATTTTTCCATCAGCATGTAGCGGATGTTCGGGCGGTCGAAGCTGCTGACCTGAATATACGGGTCGTTCAGCCCCAGCAGGCGAACAATGTCCAGACGCGTGGTGTCATCCGCCGTGGCGGTCAGAGCCATAAACGGCAGCTCGGGGAAGCGCTGACGCAGCTGGCCGAGGGCAGCGTATTCCGGACGGAAATCGTGTCCCCACTGGGAGATACAGTGCGCTTCATCCACCGCCAGCAGGACCGGGTTCCAGTGCGCGAGATGGTCGAGGAAGTTATCGAGCATCAGGCGCTCTGGCGCGATATACAGCAGGCGGATCTGCCCGGTGCGGCATCCAGCCATCACCTCTTGCTGCTGCTCGCGGGTTTGGGTCGAGTTCAGGCAGGCCGCCGCCACGCCGTTGGCGAGCAGCTGGTCGACCTGGTCTTTCATCAGGGAAATGAGAGGCGATACCACGACCGTCAGGCCGTTAAGCACCAGCGCGGGCACCTGATAACAGAGGGATTTACCGCCGCCGGTCGGCATCACCACCAGGCAATCGCGGCCTTCCAGCACGGTTTCAATGATGGTTTCCTGGCCGGGGCGGAACTGCTGGTAGCCAAAGGTTTCATGCAAAACCTGTTTAGCCAGCGACTCCTGATTCAATACTTCCGCCTGCGCCACGTTAACCCCATTTGCGAAAAATAAAACAGGCGCTATTTTCAGCGCCTGAGAGAGAAACTTCAACGTTTAACGCAAAAACATTCGAGCAGCTTAGAGAATATCGTTCAGCATTACGCCCACGCCAACGCGAGTCTGATTGAAGTTGTAGTCGATCAGCGACTCGCCGTAGCCGCTATACACCTGGGTATAGAGACGCACGTGCTTCGTCACCGGGTAGCTCAGACCGAGCTCCGCACCGCCGTAGCCGGTGTTCCAGTTGTACTGCCCTTTCGCGCTCAGCACGGCATCACCAAGCTGGTAGCCGACCTTGAGCTGGTAGTAGCCCATATATTTGGTGATATCCGGGTTGTCATCGGTGCTGCCGAGCACATACCACGGCTTCACTTCCACCATCCAGTTACCGTTCTGCGCCATCAGGCGCGTATAGGCGCGGTTCCAGCTACGGGAGGTTGGATCGGAACGTCCGTTAGAATCATGGTTAAAGCCCACTTCGACGTCGCGCAGCGTCCAGCCAGCAAATTCATAGTCCGTTGCGAAGCCGAGGAAGAGCTGCGGCTCATAGTTGGTTTCACGGAACGGTGAAGATTCGCCGCTGTTGGAGAGCTGCCACCAGGATTTCTGCGTATAAGACGCGCCGAGCACCGAGTTTGGCCCCAGAATACCGCGCCAGAACGGAAACGCGAGGCTAAGCTGGAACTTCACCTCATCCTTACGCGCATTATCAGACCAGTTATAGGAGCTTATCGCTTCTTTGTTGAGATCGCTGGTTTGGGTATAAATCACGTAGTTCGTGTCATACGGGTAGAGCGTGAACGGATTGTCATGCTCCTGCAGCATATTGGCGATAATGCTGCCCTTAACGGCAGGTTTATCATGGACTTCTTTAATCGTCGCTTCCTGCGCATATGCTGTGAGGGGCAGCGCAACCGCCGCCAGTAACCAGGCCAGATACGTCCGCATCGGTGGTGTTCTCCTGCAAAGAGTAAAATTACCTGAATAGTTATGAGGCGAACATTCTACAGACTTCTGCGATAACTGCTGCATCCTCGTTTCTGAAAGTGGAATTCCTTATTGCTGAAGCATAAAATCAACATTTCATTAACAATAAGGATGTAATGTCTCATGTCAGCCATGCTTACCGCCGAAGAAGTGTTAAAACTCGTGGGCGAGATTTTTGTTTACCATATGCCGTTTAACCGTGCACTGGGTCTTGAGCTGGAGCGTTACGAGAAAGAGTTTGCCCAGCTGAGTTTCAACAACCAGCCGATGATGGTGGGCAACTGGGCGCAAAGTATTCTGCACGGCGGGGTGATTGCCTCCGCGCTGGACGTGGCGGCCGGTCTTGTCTGCGTGGGCAGTACGCTGACGCGCCATGACACCATCAACGAAGATGAACTCCGCCAGCGTCTGGCGCGCATGGGCACCATTGATTTACGCGTCGACTATCTTCGCCCGGGGCGCGGAAACCGCTTTACCTGCACCAGCAGCCTGCTGCGTGCCGGGAACAAAGTTGCCGTTGCCCGCGTTGAGCTGCATAACGAGGAGCAGGTTTATATCGCCAGCGCAACCGCCACTTATATGGTGGGTTGAGGCGGCAAATTCGGGTAAAATTGATTCACTTTTTTGTCACGGATTTTCCCGATGGATGCTAAACAGACGCGGCAGGGCGTTTTACTCGCCCTTGCCGCTTATTTTATTTGGGGTATCGCCCCGGCGTATTTCAAATTTATCGCTTATGTTCCGGCCGACGAGATCCTCACTCACCGCGTCATCTGGTCGTTCTTCTTCATGATCGCGCTGATGAGCATCAGTCGTCAGTGGTCCGGCGTTAAAACGCTGCTACAAACCCCTAAAAAGGTCTTCCTGCTGGCGCTTTCTGCGGTGCTGATTGGCGGCAACTGGCTGCTGTTTATCTGGGCGGTGAATAACCACCACATGCTCGAAGCGAGCCTGGGGTACTTCATTAACCCGCTGGTGAATATCGTGCTGGGGATGATTTTCCTCGGCGAACGCTTCCGCCGGATGCAGTGGGTGGCGGTGATTCTCGCCTTCTGCGGCGTGCTGGTGCAGCTGTGGACGTTTGGCTCGCTGCCGGTTATCGCCCTCGGTCTGGCGTTCAGCTTTGCTTTTTACGGCCTGGTACGTAAGAAAATCGCGGTGGAAGCGCAAACCGGGATGCTGTTTGAAACCCTGTGGCTGCTGCCGGTGGCGGCGATCTATCTGTTCGGTATCGCCGACAGCGCCACCAGCCATATGGGCAGCAACCCGTGGTCGCTGAACCTGATGCTGATGGCGGCGGGCGTAGTGACCACCATTCCGCTGCTGTGCTTCACCGGTGCGGCAACGCGCCTGCGCCTCTCCACGCTGGGCTTCTTCCAGTACATTGGCCCGACGCTGATGTTCCTGCTGGCGGTGGTGTTTTACGGCGAAGTGCCGGGTGCGGATAAGATGGTGACCTTTGCCTTTATCTGGGTGGCGCTGGCGATTTTCGTCGCCGATGCGATTTATACCCAGCGCAGAACCCGCAGAGGAATGTAGGTGTTTTGTAGGGCGGGTAAGCGCAGCGCCACCCGCCAGATTTTACAGCCAGTTCCGACGCTTAAAGTACAGATACGGCGCCAGCCCGGCGAGGATCATAAAGATAATCGCCCCCGGGTAGCCAAAGCTCCACTTCAGCTCCGGCATAAACTCGAAGTTCATCCCGTAGCTGGACGCCACCAGCGTCGGCGGCAGGAACACCACGGACACTACCGAGAAGATCTTGATGATGCGGTTCTGCTCGATGTTGATAAAGCCCATCGCCGCCTGCATCAGGAAGTTCACCTTCTGGAACAGAGATTCGTTGTGCGGCAGCAGAGATTCGATATCGCGTAAGATCTCACGCGCCTGCTCCAGCTGACCGCCCGGCAGACGCGCCTTGCGCACCAGGAAGTTCAGCGCGCGCTGGGTATCCATCAGACACAAACGCACCTTCCAGCCGATATCTTCCAGCTCTGCCAGCGTCGAAAGCGCTTCGTCGTACTCATCCCCCTGATGGCCTTCCATGATCACGCGGCTCAGCTTTTCCAGATCGCTGTAGATGTTTTCAATTTCATCCGCCAGCTGTTCAATTTTAGTCTCGAACAGATCGAGCAGCAGCTCGTAAGCGTTGCCGTCCACCATCGCCTGGCTGCGGGCACGCATGCGGTAGAGACGAAACGCCGGCAGTTCGCGTTCACGCAGAGTAAACAGACGACCGTCGCGAATGGTAAACGCCACGGTGGAGTTGCCCGCGTGATCTTCCGCATCTTCAAAGAAGAAGAAGGAGTGAATATGCAGACCGTCCTCGTCTTCAAAAAAACGCGCGGAGGCTTCGATGTCTTCCAGTTCCGGGCGGGTTGCCAGGCTTTGCCCCAGCTCAGATTGTACGCGAAGGCGTTCATCGTCGTCCGGCTCGACCAGATCCACCCATACGGCATCAATGAGGGGCTGTGACTCTTCGGCTTCAAGCCGAGTCAGTCGGTTATTTTCGAGTTGAAATGCGCTCAACATGACCGGGACTCCCAATGCAAAAAATATCGGACAGTTCGGTGGGCACACAGAAACAAATTGGGTTTCAGACCATTAAACAGCCTGACTCAGCGCGACGGGAATAATGCAGTCGCTGACAACCACTAAGGCCATCAGCATGAGGAGATAGCCTTAGGAGTTGTTCCTGGATGACAGGGAATTGAGCCAGTATCTACTGGGTGTGTCCAAGGCGAATGTCCTCTTAGCGTAATCGTGCGCGCATGTTACGCCAGCAATAACTGTGGCGTCAACACGCAACGGAACGCTGAAGGGCATTAATTGACCTTCACTGTATAAGGCTAGCAGATTATTGCAAAATAATGATATTTTTCTGAATGTTAGACTGTTTCCAGCTTCGCGTAGGCCGCCACCAGCCATTTGATCCCCTGCCCCTGGAACGCGACCTGCAGGCGGCTGTGCTCGCCGCTGCCTTCCAGATTCACAATGGTACCTTCGCCAAACTTCGAATGGCGCACGCGCTGGCCCAGCTTGTAGCCGGTGTCGGTTTCAGAGATCGGCGAGCCCATGCGCGGATGGCTAACCGGACGGCTGATGCTGGCGCGCAGACGCACCTCTTCCACGCACTCTTCCGGCAGTTCGCCGATGAAGCGCGACGGACGGTGATAGACCTCTTTACCGTACAGGCGGCGAGTTTCAGCGTAGGTTAGCGTCAGCTTCTGCATCGCTCGCGTCACGCCCACGTAGGCCAGACGACGTTCTTCTTCCAGACGCCCGCCTTCATCGAGCGACATCTGGCTTGGGAACATGCCCTCTTCCATGCCGACGATAAACACCTGCGGGAACTCCAGACCTTTGGCGGAGTGCAGGGTCATCAGCTGAACCGCGTCCTGCCAGGTGTCCGCCTGCCCTTCACCCGCCTCCAGTGCGGCGTGAGAGAGGAACGCCTGCAGCGGCATCAGGTCTTCGTCTTCTTCGTTGTAGCTGAACTGGCGCGTTGCCGTGACCAGTTCCTCTAAGTTCTCGATACGGGTCTGCCCCTTTTCGCCTTTTTCCTGCTCGTACATGGTACGCAGCCCGGAGTCTTTAATCACCCGGTCTGTCTGCACGTGCAGCGGCATGTCGGCGGTTTCCTGCGCCAGGGCATCAATTAATTCCAGGAAGCGCTGGAGCGCGCTGGCCGCACGTCCGGCGAGGGCTTTTTCCTGCAGCAGCTCGCGGCACGCCTGCCACAGCGTCAGCTGGCGGTCGCGCGAGGCCTGGCGCACCACGTCCAGCGTACGGTCGCCAATCCCGCGGGTCGGCGTGTTCACCACGCGCTCAAACGCCGCGTCGTCGTTGCGGTTGGCGATCAGGCGCAGATACGAAAGCGCATCTTTGATCTCCTGACGTTCGAAGAATCGCATGCCGCCGTAAATGCGGTACGGCATGCTCACCTGCAGCAGCGCCTCTTCCAGCACGCGCGACTGGGCGTTGCTGCGGTAGAGAATGGCGCACTGCTCCAGCGCGCCGCCGTTGTCCTGCCAGGTTTTGATGCGGTTCACCACGAAGCGCGCTTCGTCGAGCTCGTTGAAGGCGCAGTAAATCGAGATCGGTTCGCCGTCGACGCCGTCGGTCCACAGCTTTTTGCCCAGACGCCCGTTGTTGTTCTCAATCAGGGCGTTGGCCGCGCTCAGGATGTTGCTGGTTGAGCGGTAGTTCTGCTCCAGACGGATGGTTTGCGCGCCGGGAAAATCGTTGAGGAAGCGCTGGATGTTCTCCACCTGCGCGCCGCGCCAGCCGTAGATCGACTGGTCGTCATCGCCCACGATCATCACCTTGCCGGTATCTCCGGCCAGCAGGCGGATCCACGCGTACTGGATGTTGTTGGTATCCTGGAATTCGTCCACCAGGATGTTGGTGAAGCGTTCGCGGTAGTGCTGCAGGATATGCGGTTTGTTCAGCCACAGCTCGTGGGCGCGCAGCAGCAGCTCGGCGAAATCCACCAGGCCGGCGCGGTCGCACGCTTCCTGATAGGCCTTGTAGACGTTCTGCCAGGTCTGCTCGACCGGATTACCGAAGCTCTGGATGTGGTGCGGACGCAGACCTTCGTCTTTCTGTCCGTTGATGTACCACATCGCCTGACGCGGCGGCCACTGCTTCTCGTCGAGGTTCATCGCCTTGATCAGGCGCTTCAGCAGGCGGAGCTGATCTTCGCTGTCGAGGATCTGGAAATCCTGCGGCAGGTTAGCGTCCATATGGTGCGCGCGCAGCAGACGGTGCGCCAGACCGTGGAAGGTGCCAACCCACATGCCGCCCTGGCTGGTGCCCATCAGTTGGGCGATACGGTGACGCATCTCCGCCGCCGCCTTGTTGGTAAACGTCACGGCCATAATCGAGTACGGTGAGCAGTTTTCCACGCTCTGCAGCCAGGCGATACGGTGAACCAGCACGCGTGTCTTACCACTCCCCGCCCCAGCCAGAACCAGCAGGTTGGTGCGCGAGGCGGCAACCGCATCACGCTGTTTATCATTAAGGCTGTCGAGCAGGTAAGAAACGTCCATTGGCACCGTCACGTCATATCGGGCAGGCAAATGTTTCCATTAGCCAAAACCCTGTTAATTTATACAGAACTATTGATGATTATATCAGCGTCGTGAGGGATGCCAACCGTGAAATTTCCACGTGAGGCAGAAGACGGCTGTCCGGGGTGGTCATCAGATCGGCGTTTTCCGGCTTGATCCAGCAGGCCTGCATGCCGCAGCGGATCGCCCCGGCAACGTCCGTGGTCAGGTCATCGCCCACGTGCAGGATTTCGCCGAGCGGCAAATCCAGTTTTTCCGCCGCCAGGTGATACATATCGTTAAACGGCTTCGAGCGCCCGTGCGGACCCGCGCGCAGCACGAACTGAAAATAGTCACCTAAGCCGAACAGCTCGGGCTGAGCGTTGCCGTTGGTGATGGCCACCAGCGGCCACTTGCTGGCCAGTTTCGCCAGCGTGTCGTGCGTCTCCTGCGGCACATCGATGCGGCTGCGCCATTTGGCGAAGTTTTCCATGGCCGCTTCGGCACCCGTGGCCGCATCCTGCGCGCTCAGGCCGGCGTTGAGCATCGCCTGCTCAACCGCACGGCGGCGCCATTCGGTCACGTCGTGGTAAATCTCCGGTTCGGTTTCCCGCAGGGACTGACGCAGCTGCTGGAAGTCTTTGTTCTGCATCGCTTTCAGCGCAGGATGGTAGTTCTGCACAAACGTCAGCGACTCTTGCTCGGTACGCAGGATCACCGGACGGTTATCGTAAAGAGTGTCATCAAGGTCAAACGTCAGGGCTGATATCTGACCGAGTGGGCGGTAAAAACGCATTATTTCCCCCGTTTGGCGCGTGGATGCGCCGCGTCATACACCGAGGCAAGGTGTTGGAAGTCTAAATGGGTATAGATTTGGGTGGTCGACAGATTCGCGTGGCCGAGCAGCTCCTGCACGCCGCGCAGGTCGCCGCTTGATTCCAGCATGTGCGTCGCAAAGGAGTGGCGCAGCTTGTGCGGATGCACGTGGCTGTTCAGCCCCTGCTTGATGCCCCACTCCGCAAAGCGTTTCTGCACGTTACGCGCGGAGATCCGCTTGCCAAGCTTCGACAAAAACAGCGCATCTTCTTCGGCGCCAAACAGCCCGCGCAGATCCAGCCAGTGCTCAATCCAGGAGACGGCGTTGCGGCCAATCGGCAGGCGGCGCTCTTTGCTGCCCTTGCCCATCACCCACACTTCGCCCGTTTCCAGGTCGAGATGTTTTATATCGAGATTGACCAGCTCGGACAGACGCAGCCCGGCACCGTACATCACCTCCAGCATCGCGCGGTCGCGCACGGCGAGCGGATCGTTAAGATCGATATCCAGCAGGCGATTTACGTCGTCGACGTCGATATTTTTCGGCAGATGCCGTGGGGCTTTTGGCGTGGCGATCCCTTTTGCCGGGTTAGCTTTCAGCTTGCCCTGGCTAACCAGCCAGTCGAAAAAGCTGCGCAGGGCAGAGAGCCGGAGCGCCAGGCTCGCCGGGCTTAAGTTTTTTTTACGGCTACGCACGACGAATCCGCGTACCGTGGCGGCGTCACATTGTTGCCAGCTTTTCAGGCCGATTTCATCGGCAATCTGCATGATGGCATCAAGCTGACGCTGATAGTTGAGCAGCGTAATGGGGCTAAGCTGGCGCTCTACGCCCAGGTAGCGCAGAAAGCGCGAGACGTCAGTGGCGAGCAGAGCGTCCGTCATACGCGCTCAATCCAGCGCTCCAGCAGCTCGGGCAGCATCAGGGCGATCTCCTGCAGCAGGTGCGTGGCTTGCCCCTGCTCATAGTGGTGCGCGTCGCGGCTGGTAAATAATATTACCCCCAGGTCGCCATCGCGTCCCATCAGCGACATCGCTACCGAGCCAATCGCTTTGGCTTCCGGCAGCACTACCAGCAGCTCAGGTCCGTTAAGCGGCCCCAGATAGTGATGCTCATGGCCCAGGCGCTGAATGCGCAGCGGTTCAAACGCCTGACGGCTGAGCGCCAGATGGGTAAAGCCGGACGGTGCGCCGATGCGCCAGCGGTCAGGGAACAGACGAATCGTTGCGCCCGCCAGCCCCAGCTCGCGCGCCCAGCGATGGAAGCGGCTGAGAAACTCTTCAAGGCTGTGCGCCGAGGCCAGACGCGCCTGCAGGTGCAGAAGGCGATAGAACAGGCTTTCGTTGGTGCTAGCCTGCTCCATCAGCAGCGTCATGTTCTCTTCAAGCTGGTTGATGTGGTTACGCGAGCGCGCCATGTGCCATTCGACCAGCGACACGGTCCCGCGAACCGGATGCGGCACGCGCATTCGTTCGACGACGCGTGCATTGCGAATAAAAAACTCAGGATTGTTCAGCAGATAATCAACAACAGCGCTGTCGTCCAGTTCCGTCACTGTTTCCTGCAGTTCTTCCCCTGGTTGTTTCATAGATGGATAAACCCGTCATAAACATGTGTCGCCGGGCCAGTCATGTACAGTGGATGACCCGCTCCTTTCCAGGCGATATCAAGACGACCGCCCGGTAATTCCACGCGAACCTCTTCTGCCAGTAACCCCTGGGTGATACCGACGGCCACCGCCGCACAGGCGCCGCTTCCGCAGGCCTGGGTTTCGCCCGCGCCGCGCTCGTAAACCCGCAGACGGATGTGTTCACGCTTCATCACCTGCATAAAGCCGATGTTCGCCCGCTCCGGGAACCGCTCGTGGCTCTCCAGCACCGGACCGAGCGTTTCGACCGCCGCGGTTTCCACGTCATCCACCTGAATCACGCAGTGCGGGTTACCCATCGAGACAACGCCGCACAATACTGTCTGCTCGGCCGCCCGCATAATATAGGTCTTTTCCGCTTTGTTTGCGCGAAACGGCACGGCGGAAGGCTCGAAGTTAGGCTCGCCCATATTGACGCGCACCAGTTCATCGTCGGTAACGCTGAGCACCATACGACCGTTGGCGGTACTGACGCGGATATCGCGCTTATTGGTGAGCCCTTTCAGGCGGACAAAGCGGGCGAAACAGCGCGCGCCATTGCCGCACTGGTTAACCTCACTGCCGTCAGCGTTGAAAATACGGTAGTGGAAATCGAGGTCAGGATCGTAGGGCGGCTCAACCACCAGCAGCTGATCGAACCCCACGCCCACGTGCCGATCCGCCAGGCGGCGGATCAGTTCCGGGGAGAAAAACACATTCTGCGTTACCGCGTCGACGACCATAAAATCGTTGCCAAGGCCATGCATTTTAGAGAACTGCATCATTTGCTCCATTGCGCGGGGACAGAACGTTGTCGTCAGAGGTTAACCTGAGTCGGACCGCCGTTATCGCCACGATCGTTAGTCTTTGGCGTGGAAGACTCGATGCCGCTGTTAACCGGTTTTGTCGGCGGCGGCGCGGTTTTATCCGCAGGCGGGAAGTAGAGTGGTCCCTTCAGTCCGCAGCCGGTCAGGCTAAACAGCGTGATGAGAACGGCAAGCGTTCGGAAAGCGTTTTTCATTATAAAGTTGCCCGTAAGTTCAAATCTGTTTCTATCATCGCAGGAGAAGACACAAAAGCAAGAGTTTGCCGCTTTCCTGCAACGGGAATTATTTAGCGTTATACTGCCGCCATCACGAAAAACAGGAACAAAACCATGAACGACAGTGAATTCCATCGCCTTGCCGACACCCTGTGGATGACCATCGAAGAACGTATCGACGACTGGGACGGCGACAGCGATATCGATTGTGAAATCAACGGCGGCATTCTGACCCTGAGCTTCGAAAACGGCAGCAAAATTATTATTAACCGTCAGGAGCCGCTTCACCAGGTGTGGCTGGCGGCCAAACAGGGCGGCTATCACTTTGATTTGAAGGGTGACGAGTGGGTTTGCGATCGCAGCGGCGAAACGTTCTGGGATCTGCTGGAACAGGCGGCGACCGCGCAGGCGGGCGAGAACGTGAGTTTCAGGTAGTTTTGTTGCCCGGTGGCGGCTACGCCTTACCGGGCGAAAAGCCTCAGGAAAAATACTGCTGCAACAGCGGTGCAGTATCCTGATTCGCAGGCGCCGCAGGGGTAATCGCCTGCGTACGGAACGGGATCACCTGCGCTCGCCCATCCACGTTCACAATCTGGTAGAACTGCGGCAGGTTGAAGTTGATAAAGCTGGAACCGTAGGTGAAACGGTCATGCGAGGAAGAGTAGAAGCGGCTGACGTCGCGCACCAGCTCCTCTTTGCTGCCTTCACAGTGGTGATACACCTCGGCACGGTTGGTCTCATCCAGAATGTAGATGTTGAACCCGGCATCGTCGCCCGACTCTTCAAAGAAGAACTGAATAATCCCTTCACTGGCAAAGCCATCCACCACCTGCGGCAGCTTGACGTGGTTGGTTTCCACTTGAACCGACAGGCCGTGCAGCTTGTTGTGTGAAATCGCGCCGTAGAACTCGATAGCGTTTTCCAGCTTCTGCACCGACACGTTCAGACGCTCGAAGAACAGGCCCCACGTCTGCCCGGAGACGCGCAGCGCTTTAAATCGCCCGGTTTCCTGGCGGGTGCTGGAGAGGCGCAGTTCGATGCATTCAGACACCAGCTGCTGCACGCGGGTACGAATTAAACCGCGAAGGTGCTGGCTGTAGCAGAACACTTCAACGCTGTCCGGCGGCGCGGCGTCCTGGTGCATCTTGCCGAGAATGGTTTTCAGCGCTTCAATCATCGCCTGCTCGCCGTTGAAGTGCAGGGTACGCACTTCGTTCCACGAGTTGCGGTACAGCAGGTCTACGCTGCCCACCAGGCAGTTTTGCTGCTCGCCAAAGCTGAAGACGTCCAGCTTGCGGAAGTCAAAATGGACCACCTGATTGCGGAAGGCCGCCGTCGGGTCGTATTCCAGGTTAACGATGATTGCCAGGTGACGGATCTCGCACGGGCTGTAGAGCGCTTTTGGCGTCGGCGCAGGCAGACGCAGCGGGAAGTGGTGCGAGACATCCGCCACCATCTCCTGCAGCTTAGCGAGATCGACCACCTCGTTGCCTTTGATAAACAGGCGCGTGCGCGAGGTCAGCAGGCCGTTAAACCAGGCCCACGCCACCAGCTTGTTCAGATAGCGGTTATATTCCAGCGGCTGATGGCTGATAATCGAATCCATGCTTGGCGCACGGTTGTACAGATACCACCCGGTGCGGTTTGCGCGGCCCGGCGGCACATAGATAAAGGTCAGGTTTGGTTCAGACAGGTCAGGCGAAATCTGCGGGTTAACCAGGGTCACTTTGCCCGGCAGCGCTTCAAACGCGGCGTACAGCTTACGGGTTAACACCCCGATATCCTGCGGGCTGGCGGAGACGCTAAGGTTATTACGGCGCGCAAAGCGGATCAGGTTACGGTAGCTTTGCATCATCGCGTCGAGCAGTTCGTTGTGCGCTTCACGCACCTGATCGATCTTCCAGTTGGCGCGGTTATCAAGCATGGACAGACGCGCTTCGTCCCATCCCCACTCTTTCACAAGCTGACTGACCACTTCACGACGCCAGCCCACGCAGGCGCGCTCACGGCTCAGCTTTTCACAGACCTTGAGATAGAAACATCGACGCACCAGGTCAAGACGCGTGGTGTCATCAATGGCTTTCAGGTATTCGGTAACGCGCTCCAGCATCATGCAGTAGGCGTCGAGCCCGTAGGAGACAATTTCGCCATCGTGCAGGCGCTGCTTGATATCTTTCGCCAGCAGGCGCGGCGTAGGGTATTCCCACGAGTAGGCTTCAAGCAGCAGGGTTTTCAGCACCGCTTTGTACGGTGAATCAATGCTCTTGTAGAGCTGCCAGAGGCTTGCGCCAAAGTACTCTTCGGCGGACAGGGAGCTGAGGCCGCCCAGGTCCAGCCATTCGTTTGGCGTCAGTACGCCCTGCGCGTAAAGCGACATGACGTAGTCGTCGTAATGCTCTTCTTCTTCGCACGGGACCATATTCCACAGAATACGCTTCCCGGCCAGACGAACGGCAGTACGGTAAAATTCATCCAGCAACAGGATGTGCTGAGTCGAGCCGCAGTCCTCACCACCCAGACTGCCGCTTTCATTATGGCGGAAACGGTTTTCATCAATCAGGAAGAAGCTCACTTCCACGCCAAGCGAGGCCGCCCAGCTTTCCAGCAGGCTGCATTTACGCTGCAGCAGCTGGCGCTCTTCATTGTCGAGCCAGGATTGATGGCAGACCCAGATATCCAGGTCCGAAGAACAGCTCTGCCCTACCGATGAGGTGCTCCCCATCGAGTAAACGCCGGTAATCGGCAGTTCACCTTTCGGAGAAACCTGAGGCGGCATGCCGCGGTAGAGTTCCAGCTCGTTCAAATAATGCTGTTGGGTTTCATCAGGCGTGAAGAGGCAAATGCCCTGGGGAACGTTACCATCAAGGTAGCCAGGCATCAGCGGGTGGTGATAGTGCAATAATGTCGGCAGCAGACTGTATACCTGCTGGAAAGCAGGGCCCATGGCAGCAAGCGCGCGATCCACACGCAGTTGATTTATGGCATCCAGTCTCTGTTTCAGAGTCTCAATATAGAGGTACAAGACGTATCGCCTGATGTTTCCGGGTGTCGTAAGCTATTCAAAATACGAATAACAGCGAGCCCGCAGTATTTCAAAAAGATAACCGTTACCCTTTTTTCGCCCTTGTCATTATGGTGGTACCGACGAAAAAATGGTCTAAAACGTGATCAATTTAACACCTTGCCGGTTGACCGTAAAGAAAGATGCGCTACATACAAGTGTAGCACCGTTCTGTACGTGTAAATTCCTGAATACGGCTATGGCTGACGAATACGCCGCCTTGTCCCTCTCACGCTTCATCAACCGTAAAACTGCCATCCCAGAGTCAACAATGTTAGGATGGTTAGCGATTGATAATGACGGTAACAAGCATGTTAGACAATGTTTTGAGAATTGCCACACGCCAAAGCCCTCTCGCGCTCTGGCAGGCACATTATGTTAAGCAGCGCCTTGAAGCCTGCCACAGTGGATTGCGCGTCGAGCTGGTGCCGATGGTCACGCGCGGTGACGTGATTCTGGATACGCCGCTGGCGAAAGTGGGCGGCAAGGGCCTGTTTGTCAAAGAGCTGGAACTGGCATTGCTTGAGAACCGCGCCGATATCGCCGTACATTCGATGAAAGACGTGCCCGTCGAGTTCCCGGAAGGGCTGGGGCTGGTGACCATCTGCGAGCGCGAAGATCCGCGTGACGCGTTTGTCTCGAACCACTATGACTCGCTCGACGCGCTGCCGGCGGGTAGCGTGGTTGGCACGTCCAGTTTACGCCGTCAGTGTCAGCTGGCGGAGCGTCGTCCTGACCTTATCATCCGCTCGCTGCGCGGTAACGTTGGCACGCGTCTGGGCAAGCTGGATAACGGCGATTACGATGCCATTATTCTTGCGGTTGCAGGCCTGAAGCGCCTGGGGCTGGAGGAACGCATTCGCGTGGCGTTGCCACCAGAGCTGTCGCTGCCGGCCGTCGGACAGGGCGCCGTCGGCATTGAGTGCCGTCTGGACGATGCGCGCACCCGCGAGCTGCTCGCTCCGCTGAACCATGACGAGACCGCAACCCGCGTAAAAGCCGAGCGGGCGATGAATACTCGCCTCGAAGGCGGATGTCAGGTGCCGATTGGCAGCTATGCTGAATTAACAGACGGTGAACTGTGGCTGCGCGCGCTGGTGGGCGCGCCGGACGGTTCACAGATGGTGCGCGGCGAACGTCGCGGCAAGCCGCAGGATGCCGAAGCGCTTGGCGTGTCGCTGGCGGAAGA
This sequence comes from Enterobacter cloacae complex sp. P14RS, assembly GCF_014895895.1. Taxonomy (NCBI): domain Bacteria; kingdom Pseudomonadati; phylum Pseudomonadota; class Gammaproteobacteria; order Enterobacterales; family Enterobacteriaceae; genus Enterobacter; species Enterobacter cloacae complex sp. P14RS. The sequence goes on from NZ_JADBQM010000010.1 coordinate 43,017, forward strand.
GCTGCTGAATAACGGCGCACGTGAAATTCTGGCCGAGGTCTATAACGGAGAACCCCCTGCATGAGTATTCTTGTCACCCGCCCTTCTCCCGCAGGAGAGCAGTTAGTGAGCCGTCTGCGCGCACTGGGGCAGGTGGCCTGGAGTTTTCCGCTAATTGAATTCTCCCCCGGTCGGGAGCTCTCTGCGCTCGCCGACCAGATGAATACCCTGCAGGAAGGCGACCTGCTGTTTGCGCTATCGCAGCATGCCGTGGAATTTGCCCATGCGCAGCTGCAACAGGCGGGGACACGCTGGCCGACCGCTCCGCGCTTTTTTGCTATCGGCAGAACCACCGCGCTGGCCTTACATACCGTGAGTGGAACAGACGTTCGCTACCCGTTGGATCGGGAAATCAGCGAAGTCTTGCTACAATTACCTGAATTACAAACTATTGCCGGAAAGCGCGCGCTCATTTTGCGCGGCAACGGTGGCCGCGAACTGCTGGGTGAAACGCTGCGGGAACGCGGGGCTGACGTCACGTTTGTTGAGTGCTACCAGCGCTGTGCGAAACACTACGACGGTGCTGAAGAGGCGATGCGCTGGCACGCGCGCGGTATTAATACGCTGGTGGTCACCAGCGGTGAAATGTTACAACAGCTTTGGTCGCTAATACCGCGTTGGTATCGCGAAAACTGGTTACTCCGCTGTCGGCTTCTGGTCGTCAGTGAGCGTCTGGCGAACCTCGCCCGGGAACTGGGCTGGCAGGATATTCGGATCGCTGATAACGCCGACAACGATGCGCTGCTGCGCGCATTACAATAACTCTCAAATGGGAAGCCATAATGACGGAACACGAAAAATCCTCCGCCGTGGTTGAAGAGACCAGGGAGACTGTGGAGACAACGCCACAGCCAGAGACGACTGAGAAAACCGCTGAGAAGAAAAACGGCAGCAATAAAACCAGCCTCGCGCTGAGCGCGATTGCCATCGCCATTGCGCTGGCAGCAGGCGTCGGCCTGTATGGTCTGGTAAAGCAACAGAGTGCTAACCAGACGGCCACCAGCGATACGCTGGTCAATCAGCTTACCTCCCTGCAAAAAGCGCAGGAAACGCAGAAAACCGAGCTGGAAGCGGTGATTAAGCAGCAGGCCGCCGCGCTTGCCGAGGCGAACAGCAAACAGGAAGAGCTGACCAAACAGCTGGGCGAAGTACAGCAGAAAGTCGCCACGATCTCCGGCACCGATGCCAAAACCTGGCTGCTCTCGCAGGCCGATTTCCTCGTCAAACTCGCCGGGCGTAAGCTGTGGAGCGATCAGGACGTGACCACCGCCGCCGCGCTGCTGAAAAGCGCCGATGCGAGCCTGGCCGACATGAACGATCCGAGCCTCATTACCGCGCGCCGTGCGATTACCGAAGATATCGCCAGCCTCTCCGCCGTTTCACAGGTAGATTACGACGGCATTATCCTCAAGGTGAACCAGCTTTCGAATCAAATAGATAACCTGCAGCTGGCGGATAACAATGACGACGACTCCCCGATGGACTCTGACGGTACCGAGCTGTCCAGCTCCCTGAGCGAATGGCGCATAAACCTGCAGAAAAGCTGGCAGAACTTTATGGACAGCTTCATCACCATCCGCCGTCGCGATGAAACCGCCGTACCGCTGTTAGCGCCGAATCAGGATATCTATCTGCGCGAAAACATCCGTTCCCGCCTGCTGGTCGCGGCGCAGGCCGTACCGCGCCATCAGGAAGAAACGTACAAACAGGCGCTGGATAACGTCTCGACGTGGGTACGCGCCTACTACAACACCGATGATGCAACGACCACCGCCTTCCTCGAAGATATCGACAAGCTGAGCCAGCAGAACATCACCATGAACGTGCCGGATAAACTGGCCAGCCAGCCGATTCTGGAGAAGCTGATGCAGACGCGCGTGCGTAACCTGCTGGCGCAGCCGGGCGTTCCGGCCGGGCAGACCGGCACAGCGGCGGCACCAGCGCCTGAAAGCGCGCCACAGGGAGAGTAATGATGCTAAAAGTCCTTTTACTCTTCATCCTGCTGATCGCCGGGATCGTCCTGGGCCCGATGCTTGCGGGTCATCAGGGATACGTCCTGATCCAGACCGATAACTACAATATTGAAACCAGCGTAACGGGTCTGGCGATCGTTCTGATCCTCGGCGTCGTGGTCCTGCTTGCCGTTGAATGGATCCTGCGCCGTATTTTCCGCACCGGTGCCCATACCCGCGGCTGGTTCGTTGGCCGTAAGCGCCGCCGCGCCCGTAAGCAAACGGAACAGGCGCTGCTAAAGCTGGCCGAAGGCGATTACCAGCAGGTTGAAAAGCTGATGTCGAAAAACGCCGATCACGCGGAACAGCCGGTGGTGAACTATCTTCTGGCCGCCGAAGCGGCGCAGCAGCGCGGTGATGAAGCCCGCGCTAACCAGCATCTGGAACGCGCGTCAGAGCTGGCGTCTGGCGACCCGATCCCAGTGGAAATTACCCGCGTCCGCCTGCAGCTCGCGCGCAATGAGAACCACGCGGCGCGCCACGGCATTGACCGTCTGCTGGAAATCGCACCGCGTCATCCGGAAGTCCTGCGCCTTGCGGAGCAGGCCTATATTCGTACCGGAGCGTGGGGTTCGTTGCTGGACATCATTCCGTCGATGGCGAAGGCCGAGGTGGGTGATGATGAACATCGTGATGAACTTCAGCGTCTGGCATGGATTGGCCTGATGGATCAAGCGCGCGCCGACCTGGGCAGCGAAGGCCTGAAAACCTGGTGGAAGAATCAGAGCCGGAAAACGCGCCAGCAGGTCCCCCTGCAGGTGGCCATGGCGGAACATCTTATTGAATGTGACGATCATGACACCGCCCAGGAGATCCTTCTCGACGGCCTGAAGCGCCAGTACGACGATCGCCTGGTCATGGTGATCCCGCGCCTGAAAACCAATAACCCTGAGCAGGTCGAAAAAGTGCTGCGCCAGCAGATCAAAACCGTCGGTGACCGTCCGCTGCTGTGGAGTACCCTGGGCCAGTCGCTGATGAAGCACGGCGAATGGCAAGAGGCGAGCCTGGCCTTCCGTGCGGCACTGAAACAGCGTCCGGACGCGTTTGACTACGCGTGGCTTGCCGATACGCTGGACAAACAGCATAAGCCAGAAGAGGCGGCCGCCATGCGGCGCGATGGGCTATTGCTGACGCTGCAAAATAACGGTAACCCGCAATAAATAAAAAAGGAGGCCAGACGGCCTCCTTTTTTTATCGCCTTTCTCCTGCTACATTCTTTACACCCACATCTGCAAACGAACCCGCCAATGTAACGATGTCTTTTCATTAACCTTTTTTCACACACGCGCACTTTCTGCAGCGTGGATTAAATCGTTTTTGAAAGGAAATCTTCATGAACTCGCTTTTGTATGCGCTTATTGAAGCGCTGCGCTGCCACCGCTGGCTGCGCCTGCTTGCCTGTGCTTTTATCTTTTCTTCGCTGGGAAATGGTTTAACTCAGGTCGTGGTCTTTGGTTTACTGTTAGCGTGGTCGGCCCCGCCCGCCCTGCTCACCCTCGCTTTTCTTTTCGCAACGGTTCCGGGATTTATCGGCAGCGCGATCGGCGAAAAGCTGTGCTCGCGCTATTCTCCAGTATTCCTGCTGCTACTGACCGAGGGGCTGGGATTGCTCGCCCTGCTCTTCCCCCTGCTCGGTGCGGGTTATCACAGTATTGCCTCGCTACTCGCCGTGCAATCCACCGAAGCGCTGCTCAGCGGGATGAGCTGGCCCGCGCTGACATTGCTCTTTAAACGCGGACTTAGCGAAACAGAGCTGCCTGCTGCGACCTGTCTGGAAAATGTGATTTTTGCTTCTCAGGTGTTATTAGGTACTGGACTCGGCGTGGTGCTATTCAAGCAGACCTCCGTGTTTACCTTGCTGGCTATTGATGCCGCCAGTTTTCTCGGGTCGCTGCTGCTGCTGTGGCTGGCTGGGCGGCGGTTTTCTGCGCCATTGCTACCTCTCCCCGGTGAAGAGGCAGCCCCCGCGCCACTGCGCTGGCGGACGTTGACCGTTCGGCAAAAGCGCAGCCTGCTCATTTTGCCGGCGCTGGCGGCCGTCGGCTCACCGGCTATGGCGCTACTTCCGGCCCTGGCGCAGCAGCTCCATCCTCAGGATGCGGCGGGCCTTGCTCTGCCTCTGCTTTTCGCAAGGAGCATGGGACAACTTTGCGGCCCCATGCTGCTAAAAAAAGAGAGCCTGACGCGCTTTGCCGTCCACACGCCGCGAATCATCGTTTGTCTCGGTATTTTTCTTGCCGCTTATGGAATGCTGCCGTTGTTGTCCGGGTGGATGGCATGTGCGCTGGGGATGATCTTTATCGCGCATCTGGCCTCAAACGTTCTCTTCGCAGCCGGCACGTTTGGCGTACTCAGCAGTTTTCATATCACGCAAACCGCGTCAGCCAGCGGTAAAGCCTGGCGCTGGCAAACGCTCAGCGCCTCGCTTTTCACCGGCATTACAGCGATGGTGGCTGTTGGGCTTGGCTCAGTGCTGGCGCTCTATACGGTCTCGTCAGCCGCCCTGCTGTTGGTCGCCCTGATCATGCGTGGGTATCGGGAATAAGACATAAAAAAAACGCCTGCTATAAAAGCAGGCGTTAAAACAGGTCTGTAAGACAACATATTTGGTGCTTCACTCAACGTTATGTCCATGGTGTCTGATGAGGCCGAAGCGACATCTGTCAGTGGACGATAAGCACCGTAAATGGCTCTGCGTCATTCCTGAGTTTATGAGGCACTAAGGCGAACATAAGAGATGGAATGAGCATCTACGCGTATATTATTGCACGTTACGTGCCAGATTTACACGCAGAACTTTTACATGGCGCAACATTTTAAGATAAAAGGAAATTATGCTGTTAAGTAGCCTCTGAAGCTTCATAGCGTATCGGCAAAAGCAGAAATATGTCGCCAGGAAGAGACAGTAAATCCCATAAATAATTATTTATCTTATTTTCAACGGCTTGCATGTCACTGAATCGCGACAATGATACAGGGTACTTTCTGGAGATAACGACAGGGGAGAAAACTTACAGAAAACAAAAAACCCCGCCGAAGCGGGGTTCAAAATTGGTCGGCGAGAGAGGATTCGAACCTCCGACCCACTGGTCCCAAACCAGTTGCGCTACCAAGCTGCGCTACTCGCCGATGTACTGCTTTTTTGAATTTTTAGTTCAATTCATTTAAAAAGTCGTGGTGCGAGGGGGGGGACTCGAACCCCCACATCCGTAAGGACACTAACACCTGAAGCTAGCGCGTCTACCAATTCCGCCACCTTCGCAATTCACAACTCTTTCAATAATGGGGTGGCTAATGGGATTCGAACCCACGACAACTGGAATCACAATCCAGGGCTCTACCAACTGAGCTATAGCCACCACTGTATTCTTTCACGCGGTACTGACTACTTCTCAGACCACCGCAGCTCTAGCGCCGGGAACTAAAATGGCGCGCCCGACAGGATTCGAACCTGAGACCTCTGCCTCCGGAGGGCAGCGCTCTATCCAGCTGAGCTACGGGCGCTTAGCGCCGTTGCGGGGCTGGATATTACGTACCTCCGTCCCCGCTGTCTAGTGCTTTTTTGAAAAAAATGCGCGTTTGGTTATGGTTTGCACATTTTGCCGCTTATTCCTCCACTTTCTGCGTGGTGGCACGGCGACCCAGGCCAAAAAGCTTATACGCGGCCGTCACTGCCGCCAGGAAGATCAGCCCGACAAACAGCGACATGCGGGTATCTTCATTAAAGTACATTCCAATTAATACGCAAATCAGGAACGCCATCGTCAAATAGTTCGCATACGGGAAAAGGATCGAGCGGAACGGATGGCTGGCGATCGCTTTTTTATGCGCATGGCGGAAACGCAGCTGGCTGATGAGGATAACAAACCACGGCACCATGCCCGGCAGCACGCTGGCGCTGTAGACGTAAACAAACACGCGCTGCGGATTAGGGATGATGTAATTCAGGCAGGAGCCAATCAGCAGGATGACAATGGAGACCGCGACGCCCGCTACCGGCACGCCAGCACGTGAGACTTTACTCATTGCCGCAGGCAGCTGGTTATTTTTCGAGAGCGCGTAGAGCATACGGCCACAGCTGTACATCCCGCTGTTACAGCCTGAAAGCGCTGCCGTCAGGACCACAAAGTTGATGATACCCGCTGCTGCTGTAATCCCAATCTTCGCAAAGGTTAATACGAACGGGCTCCCCGTCGTGCCGATTTCGTTCCACGGGAAGATGGTCACAATAACGAAGATTGCGCCCACGTAGAAAATCAGGATGCGCCACAGCACTTTGCCCACCGCGCTACGCAGCGTAACCTGCGGGTTTTTCGCTTCCCCGGCGGTAATCCCGATCAGCTCCACGCCCTGATACGAGGCCACAACAATACACAGCGCCGTCAGGAAGCCCTTCCAGCCGCCGGCGAAGAAGCCGCCGTGTTCAGTCAGGTTGCCAAAGCCGATGGCGTGTCCGCCGTTGCCAAAACCATAGAAAATCACGCCCAGGCCAATAACAATCATCACGATGATGGTGGTTACTTTGATCATCGCAAACCAGAACTCGATTTCACCGTAAAGGCGCACGGCGGCCAGGTTTGCCAGCGCCACCAGCCCCACGGCAATGAGTGCCGGTATCCACTGGACCATGTCCGGGAACCAGAACTGGACGTAAACCCCTATGGCGGTGATTTCAGAGATGCCCACCGCCATCCACATAAACCAGTATGACCAGGCCGTCAGGTAGCCGAAGAACGGGCTCATATAACGGTGTGCGTAAACGGCGAAGGAACCGGTCACCGGCTCCAGAAAGAGCATTTCGCCCATTGAGCGCATGATGAAGAAAACAAACAGCCCGGCGATGATATACGCCAGTAATACGGAAGGGCCTGCCCATTTGAGGGTGCTTGCGGAGCCCATAAACAGGCCAACGCCGATAGTGCCGCCCAGCGCTATCAGTTCGATATGACGAGCTTCCAGCCCACGCTGTAGCTCCGGTTGTTTCTCTGCCATAGATCCTCGATTGTGTTTGCTGTTTCCCGGCTTAATACCGGTTATTGTTTTTTAGGGGTACTAAAATACGGTGCGAATGGTTTCTTAAAATCGGCCAAATGGCAAACGATGCATTAAAAAAATGAATGCATTGCACAAATTATCAGCAGTTTTGCAGGTGAGTTGCAGCGCGAACAGCATATCGCGCTACATTTTGATTACATTTTACCGGTATAGTGCCAGGTGAGGTAGCGAAGCAGTCGAATCTGTCGTTTAATGCGGGTGGGTTGGGAGAGCAGGCGGTAGAGCCACTCCAGCCCCATATTTTGCCAAATCTTCGGCGCGCGCTTCACGTGGCCGGTAAAGACATCGTAGGTGCCGCCGACGCCCATATAAAGCGCATCCGGGCAGACCAGACGGCAGTCGCGCATCAGGATCTCCTGGCGCGGGGACCCCATCGCCACGGTGACGATTTTTGCCCCGCTGTCGCGCACGCGGGCAAACAAAGCCTGCTGGTCTTCAGGCTTGAAGTAACCATTTTGGCTACCAACAATATTAACATTCCATTGACGACGCAGTTTCTCTTCAGTCTCGGCCAGCACCTCAGGCTTACCGCCAATCAGGAACACCGGCGTGCCCTCCGCACCAGCGCGGGCCATAAGCTGCTCCCAGAGATCGGCACCCGCCACGCGAGATACATTAGCGTCAGGATATTTTTTACGGATAGAGCGGACCACGCTGATACCGTCCGCGTATTTAAATTCAGCTGCTTCTATCAGGCTTTTGACTTCGGCGTTATCTTCCACCGCCAGCATCTTTTCCGCATTGATAGCGACCAGCGTACCGGATTTCATCTGCCCGTCGGCGAACAGAAAATCCAGCGCGTGCTGCATGTCGCGCCAGCCAATCAGCTGCAAACCACGAAGCGCATAGCGCGGTGCAGAAGTTTTATCAGTCATTACTTTCCCTACTCAGACTTGCGACAGCGTTGTGCTGCCCTGTGGCTCGCGCTTGTGCACAAGCCCTGCGCTGTCGAACAGCCAGTACAACAGTTTGGCCAGTAACAGGCAGATGCCAAAAACGACCATGAAGAACACCACGCGCGAAACGAACGAGTCCAGCCCCTCGCGCGCCAGAACGATCATATTGAAAATGGCACCAAAGCAGAAACTGTGCAAAATGGCCGCTTTATAGCGGTTGGTCTCTTCGTTACCACGCACGTAAAGCCAGTCAAACCACTTAATAATCAACCCTACGACAAACGCGCCCGGCAGGATAAACCAGCCTCCCCCCATCACCACCAGGGAACCAATCAAGGTTGGCGAGATCGCCAGGCCCGAATGGTTGTTCAGCACTTCCCAGGTAAAATAGTTCGCGGTATTGAGTACTACGCCAGGGCGGTCCGGCCAGAGCCAGCTCGGGATAAAGACGTAGAAATCGCGCACAATCGGCGCCAGCCCCTGGAAATCAATCTTGTCGTAGTTTTGCAGCAACAATGCCAGGTTTTCCCACGGCGAGAAGGTGTCGCGCGTCAGGTAGAGGAACGTGTAAAACGCCTCGTCGCCCGCCACGTTCATCCCGTAGCGCTTCAGCGCCAGCCAGAACATCCCCACAATGCCAAATACCCCTGCCGCAACCAGCATCCACAGCGAGATCCAGCCGCGGATGATGCCGATGAACAGGAAGATAGCGAAAGCGATGATAATGTTGGCACGCGTACCGCCCACGATCATGTAGGTCAGGATACCGAACGCAACCGTACTGACCAGGAAGAACAGCCATGCCTTGCTGTCCTGGCGAAGGAAGAAGATCACCAGCATCGCCGGGATGAAGAAATAGAAGAATCGCTTAAGCGCCACGCCTGAGACTTCAGCCGAAAAAATCTGGCTGTAGGAGTGGAGCTTAAACAGCAGGAAGCCGTTATGCATGAAGAAGATGCCGACGCTAACCAGGGCGATGGTCATGAGCATCACCCACGTCAGATGGGTCTCCACCCGGTTCATGGTAAAGAGCGCCCGACGCGGGGCAGCGGCCTGCGCTGGTCGCAGACGCGTTTTATAGGTGACGTAGTAAACACCATAGAAGCAGGTCGCCGCCAGCAGGGCCTGGAGAAGAATTTCCGGCGGCGCGACGCTCACGTCAAAACGGAAGACCAGAATGCTGGTCAGCGGGAAGCCGAAAAAGAAGGTCAGCAGAAACAGCAACGAGAAGAACACGTTAAAGTTGAAGCGCACCCGGCGGAACTCAAACCAGGTGAGCGTGGCGATAAATAGCGTGCTCAGAAGCCAGACAACCAGTAAGCCGCTAAACTGCAACTGACTCATGCGTTGTCTCCTGAAGCGATACGCAGCGCGCGGTGCCACGGCGTGAGGTAATTCGGGCTGAAAAAGTCGATGCTATTTTTATCCACCAGCGTGAGCTGGCGTTGTGCTTCACGTACCACTTCAACATTCAGCGCGTCTGAGGTGAACAACACCGGAATATGCTGCTCGGCCATGTCCTGCCAGAACGGGTTTTCACGATTAAGCACGCACGGTACACCCGCCTGAATGAGCAGGCACAGCGTACCAATCCCCTGCTGGCGAGCAAAGATGAAATAGCCCAGATCGCATTTTCGCAGCAGCGCAAGATAGTCATCAAACTCCAGCTTTTCGCTGAGAATGTGCAGATTTTCTTCGCTGAATAACGCAAGCCCCTGCTGGCGAACCTCATCAATGTAGGCGTCGTTGTTGGCCGGATAACCCATCGGCACCACCACGTTCACCGTGTCGCCAAACTGCTGGTGTACCGCCCGGAGCGCGGCGACATGTTCGTTACTGCGGTCGCCGGAATTCCCCACCAGCACCGTCAGCTTGCCTTCGCGAACCGCGTCATTCGCCATGGTGTTCAGCGCCGGATCCATACGGGTTGGGAAATAGAGTAGCTCACCGCGCACGTTAGGGTGCTGCTTCGCAAAATAATTCAGATCGCCACGGGTGGCAAAAACGCGGCCCACCCTTCCCTGCGCCATGCGACGCAGCGGATAGAAAAGACGGAATTTCCAGCCGCGCGAGACTTCGTAGAGATCGGCTCCCCAGATATGCCAGCTGCACTGGGAGGGTTTAATTCCCCCGCTGAGCAGAGCCAGCCACAGGCCGGTATTGAACTGCCCGTGGAAAAAGAAACGTTGCTCACGATCCGCTTTGGCTTTGGCAATAACCGCCTTCGCCAGGGTAGCTTTATCCGGCCAGAAGGTGATTGTCAGCGCCGGAAACGCCGCGCTCAGGCCATTATCCTGACCTGCAACCATAAACTCGCGCGCATCAGGATTGCCCGATGCCAGCTCGTCGTTGAAGAACCGCAAAACGGTCTGGTTATGGTGTGGGATATCCGATCCCAGGATGTGAATCAGTGCAGTCATGCGCGTTTACGCCACAATAAAAATACGCCGCAGCAGGCAGCGAAATAAACGATATAGGTTGCCATGTAGGCCTGAGCCGCCCCCAGCGCACCGTGCGCGGGTATCAGCCAGTGCGAAAATGCTGTCAGCAATGCAAACTGGCTAACCTCCGCGAGGATATACAGCCGCAGCGAGGCTTTCGCAATCACCAGATAGCCGAAAACGTAAGCCCCCACTTTCAGCACATCACCCACCAGTTGCCAGGCAAAAAGATCGCGCATGGCGGTAAACTTCGCCGAGAACAGCAGCCAGATGGCGACATCACGCAATAACCAGACGGTCAAACTGGCCGCCGCCACTGCGGGTAATACAAAACGCAGGGAGCGGAAAATTTCGCGGGTAATATCCTGCCTGGACGTCAGACGCGATAAGGTTGGCAGCAAATAAACGCTAAAGGAAGCCGTTATAAACTGGAGGTAAGCATCGGAAATACTGCTTACGCCCTGCCAGATCCCTACCTCATCCCAGCTGTAATGCGCCGCCAGCAGGTTTCGCATCATCACGTAAGCCACTGGCAGCGTGACGGAAGTAATGAGCGCCATCAGGGTAAACTTACCCAGCTGGCTGGCAAGCACCTTGTCCCATTGCGGTTTCAGGTAGCTCAGAGGGATAACGCCCTGGCGCATCAGCATGAACGCCGCAGGCACAACAACCAGTGCCGGAACCAGCGCCAGCCCAAGCAGTGCGCCTTCATAGCCGCCCAGGCGGTAGCAGAAATAATAGGCAATCACGCCGATGACGCTACCCAGGATGAGCGCAAGCGCGTTCCCGGCAGCATCGCGAAAACCTTTCATCAGCGCCAGCAGCAGGTTAGCCCAGGCAATGCCCATCTGGACCAGCGCGACCAGACGCACCAGTCCCTGATAATGGGGGTGCCCGAACAATCCCTGGCTAATGGGTGCCGCGGCCAGCAGAAACACAATCGCCAGCAGGGTCGAAAAGCCCGTGACCATTGCCGACGCGGTGCCCACTACCCTGCGAAGCTGGGCCGCATCATCATGATACTGAGCAACGTATTTGGTCACGCCGTTGAAGATCCCGGCACCGGCCAGCACCCCAAGGACGGTAACAAGCTGGCGGAAGTTGCCCGCCAGCCCGACGCCTGAGGGGCCGAATGAGACGGCCAGCAGCTTGACGACCAGCAGTCCGGCACCAATTTTTACAAGCGTGGACGCGGCGGTCCACACCGATGCTTTTGCCAGAGACATATCAGCCGAAATAGCTCAGAAGGGTATTGATCACCGTACGCTGGTTAACTGGCACGAGGTTGAAGAACAGTGGCAGGCGAAGCAAACGCTCACTTTCTTTCGTGGTGTAACGGTCTTCACCTGCGAACATTCCAAACGCTTCGCCCGCTGGGCTGGAGTGCAGCGGAATATAGTGGAAGACCGCCATAATTTCGGCCTCTTTCAGCCAGGCGATGAGCTGACTGCGATCGTCGTTATCGCGCAGCTTGATGTAAAACATGTGGGCGTTGTGGACGCAATCGGCCGGAATGGTTGGCAGCTCAATGCGTCCGGCTTTTGCCAGCGGCTCAAGCGCATCGTAATAGGTTTGCCACAGGGACAGGCGCTGGAGATTAATTCGCTCTGCCGCTTCCAGCTGTGCCCACAGATACGCTGCCTGCAGGTCGGCCATCAGATAGCTTGAGCCGATATCGCGCCAGGTGTACTTATCAACCTGACCGCGGAAGAATTGGCTGCGGTTGGTGCCTTTTTCACGGATCACTTCCGCACGCTCAACCAGGGCACGATCGTTAATCAACGTCGCACCGCCTTCGCCACCCGCCGTATAGTTTTTCGTTTCGTGGAAGCTGAAGCAGCCGATGTGGCCGATAGTGCCCAGCGCGCGCCCCTTGTAGGTGGACATCACGCCCTGCGCGGCATCTTCTACCACAAACAGGTTGTGCTTTTTGGCGATTGCCATGATGGTGTCCATTTCACAGGCCACGCCCGCGTAGTGAACCGGCACAATCGCACGCGTTTTGTCGGTGATCGCCGCTTCAATCAGCGTCTCATCAATGTTCATGGTGTCCGGGCGGATATCCACAAAGACGATTTTCGCTCCGCGCAGGACAAATGCATTCGCGGTAGATACGAAGGTATAGCTCGGCATGATCACTTCATCACCGGGCTGGATATCCAGCAGCAGGGCCGCCATTTCCAGCGATGCCGTGCAGGACGGGGTCAGCAGCACTTTAGCACTGCGAAAACGCTGCTCCATCCACTGCTGACAGCGACGGGTAAAACCGCCGTCACCGCAGAGTTTGCCGCTGCCCATGGCAGACTGCATATAGTCGAGCTCGGTTCCCACGACGGGTGGTGCGTTAAATGGAATCATCTTGTCACCTGTATAACCAGTAGGCGGTGGCGTCGATGTTGGCACCACTCGCAATATAACGTTTAAGCGCGGCGGTGTTGCCCACCTGGGTCGCCACCCGCAGCGTCTCAACCTGCTGCAGCTGCGACCAGTGCAGCGCCGCCTGCATGAGTTTCTCCCCCATGCCGCGCCCGGCTAATAAGCCAATACGCGCCTCGCGCTCGTTAAGCTTGCGCAGCGAGACAAATCCCTGGATCTGGCCGTTCGCTGCACGGAAAATCAGGCAGACGTGGTCAAAGGTACCTTTGACCGCATTCTCTACCCACTGGGCATAGAAACGTCCGCTATCGTCAGGCGCATACCAGGGCGTGCGAAAGCGGCTTTGCGCAAACGCCCGGGCCGCCATCTGGCGCAGCACAGGAATGTCCTGTTCCGTTGCAATTTCCGCGCCGGACGTATCGTGCCGGGTGAGGGTGATGGAAAGGTCTACCTCGCCTTCAACCAGCTGAAAACCGTGTTGCTGGAGCGCGTCAAGCAGGTCGGCACGGTCCGCCGGGATCTTAGCCTGCACGCGCTGCCAGGCGCTGAAGTCCACTTCCTGCAGGGCGGGCGCATTCTCGCGCCAGCGGACTATCGCCGAGGGGCGGGCAAAAAATGCGCTTTCCCACTCAAGGGATTCCAGCACGCCGTGGAGTGCACTCAACGCCAGACGCCTTTCGTATCAACCACATACTGCTGACGCACTGCATCACCGGACGTCGCTTTAAACTCTTTATGGTCCACCAGCAGCACCAGCACGTCCGCCGTCGCCAGCGCGTCATTGAGCGTCGTCAGCTTGCAGTGCCCCGCCAGTTTTGCCGGCAGTTCATGAATATTTGGCTCGACCACCAGCGTTTCGCCCTTATGCCATTCGGCAATCATCTCAGCAATTTCCATCGCCGGGCTTTCGCGCAGATCGTCAATATTGGGTTTAAATGCCAGACCAAAGCAGGCAATTTTCAGCTCGCTGGCGCGCTTGCCGCTCTCTGCCAGACAATCCGCTACCGTCGCTTTAACCTGATTCAGTACCCAGTGAGGTTTGCTATCGTTCACTTCACGCGCGGTGCGAATCAGGCGCGCCTGCGCCGGGTTCTGCGCCACGATAAACCACGGATCGACGGCGATACAGTGACCGCCCACCCCTGGGCCAGGCTGGAGAATGTTGACGCGCGGATGGCGATTCGCCAGGCGGATTAACTCCCAGACGTTAATCCCCTGATCGGCACAGATCAGCGACAGTTCGTTTGCGAAGGCGATGTTAACGTCACGGAAGCTGTTTTCCGTCAGCTTGCACATCTCGGCGGTGCGGGAGTTGGTTACCACGCATTCGCCTTCCAGGAAAATCTTGTACAGCGCGCTGGCGCGTTCAGAACAGACCGGCGTCATGCCGCCTATCACCCGGTCGTTTTTAATCAGTTCGACCATTACCTGCCCCGGCAGCACGCGCTCCGGGCAGTAGGCGATGTTGATATCCGCCTGCTCACCGGCCTGCTGCGGGAAACGTAAATCAGGACGCGCATCGGCCAGCCACTGCGCCATCTGCTCGGTAGCGCCGACGGGAGAAGTCGACTCCAGAATTACCAGCGCCCCTTTCTTCAGCACGGGGGCAATAGATTTTGCCGCCGCCTCGACGTAGACCATATCGGGCTCGTGGTCGCCTTTAAAGGGCGTTGGAACGGCAATCAGGTAGGCATCCGCTTCCACTGGCGTCGTGCTGGCGCGCAGGAAGCCGCCATCAACCGCCTCTTTCACCACGCGGTCAAGATCGGGCTCCACAATATGAATTTCGCCACGATTAATGGTTTCTACCGCACGTGCGTTGATATCCACACCAACAACCTGCTTTTGACGGGAGGCGAATGCCGCCGCAGTAGGCAAGCCAATGTAGCCAAGACCAATGACAGAGATGGTAGTAAAACTCATAGCGATACCCGATTGTGTTTAAGTGCTTGCAAAATACGGCCACAAGCCTGCCCGTCTCCGTAGGGATTGTGGGCCCGGCTCATCGCCTGATACGCTTCATCGTCGTGCAGAAGGCGCGTGACCTCTTCGACGATGAGCTGTGCGTTGGTGCCGACAAGACGCACTGTCCCGGCTTTAACCGCTTCCGGACGTTCAGTGGTTTCACGCATCACCAGCACCGGCTTGCCAAGAGAGGGCGCTTCTTCCTGAATCCCACCGGAATCGGTGAGGATCAGCCAGGCGTGGTTCATCAGCCAGACAAACGGCATGTAGTCCTGCGGTTCAATCAGCAGGACGTTTTCGATGTGGCCCAGGATGCGGTTGACCGGCTCGCTGACGTTAGGGTTAAGGTGTACCGGATAGACAATTTGCACATCGTCGTTCTGCGCGGCGATTTCAGCCAGCGCGTGACAGATTTGCTCAAAGCCCCGACCAAAGCTTTCGCGACGGTGGCCAGTGACCAGAATGGTTTTTTTGCCGTTATTCAGGAAAGGATAGCGGGCAGCGAGTTCTTTCTGCAGATCGCTGTTTGCCAGCCCGCGATCGCGTACCCAAATCAACGCGTCAATGACCGTATTGCCGGTCACAAAGATGTTGTTATCGGCGACATTTTCACGCAGCAGGTTCTGGCGAGAGTTCTCGGTTGGCGCAAAATGGTACATCGCCAGATGCCCGGTAAGCGTACGGTTGGCCTCTTCCGGCCACGGAGAATAAAGATTGCCGGTGCGCAGACCCGCTTCAACATGGCCGACGGGAATACGCTGGTAAAACGCGGCCAGGCTTGTTGCCATCGTCGTCGTGGTATCCCCGTGCACCAGCACGACGTCGGGCTTGAATGACTCCAGGATCGGCTTGAGCTCTTGCAGAATGCGGCAGGTTATTTCCGTCAACCCTTGTCCTGGCTTCATAATATTGAGGTCGTAATCCGGGACGATGGAAAAGAGGGTTAGGACCTGATCGAGCATCTCACGGTGCTGGGCCGTGACGCAGACCTTCGCTTCAATATCAGGATCGCTGGCCAGCGCATGAACCAGAGGCGCCATCTTAATGGCCTCCGGCCTGGTGCCAAATACGGTAAGTACTTTCACATCGATTCTCTTCGATTAGGCGATGAAGGCCGCAGCCTTCATCGTAAACGGCGTTCTTAGTTTGTACGACGACGCGTTAACGCCACGCCAGCACCAACGAGTGCACCCACAATACCCCACATGATCATCAGGAATGCGCGGCGCGGACTGTCGCGTTTTACAGGTTCTTCAGGCGTTCTCAAATAACGATAGGTCTGAAAACGCGGGTCCAGGGAGGGACCGACATTAAGCGTGTTAAGCATCGCGCGGTTTTGATCGTAGTCGAGATCAAAATCAGGCCCAACGGCCTGCAGGTTTTCCAGACGCGCCTGCAGCATTGGGCGACCAAGAAGGAACATTTCAGAATCAGGCAATTCATCAGCCGGAACATCCGTCTCAGTGCGGGAAATGTTGTGCTGTTCCGCAATTTTCAGCGCCTGCTGAATGTTATGCACGCGGCGCGCAAAAATGGCGTTTGCCACCTCTTCCTGACGTTTGACCTGCGCCTTCATCTGGATAGTGCGGGCTGCCCAGGCGCCTTTAAGCTCTTCATTCAGATGGCTTGCGGCACGCTGGCTGGCAAACGCGACGTACTGGCGCAACAGGTTGTTTGCATCCGGCGCGGTTTCGGCAATCAGCTTGACGCTGTCGTTGACGTTACGCAGCACGTCGCCCGGCATAAACTGAATATTGTTAATCAGATCGTCCAGCAGCGCGGCATCGGCTTTGGTGTTATCAACCCGACGCTGCTTGTAGTAATCCGTCTGGGACCAGAAATCGCGGCGCGTATCCCACGAGGCCAGCTGCATCACAAACTCTTTGTAGGCCTCATCCATAACGGAAGCCTGGTCCGGGGTGGCAAGGCTGGCTTTAATATCCAGGTTTCGCAGGAACTGCTGCTGGGAGTAGTACCCTCCGAGCATGTTAACCGTGGGTCTGTCCGTGATTGCCGTGGCGCTCCACTCCTGTTTTGCAAAGAACGTGTAGGCTAGCGCTAACAGTGCAAACCCCAGCGCGATCCCCACAATCCAAAGTTTGCCTGCCCATAACACGCGAAACAAACCCCGAATGTCCAGCTCATTCTCTGTTACCACTGATTTCGCTCCCGCCAACGGTTGAGTCATCATAGTCCCGGTTTTACTTAGTTAATGTTGTGTTTTTGCTACTGTTACGTCGCATCCTGCGCTTAATACGTTTTATGAATCGCGCCACCTTCCATGCGCGCTTAATGCAGTAGCCGTAGAGAGAAAATGCTAGCAAGAACAATACCAACATGGCCCACTCAGGCACAAAGTGCGTATATTCCGCCGTCACGCCAATCCCCGCTAGAATAGCAGCCGCCAGCGTAATAAGCACAAATGCCTGCCGGGAAGTGAATCCGGCTCGCATGATCAAATGATGAATGTGCTGACGGTCAGCAGAGAATGGACTCATTCCTTTACGCAGGCGGCGATACATAATCGCAACCATATCCATTAAGGGGATGGCAATAATCCATAGCGCCGTTACCGGGCTGATGGGATGCACATCGCCCTGAGTAGTTTCCAGCAAGATCCAAATGACAGTAAAGCCGATAAGCGTGCTACCCGCATCGCCCATGAAGACTTTATAGCGTCGGCCCAATGCGCCGAGATTTAACAGGATATAAGGCAGGATGGCAGCAATCATGGCGAAACACCACATAGCAAGGCTATATTGCCCATCGAACCATAAAATGAAACCAATGGCGGCAAATGAGACGCAGGACAGGCCACCAAGCAAACCATCAATACCGTCAACCATGTTGAACGCGTTAATCGCCACCCACACGGCAAAAAGTGTCAGGAAATAGCCGAATGGGCCGAGTTCCATCTCCCAGGCCCCGAAAATATAGCCCAGGCTACTCAGGTGCAACTTAGCAAACACCATCATTGCAATAGCGACAGCTGCCTGAACGAAAGCGCGAATTTTGACGCTGATGTCGTATCTATCGTCCAGCGCACCAATCACAACAAGAACTGTTGAGCATATGAGATAAAGCCTGACATGCGGAATATAGTAATCTGCAATAGCAAAAGTGAAGCAGATCCCCGCAAAAACAGAGATGCCACCGACCAGAGGGATCATGCCTTGATGACGTTTACGGAAGTTGGGTTTATCCACTAAGCCCAGATATTTTGCAACCTTACGTGCCAGAAACAAAAAGCAGGTGGTAAACAAGAAAATACTGGTTAGTTCAGTAAACGTATCAAGTAGGTTCACAATGGATGTTCTCAACAAATGTTAGTCAAGGAAGTATAACCATCAAGGGGCCGCGCCTGAAGTTATAAAGCAAACCTCTTACAATTCCATTTGTTTATTATTCAAGCTATTAATGTTTTTACTGTGCGAATTATCTTATTGTCGCACTGACCGGTCAAAATTGGGAGTAGGCGATACTAGCGTATAGTCCATAAAAGAAAAACGCCACGTAAAAACGTGGCGTTCGCTGGCTTTATTTACGTTACGAGCGCTTCATCATGTCGAAGAAATCGTCGTTGGTTTTGGTCATCGCCAGTTTGTTAATGAGGAACTCCATCGCGTCAATTTCACCCATTGGATGGATGATTTTGCGCAGGATCCACATTTTCTGCAGCTCTTCCTGCGTGGTGAGCAGTTCTTCCTTACGGGTACCGGAACGGTTGTAGTCGATAGCCGGGAAGACGCGTTTCTCTGCGATTTTACGAGAGAGGTGCAGTTCCATGTTACCTGTACCTTTAAACTCTTCGTAGATAACCTCGTCCATTTTGGAGCCGGTATCGATCAGCGCCGTTGCGATGATGGTCAGG
The DNA here is from genome assembly GCF_014895895.1 of Enterobacter cloacae complex sp. P14RS. Taxonomy (NCBI): domain Bacteria; kingdom Pseudomonadati; phylum Pseudomonadota; class Gammaproteobacteria; order Enterobacterales; family Enterobacteriaceae; genus Enterobacter; species Enterobacter cloacae complex sp. P14RS. The sequence continues at coordinate 61,672 of NZ_JADBQM010000010.1, forward strand.
CTACCGCCCTCTTCCACGTTACGTGCCGCACCGAAGAAGCGTTTTGGACGGTGCAGGGCGTTAGCGTCCACACCACCGGTCAACACTTTACCGGAAGCTGGCACCACGGTGTTGTAGGCACGCGCCAGACGGGTGATGGAGTCAAGCAGGATGATCACGTCTTTCTTGTGCTCAACCAGGCGTTTCGCCTTCTCGATAACCATTTCCGCAACCTGAACGTGGCGAGATGCTGGCTCGTCGAAGGTAGAAGCAACCACTTCACCTTTAACCAGACGCTGCATCTCGGTCACTTCTTCCGGACGTTCGTCAATCAGCAGCACCATCAGCACGCAGTCTGGGTGGTTGTAGGCAATGCTCTGCGCGATGTTCTGCAGCAGCATGGTTTTACCCGCTTTCGGCGGGGCCACAATCAGACCACGCTGGCCGCGACCGATTGGCGATGCCAGATCCAGGACACGCGCGGTTAAGTCTTCGGTAGAACCGTTACCACGCTCCATGCGCAGGCGAGAGTTCGCGTGCAGAGGCGTTAAGTTCTCAAAGAGGATCTTGTTACGCGAGTTTTCTGGTTTATCGAAGTTAACTTCATTGACTTTCAACAGCGCAAAGTAGCGTTCACCCTCTTTAGGAGGACGAATCTTACCTGAAATGGTGTCACCAGTGCGGAGGTTGAAACGGCGGATTTGGCTGGGGGATACGTAGATGTCGTCAGGGCCGGCGAGGTAGGAGCTGTCTGCAGAGCGGAGGAAACCAAATCCGTCTTGCAATATCTCCAGCACACCGTCGCCAAAGATATCTTCGCCACTCTTAGCGTGCTGCTTCAGGATGGCGAAAATGATGTCCTGCTTGCGCATACGAGCCTGGTTTTCCAGTCCCATATTTTCGCCGAGAGTGATCAGCTCAGAAACCGGCGTATTCTTTAATTCGGTAAGATTCATAATGGTGTGGGTTCTTAAACTCGGAGTGATTCTCGAACTTAATGTTGTGAATGGTATGGCAGGGTCATCCATGCCTGTTTAGCGGCCATCACCTCATGTCTGTTCGCTGTCTGGTCACAGGGAAAGAACGCAGAACTGAAACGACAAGACGGATTGAGTGACAAGCCCGGAATTTAGCCACTTCACGCATTGTTCATGTCAACAAAGGGAAGTATCGGGTAAAACAAGATTCAAACAATAGATATGTTTAAAACGAAGTCATAGCTAACTTAGCACGACTTCAGCCGGGCGTCCAGAGTTCCACATCATTTAGCCGGGGGCTCTGGACGCACAGCGGAGAAACCTTACGCCAGGTTAGCGTCCAGGAACTCTTTCAGCTGACCTTTGGACAGCGCGCCCACTTTGGTCGCCGCCACTTCGCCGTTTTTGAACAGCAGAAGGGTCGGGATGCCACGGATACCGTATTTCGGTGCGGTGCCCGGGTTCTGGTCGATGTTCAGCTTGGCAACCGTCAGTTTGCCCTGATATTCGTCAGCGATCTCATCCAGAATCGGGGCGATCATTTTGCAAGGACCACACCATTCAGCCCAGAAATCGACGAGGATCAGCCCGTCAGCCTTAAGTACGTCCGTGTCAAAACTGTCGTCAGTCAGGTGAATAATTTTATCGCTCATATATAACTCCACAGGAATAAGCCTGGTACGTTGGTTTTGTCTCCACCAACGACGTGTTGATGTCGCATTAACCAACTAAAGGTTGACTTTATTTCACCGGATACGCTTTCGTAAAGCAATAGTAAGCTGATATTCTACCACACTATGAGCAAAACACATTTAACAGAACAGAAGTTTTCCGACTTCGCCCTGCACCCAAAAGTGATCGAAGCCCTTGAAACAAAAGGGTTTCATAACTGCACGCCCATTCAGGCTCTCGCCCTGCCGCTGACGCTGGCCGGTCGCGATGTTGCAGGGCAGGCGCAAACCGGTACCGGCAAAACGATGGCGTTTTTAACGTCAACGTTCCATTATTTACTTTCTCACCCAGCGATTGCAGACCGCAAAGTTAACCAGCCGCGCGCGCTAATTATGGCCCCGACGCGAGAACTGGCGGTACAGATCCATGCAGACGCTGAACCCCTGGCACAGGCTACTGGCCTGAAGCTTGGCCTGGCCTATGGCGGCGACGGCTACGATAAGCAGCTGAAAGTGCTGGAAAGCGGCGTGGATATCCTGATTGGGACCACCGGCCGTCTTATCGACTACGCCAAACAGAACCATATCAACCTCGGTGCCATCCAGGTTGTGGTGCTTGATGAAGCTGACCGCATGTACGATCTGGGCTTCATTAAAGATATCCGCTGGCTGTTCCGCCGCATGCCGCCGGCAAATCAGCGCCTGAACATGCTGTTCTCTGCCACCCTTTCTTATCGCGTACGCGAACTGGCGTTCGAGCAGATGAACAACGCCGAGTATGTGGAAGTGGAGCCGGAGCAGAAAACGGGCCACCGCATTAAAGAAGAGCTCTTCTATCCTTCCAATGAAGAGAAAATGCGTCTGCTGCAAACGTTGATCGAAGAAGAGTGGCCCGATCGCGCCATTATCTTCGCGAACACTAAACACCGCTGTGAAGACATCTGGGGCCATCTGGCTGCCGACGGTCACCGTGTTGGCCTGTTGACCGGCGACGTGGCGCAGAAAAAACGCCTTCGTATCCTCGACGAGTTCACCCGTGGCGATCTTGATATTCTGGTCGCAACCGATGTGGCGGCACGTGGTTTACACATTCCAGCCGTGACGCACGTCTTTAACTACGATCTGCCAGACGACTGCGAAGACTACGTACACCGTATCGGTCGTACTGGTCGTGCGGGCGCAAGCGGTCACTCGATTAGCCTTGCGTGTGAAGAGTATGCGCTGAATCTTCCAGCCATTGAGACCTACATCGGTCACTCTATTCCGCAGAGTAAATACAATCCGGAAGCGCTGTTAAGCGAACTGCCGCCGCCTAAGCGTCTTTCCCGCCCGCGCTCCGGCAATGGTCCGCGTCGTTCAGGCGGCGCACCGCGTAATCGTCGTCGTTCAGGTTAATACATTATGCTCAGCTCCACCTTGCTCTATGCGGCAATTGATCTCGGTTCGAATAGTTTTCATATGCTGGTTGTGCGTGAGGTGGCGGGAAGCATACAAACGCTGACGCGCATTAAGCGCAAGGTCCGCCTCGCGGCGGGCCTGAGCAGTGATAATTACCTCTCACCTGAAGCCATGGAACGTGGCTGGCAATGCCTGCGGCTCTTTGCTGAGCGTCTGCAGGATATCCCGCATGCTCAAATCACCGTTGTCGCCACAGCGACGCTCAGACTGGCGGTTAACGCCGTAGATTTTATTGCCAAAGCGCAGGAAATTCTGGGGTGTCCGGTTCAGGTTATCAGCGGTGAAGAAGAAGCACGCCTGATCTACCAGGGCGTTGCCCACACCACCGGGGGTGACGATCGCCGTCTGGTGGTGGATATCGGCGGTGCCAGTACCGAACTGGTAACCGGCACCGGCGCGCAGGCGACGTCGCTGTTCAGCCTGTCGATGGGCTGCGTAACCTGGCTTGAACGTTACTTTACTGACCGGAATCTGGGTAAAGAGAACTTCGACGAGGCGGAAAACGCCGCGCGCGCAGTGCTACGCCCGGTAATGGACGAACTGCGCTATCACGGCTGGAAAGTCTGCGTCGGGGCTTCGGGTACCGTGCAGGCACTGCAGGAAATCATGATGGCGCAGGGCATGGACGAGCGGATCACGCTTGCCAAACTTCAGCAGCTTAAACAGCGTGCCATTCAGTGCGGACGTCTGGAAGAGCTGGAAATTGAAGGCCTGACGCTGGAACGTGCCCTGGTTTTCCCAAGCGGGCTGGCCATTCTGATCGCCATATTCACCGAACTTAATATCCAGTGTATGACCCTGGCCGGCGGCGCGCTGCGCGAAGGTCTGGTCTACGGGATGCTGCATCTGTCGGTGGATCAGGACATCCGCAACCGTACGCTGCGCAACGTCCAGCGTCGTTTTCTGGTTGATATCGATCAGGCTGGCCGCGTATCACAGCTGGCATCACGCTTTGCCGACCAGGTCGCTAACGCCTGGGATCTTGATCATCTGAGCCGCGATTTATTGCTGAGCGCCTGTGCGCTGCACGAGGTGGGGCTCAGTATAGATTTTAAGCAGGCACCTGCTCACGCAGCGTATCTGGTGCGCAACCTGGATTTGCCGGGCTACACGCCCGCACAGAAAAAGCTGCTGGCAACGCTGCTGCTGAACCAGACCAACGCCGTCGATCTCTCCTCTTTGCATCAGCAAAATGCCGTACCGCCGCGCGTGGCCGAGCATCTGTGTCGCCTGCTGCGTCTGGCAATTCTGTTTGCCAGCCGCCGCCGCGATGATTTATTACCCGCCATTAATCTGCTAGCCGATGATGAGAAGCTGACGCTGACGCTGCCGGAAAACTGGATTGAGAATCACCCGCTTGGGGCAGAGATGATCGAGCAGGAGTGCCAGTGGCAGAGCTATGTGCACTGGGTGCTTGAGGTGAAGTAATACGCTGAACACTGCCGGGTGGCGGCTTCGCCTTACCCCGGCCTACTCATCATTATCCCTTCTCTTTGGCTTTTGCCAGCATGGCGCGAATGTTCGCCACGTTAGCCTGCCCTTTGTGCATCCGCTCTTCCGCGGTAATCACTTTGCGCTCCTGTTCCCAGATCAGATCGTCCTGCGGCAGTTCCAGCAGGAAACGGCTGGGTTCCGGGCGCACGAGTTCACCGTACTGACGGCGCTCTTTACAGAGCGTGAACGTCAGCTCCTTTTGCGCGCGGGTGATCCCCACGTAGGCCAGACGGCGCTCCTCGTCGACATTATCTTCATCAATGCTGCTCTGGTGCGGCAATAAACCTTCTTCCATACCGACCAGATACACATACGGGAACTCCAGCCCTTTTGACGCATGCAGCGTCATCAGCTGAACCTGGTCGGCCTCTTCTTCGCTCTCGCCGCGCTCCATCATGTCGCGCAGGGTAAAGCGGGTGACCACCTGCGTTAACGTCATCGGCTCATCTATCTCAGAGCCTTCCAGCATTTCGGTCATCCAGCTAAAAAGCTGGTTAACGTTTTTCATACGCATTTCTGCCGCTTTCGGGCTGGCAGAGGTTTCGTACAGCCAGGATTCGTAGTCAATGCCGTGGATCAGATCGCGTACCGCCGCCACGGGCTCGCGCTCAGCCAGGCGCTGCACTTCACCCAGCCAGTGGGTGAAGCGGGTTAAATTATCATACCCGCGCCCCGTCAGCGTCTGGCTCAGCCCCATATCAAAGCTGGCGGTAAACAGGCTCTTATTGCGGGTCATCGCCCATTCGCCTAGCTTTTGCAGCGTCGCCGGACCAATCTCGCGCTTTGGTGTATTCACGATGCGCAGAAACGCGCTGTCGTCATCCGGGTTCGTGAGCACGCGCAGATAGGCCAGCAGATCTTTAATTTCTGGCCGCGAGAAGAACGAAGTGCCGCCGGAAATTTTGTACGGAATGCGGTTCTGCATCAGCATCTTTTCAAAGACGCGCGACTGGTGATTGCCGCGATAGAGGATCGCGTAATCCTTGTATTCGGTTTTATTGACGAAGTGGTGGGCGATCAGTTCACCCGTCACGCGCTCCGCCTCATGCTCTTCATTATTGGCGCTGAGCACCTTCAGCTCCGTACCGTAGCCAAGCTCGGAGAAGAGACGCTTTTCAAAAACGTGCGGGTTATTGGCAATCAGGATGTTTGCCGCCTTCAGGATGCGCCCGGAGGAACGGTAGTTCTGCTCCAGCTTAATCACCTGCAGCGCGGGGAAATCTTTGCTCAGAAGCACCAGGTTTTGCGGGCGTGCGCCGCGCCAGGAGTAAATTGACTGGTCATCATCGCCAACCACGGTGAAGCGCGCGCGCTGCCCCACCAGCAGCTTCACCAGCTCGTACTGGCTGGTGTTGGTGTCCTGATATTCATCCACCAGCAGGTAGCGGATTTTATTCTGCCAGCGCTCGCGCACCTCTTCATTTCGCTGTAAAAGCAGCGTCGGCAAGAGGATCAGATCGTCGAAGTCCAGCACGTTGCACGCTTTCATGTGCGCGTCGTACAGACCATAGCAATGGGCAAAGATCCGATCCCGTTCGCCTTTGGCGATCGCCGCAGCCTGGGCCGGGGTCATCAGATCGTTTTTCCAGTTCGAGATCGTTGAGATCAGCTGCTGCAACAGCACCTTATCATCCTCGATCAGCCCCTCGGTGAGCTCTTTGAGCAACGCCACCTGGTCGGTGTCATCGAACAGCGAAAAGTTGGATTTCATCCCCAGCGCGGCGTATTCACGTTTAATGATATCCAGCCCCAGCGTGTGGAAGGTAGAGATCATCAGCCCGCGCGCCTCTTTGCGCCCCAGCGTCTGGCCAACACGCTCTTTCATCTCGCGCGCCGCTTTGTTGGTAAAGGTAACCGCCGCAATGTGGCGGGCCTGATAGCCGCAGCCGCGGATCAGGTGCGCAATCTTATTGGTGATGACGCGCGTTTTACCGGATCCTGCACCCGCCAGCACCAGACACGGTCCGGTTACAAATTCGACGGCTTGTTGTTGTCCGGGATTTAGACGCATAAATGATCGCTCAATGAAAGTCAGGAGGGGAGAATAACAGCGTGGTAGTATAGCGAGCCTAATCCATACCACTCAAGGCACGATCATGGCAAAAACAGCAGCAGCACTGCATATTCTTGTTAAAGAAGAGAAACTGGCTCTGGATCTTCTGGAGCAGATCAAAAACGGCGCCGACTTCGGCAAGCTGGCGAAGAAGCACTCTATTTGCCCGTCCGGCAAGCGTGGCGGCGATTTAGGCGAATTCCGTCAAGGCCAGATGGTTCCGGCGTTCGATAAAGTGGTCTTCTCCTGCCCGGTGCTGGAGCCAACCGGTCCGCTGCATACCCAGTTCGGTTATCACATTATTAAAGTGCTGTATCGCAAATAAAAAAGCCGGGTGGCGGCTGCGCCTTACCCGGCCTACATCTTACGTTTTTGTAGGTCGGGTAAGCGAAGCGCCACCCGACAAGGTTGTTAACCTGCTACAGCAATACGTTTCATATCGGTCATGTAGCCACGCAGTTTGTGGCCCACTTTCTCGATCTGGTGGCTGCGAATCGCTTCGTTTACGTCGCGCAGCTGCGCGTTATCCACGGCACCTTCCGCAATCGCTTTGCCCAGATCGCCCGTCTGCAGTGTGGTCATGAACTCTTTCAGCAGCGGTACGCAGGCGTAAGAGAACAGATAGTTACCGTATTCTGCGGTATCAGAGATAACCACGTTCATTTCGTACAGACGCTTACGGGCGATGGTGTTCGCGATCAGCGGCAGCTCGTGCAGAGATTCGTAGTACGCCGACTCTTCGATGATGCCGGAATCCACCATGGTTTCGAACGCCAGCTCAACGCCTGCTTTCACCATCGCAATCATCAGTACGCCTTTATCGAAGTACTCCTGCTCGCCGATTTTACCTTCATACTGCGGCGCAGTTTCGAACGCAGTTCTACCGGTCTCTTCACGCCAGGTCAGCAGTTTCTTGTCGTCGTTGGCCCAGTCCGCCATCATGCCGGAAGAGAATTCGCCGGAGATGATGTCGTCCATATGTTTCTGGAACAGCGGCGCCATAATGGTTTTCAGCTGTTCAGACAACGCGTAAGCACGCAGTTTTGCCGGGTTGGACAGACGGTCCATCATCAGCGTAATGCCGCCCTGCTTCAGCGCTTCGGTGATGGTTTCCCAGCCGAACTGAATCAGTTTTTCTGCGTATGCCGGGTCAGTACCTTCTTCCACCAGCTTGTCGAAGCAAAGCAGAGAACCCGCCTGCAGCATGCCACACAGAATGGTCTGCTCGCCCATCAGGTCAGATTTCACTTCCGCAACGAAGGAAGATTCCAGCACGCCAGCGCGGTGACCGCCGGTGGCAGCTGCCCAGGCTTTGGCAATCGCCATGCCTTCGCCTTTCGGATCGTTTTCCGGGTGAACTGCGATAAGCGTCGGCACGCCGAAGCCACGCTTGTACTCTTCACGCACTTCGGTACCCGGGCACTTCGGCGCCACCATCACTACGGTGATGTCTTTACGGATCTGCTCGCCCACTTCAACGATGTTGAAGCCGTGGGAGTAACCCAGCGCGGCGCCGTCTTTCATCAGCGGCTGTACGGAACGCACCACGTCAGAGTGCTGCTTGTCCGGCGTCAGGTTAACGACCAGGTCCGCCTGCGGGATCAGCTCTTCATAGGTACCCACTTTGAAGCCGTTTTCGGTTGCTTTACGCCATGAAGCGCGCTTCTCGGCAATCGCTTCTTTACGCAGGGCGTAAGAGATATCCAGACCGGAGTCACGCATGTTCAGGCCCTGGTTCAGACCCTGTGCGCCACAGCCGACGATGACCACTTTTTTACCCTGAAGGTAGCTCGCGCCATCGGCAAATTCATCGCGCGCCATGAAGCGGCATTTGCCCAGCTGCGCCAGCTGCTGGCGCAAGTTCAGTGTATTAAAGTAGTTAGCCATGGGTGATACCTCGTGATGTTGTGTGTCTTATTGTTCGGTTCGCGTTTCAGCGAGAATGTACCCACATTACAACAGGAAATTTATTGCGGAAATTGATATATTCACAACGTCACATTGCAATTTTTGCAATGTAAAAAGAGGGAGTGGAATCGGTGGATTTACGCGATCTAAAAATGTTCCTGCACCTGGCGGAAAGCCGTCACTTTGGCCGCAGCGCCCGGGCGATGCACGTCAGCCCGTCCACGCTTTCGCGCCAGATCCAGCGCCTTGAGGAAGACCTCGGCCAGCCGCTTTTCGTGCGCGATAACCGTACCGTTACCCTCACGGAAGCGGGCGAAGAGCTGCGCATTTTTGCCCAGCAGACGCTATTACAGTACCAGCAGCTGCGGCACTCTATTGATCAGCAGGGGCCATCACTCTCCGGTGAGCTGCATATTTTCTGCTCCGTGACCGCCGCCTACAGCCATCTGCCCCCCATTCTCGACCGCTTCCGCGCAGCGCATCCGTCGGTTGAAATTAAGCTCACCACCGGCGACGCCGCCGACGCAATGGAAAAAGTGGTGACCGGCGAAGCGGATCTGGCCATTGCCGGAAAACCCGAAACCCTGCCGGGCGCGGTGGCGTTCTCAATGCTGGAGAATCTGGCGGTGGTGCTGATTGCCCCGGCGCTGCCCTGCCCGGTGCGTAATCAGGTATCGGTAGAAAAACCGGACTGGTCGACGGTGCCGTTTATCATGGCCGATCAGGGGCCGGTGCGCCGCCGCATCGAGCTGTGGTTCCGCCGTCAGAAAATCAGCAATCCGTCGATTTACGCCACCGTTAGCGGTCATGAGGCGATGGTGTCGATGGTGGCGCTCGGCTGCGGCGTGGCGCTGCTGCCGGAAGTGGTGCTGGAAAACAGCCCGGAACCGGTGCGTAATCGCGTGATGATTCTGGAGCGCAGCGACGAGAAGACGCCGTTTGAGCTAGGCGTGTGCGCACAAAAAAAGCGGCTGCATGAGCCGCTTATTGATGCGTTCTGGACGATATTGCCGAACCACTAGCCAGCCAGAAAGAACCTGAACGCCGGGTTATGGGTTTCGTCGTGGCACTCATAGCCCAGCTCGTTCAGGCGCGTTTCGAAATCCGGCTCGTGCTCGCCCAGCTCGAACGCCGCCAGCACGCGCCCGTAGTCGGTGCCGTGGCTGCGGTAGTGGAACAGAGAAATGTTCCAGTGCGTGCCCAACGTATGCAGGAACTTGAGCAACGCGCCCGGTGATTCCGGGAACTCGAAGCTGAACAGGCGTTCCTGGAGCGGCTTTGAGGGACGACCGCCAACCATGTAACGCACGTGCAGCTTCGCCATTTCATCGTCGGACAGATCGACCACGCTGTAGCCGCCATCGTGCAGCAGGCTGAGGATCTCTTTACGTTCCTCCACGCCCCGGCTCAGACGCACGCCGACAAAAATGCAGGCATCTTTCGCATCGGCAAAGCGGTAGTTGAACTCCGTTACCGAACGACCGCCCAGCAGCTGGCAGAACTTGAGGAAGCTGCCCTTCTCTTCCGGAATCGTCACCGCCAGCAGCGCTTCACGCTGTTCGCCCAGCTCGCAGCGCTCGGAAACGTAGCGCAGGCCGTGGAAGTTCACGTTCGCACCAGAGAGCACGTGCGCCAGCCGCTCGCCGCGAATGTTGTGCTGGGCGATGTATTTTTTCATCCCCGCCAGCGCCAGCGCGCCGGACGGCTCCGCCACCGCACGTACATCTTCGAACAGATCTTTCATTGCCGCGCAAATGGCGTCGCTGTCGGCGGTGACGATATCGTCCAGATACTCCTGGCACAGACGGAACGTTTCATCGCCAATGCGCTTCACCGCCACGCCCTCGGCAAACAGCCCGACACGCGGCAGGTCTACCGGATGACCGGCGTCCAGCGCCGCCTTCAGGCAGGCAGAGTCTTCCGCCTCAACGGCGATGACTTTGATCTGCGGCATCAGCTGTTTAATCAGCACCGCCACGCCTGCCGCCAGCCCGCCGCCGCCCACTGGGACGAAGACGCGGTCGAGATGGGCATCCTGCTGCAACAGCTCAAGCGCCAGCGTGCCCTGCCCGGCAATCACCATCGGGTGATCGAACGGCGGCACCCAGGTGAAGCCCTGCTGCTGCGCCAGCTCGATCGCTTTGGCTTTGGCTTCGTCAAAGTTCGCGCCGTGGAGCAGCACTTCTCCGCCAAAACCGCGCACCGCGTCGACTTTGATATCCGCGGTGGCAACCGGCATCACGATCAGCGCTTTCAGACCCAAACGAGCAGACGAGAACGCCACGCCCTGCGCATGGTTGCCCGCCGACGCGGTAATGACGCCGCGCGCTTTCTGCTCATCCGTCAGCCCGGCCATCATCGCGTAGGCACCGCGCAGCTTAAAGCTGTGCACCGGCTGGCGGTCTTCGCGCTTCACCAGAATGACGTTGTCGAGGCGCGAGGAGAGTTTTTCCATTTTTTGCAGGGGCGTGACCTGCACAGCTTCATAGACCGGCGCGCGTAGCACCGCTCTCAGGTATTCCGCCCCCTCAGGGGCGGCGGATAAGGGTTGTGACTCGGCCATCATTAGCCCCCAAGTTTAGATTTATCGCGCACCGCGCCTTTATCTGCACTGGTTGCAAGGCTCGCATAGGCGCGCAGGGCGAAGGAGACTTCGCGCTGGCGATCTTTCGGCGTCCAGGCTTTGTCACCGCGGGCTTCCTGCGCTTCACGACGGGCCGCAATCTCCTGGTCGCTCAGCTTGAGCTGAATGCCGCGATTCGGAATGTCGATTTCAATCAGATCGCCATCTTCGATGATCGCGATGTTGCCGCCGCTTGCCGCTTCCGGGGAGACGTGGCCGATGGAGAGACCAGACGTGCCGCCGGAGAAACGACCGTCGGTGATCAGCGCACAGGCTTTACCGAGGCCCATCGATTTCAGGAAGGTGGTCGGGTAGAGCATCTCCTGCATGCCCGGGCCGCCTTTCGGCCCTTCGTAGCGAATGACAACCACGTCGCCTTCCACCACTTTGCCGCCGAGGATGGCATCTACCGCCTCGTCCTGGCTTTCGTACACTTTCGCCGGACCGGTGAATTTCAGGATACTGTCGTCCACGCCTGCGGTTTTCACGATGCAGCCGTTTTCTGCAAAGTTACCGTACAGCACCGCCAGACCGCCGTCTTTGCTGTAGGCGTGCTCCAGCGAGCGGATGCAGCCTTCAGCACGGTCGTCATCCAGCGTGTCCCAGCGGCAATCCTGCGAGAACGCCTGGGTGGTGCGAATACCTGCAGGGCCGGCGCGGAACATCTTTTTCACCGCGTCGTCTTTGGTCAGCATCACGTCGTACTGGTCCAGCGATTCCGGCAGCGTCAGGCCGAGGACGTTTTTCACGTCGCGGTTCAGCAGCCCGGCGCGATCCAGCTCGCCCAGGATACCGATGACGCCACCCGCACGGTGCACGTCTTCCATGTGGTACTTCTGGGTACTCGGCGCGACTTTACACAGCTGCGGCACTTTGCGGGAGAGCTTGTCGATGTCGCTCATGGTGAAGTCGATTTCGGCTTCCTGCGCGGCGGCCAGCAGGTGCAGAACGGTGTTAGTGGAGCCGCCCATGGCGATATCCAGCGTCATGGCGTTTTCGAACGCCGCTTTACTGGCGATATTGCGCGGCAGCGCGCTAGCATCGTCCTGCTCGTAGTAGCGTTTGGTCAGCTCAACGATACGTTTACCGGCGTTGAGGAACAGCTGCTTACGGTCGGCGTGGGTCGCCAGCAGCGAGCCGTTGCCCGGCTGGGAAAGGCCCAGCGCTTCGGTCAGGCAGTTCATGGAGTTGGCCGTGAACATGCCGGAACAGGAGCCGCAGGTCGGGCACGCGGAGCGTTCCACCTGATCGCTCTGCTCGTCAGAGACTTTCGGGTCTGCGCCCTGGATCATCGCATCAACCAGGTCGAGCTTGATGATTTTGTCGGAGAGCTTGGTTTTACCCGCCTCCATCGGACCGCCGGAGACGAAGATCACCGGAATGTTCAGGCGCAGGGAGGCCATCAGCATCCCCGGGGTGATTTTGTCGCAGTTGGAGATACAGACCATCGCATCGGCGCAGTGGGCGTTGACCATATACTCCACCGAGTCGGCGATCAGCTCGCGCGACGGCAGTGAATAGAGCATTCCCCCGTGGCCCATTGCGATACCGTCATCCACCGCAATGGTGTTGAACTCTTTCGCCACGCCGCCGGAGGCTTCGATTTGCTCGGCAACCAGCTTACCGAGATCGCGCAGATGCACGTGGCCCGGTACAAACTGGGTGAAAGAGTTCACCACGGCGATAATTGGCTTGCCGAAATCGGCGTCGGTCATTCCGGTGGCGCGCCACAGTGCGCGGGCACCCGCCATGTTACGGCCGTGGGTGGTGGTGGCTGAACGATACTTAGGCATGCTTTATTGACTCCCGTCTGACTATTTAATGGGACGGTGCGTGCCGTCCCACATTTATATTTAGTGATTAACCTGATCCAACCAGCCGTATTTGTCTTCTGTTTCGCCGGTGAAGAGGCCGAAGAAGGCTTGCTGGATGCGTTTGGTCACCGGGCCACAGCGGCCTTCGCCCACCTGGATACCGTCGACGCTGCGAACCGGCGTGATTTCAGCCGCGGTACCGGACATGAACACTTCGTCTGCCAGGTAGAGGGATTCGCGGGACAGCACCTGCTCGCGCACTTCGATACCCAGATCTTTCGCCAGCTTGATGATCGCATCACGGGTGATGCCCGGCAGCGCGGAAGAGGTGAACGGTGGGGTAAACAGAATGCCGTCTTTTACTTCAAACAGGTTTTCGCCCGCGCCTTCTGAGATGTAGCCGTTCACGTCGAGGGCGATGCCTTCCTGATAGCCGTGGCGGCGCGCTTCGCTGCCGACCAGCAATGAGGAGAGGTAGTTACCGCCCGCTTTTGCGGCAGTCGGGATGGTGTTTGGCGCCACGCGGTTCCAGGAAGAAACCATTGCGTCGATCCCCTGATCCAGTGCTTCTGCGCCCAGGTAGGCGCCCCACGGGAACGCAGCAATGATCACATCGGTGTTGTAACCGGCCGGCGGGTTCACGCCCATGCCCACGTCACCCACGAAGACCAGCGGGCGAATATAGGCGCTGGTCAGTTTGTTCTGGCGAATCACTTCGCGGCAGGCTTCCATCAGCTCATCAACGCTTTGAGAGACCGGGAAACGATAAATTTTGGCTGAGTCATGCAGACGCTGCATGTGTTCGCGATGGCGGAACACCACTGGCCCTTTGTGAGAATCGTAGCAACGGATGCCTTCAAACACGGAGGTACCGTAGTGCAGCGCATGGGACATCACGTGAACTTTCGCGTCTTCCCAGCGAACCATCTCACCATTGAACCAAATGTAATCAGCTTTTTTTGTCGTCATTTTTTCGTCCTGTCACGCTCAAGCGCGGATTTGTTGTGATGTGGTTGTGCTCTGGCAGATGGCAACATGGGCAACGTCTACCAGCTTTGATAACTGACTAAACAGTAAGTCGACCGGCCGCGGGCTGGCAACGGTTAATTCGATACTGATGTTCTGGGCGTCGGTGGCCGTTTCCATATTCATAGAGCAAATCTGAAAGCCACGGTGGCGAACCACGCGCAATACGCGTTCTAACGTTTCCGGGTTGAAGCGAGCCTGCACAGCGACCTGATGTTGCATCATGATAATTTCTCCAGCATTTGTGAGTTACTGGCACCGGGCGGTACCAACGGCCAGACGTTCTCAAGCTCGTCGATTGAGACATGAAGCAGGTATGGCCCTTCGCTTGACAGCATGGTGTCGAGTGCCGCTTCAACCTGGTCTTTACGGGTGATGTGCTGGCCAGGAATGCCGAAGGCGCTGGCCAGGGTGAGGAAATCGGGGTTATCGGTCAGGGTTGTCTCGCTGTAACGCTCCTGGAAGAACAGCTGCTGCCACTGGCGAACCATTCCTAAACGCTGGTTATCGAGCAACACGATCTTCAGCGGTAACTGCTTGCGCTTCACGGTGCCGAGCTCCTGAACGTTCATCATGAAGGAGCCGTCACCGGAGATACAGATCACGGTATCGTTCGGGCGGGCCACCTGTGCGCCAACGGCTGCCGGCAGGCCAAAGCCCATCGTGCCTAAGCCGCTGGAGGTGATGAAGTTCTCCGGGCGGGTGTAGGTCATGTGCTGGGCTGACCACATCTGATGCTGGCCCACATCCGTCGTCACCACGCTGTCGGCGGGTTTACGGTCAGACAACTGCTTCAACAGCAGCGGCGCATAGATGGCATCGCCTGGGTGATCGTAACGCCAGGCATGCTCAGCGCGCATGTCTGCGGTGTGCTGACGCCATGCGTTGATATCCAGCGGCTGCTCCAGCGCCGGTAACAGCGCGTTAAGATCGCCCTGCAACGCCACGTGCGCCTGACGCAGTTTGTTCATCTCCGCCGGGTCGATATCCATATGGATCACTTTGGCATTCGGCGCGAAGGTATTCAGCTTGCCGGTGACGCGGTCATCGAAACGGGCGCCTGCGACGATAAGCAAGTCGCACTCCTGCACCGCCAGGTTTGCCGCTTTAGTGCCGTGCATTCCCAGCATGCCGAGGTAGTACGGGTAGTCCGCGTCGACTGCGCCCAGACCTTTCAGGGTGCAGGTGGCGGGCATTTGCGTGGTTGCAAGGAACGCGCGAAGCGCCGGAACAGCCTGCGCCATACCCACCCCGCCGCCGACGTACAGCATCGGCTGCTTCGCCTGCGCCATCATCTGACGCGCTTCTTCAACGTCTGCATACGGGAACGCATCGTCGCTTTTCACGGTGGAGAAATGCGGCTCCAGATCGCCAGGTGCAACCTGGATATCTTTCGGGATATCCACCAGAACCGGGCCAGGACGGCCAGAACTGGCAACCTCGAACGCTTCGGCCATCACGCGCGGCAGCTCTTCGAGGGACTGAACGAGGAAGCTGTGCTTGGTGCAGGCCAGCGATAAGCCGAGGACGTCTACTTCCTGGAAGGCATCGGTGCCGATGAACGGAGAGGCCACCTGACCGGTAATCGCCACGACAGGAACAGAATCGAGCAGCGCGTCAGCCAGGCCGGTGATCAGGTTCGTTGCACCCGGACCTGAGGTCGCCATGCACACACCGGTTTTACCGGTCGCGCGGGCATAACCAATGGCTGCCATCGCTGCGCCCTGCTCGTGCCGGCACAAGAGGTGTTCCACGCCGCCGTCATACAGTGCATCGTAAATCGGCATAATTGCGCCACCCGGATAACCGAATACGGTTTCGACTCCTTGCGCGCGCAACGCATGTACTACCCATTGTGCCCCATTCATAGTTAGTTCCCCGTCATAAATCTGGAGAAACAGAATTTTGTGCTAGTCGTCATTCTCTGCTCCTCATTTAAGTTTTTAAGTCATAAAAAAACCCCCGGACCTTTCGGTGCGGGGGTCTTAGTTCGTTAAGGCTTGATTTCTAAGCCTTTCCTCGTCCAAGTGCAGCCCCGCACGGTGGGATAATAATCACCACCACGCTAATCACGACCAGGCTAATCACTCGTAGAAGGGCTGTCATTTTCAGTTCTTTTTGCATCTTGTTCGAAGGAATACCTAAAGAGTTATCACAGTTTTTAAATCAAACACAAGATTTATTTATGAAGGATTTGGTTAGCAAGCGAACCAAATTTTATGAACGCATTGTTTTATATGAGGAAATTTGGAAGTGAATATTTTTCATTTTTTTATTGCAGATCTAACCGTTAAAGCGCGCCTTTTTACATTTTGCGAGTGTGCTTCCACGGTGATGCAATGGTTTCAATGCTCCCTGAAAATCTCTGAACAGGCGGCGTAAATACGTAAAAAGACGCTAAACAGAGACAACAGGCACTGGCATAGTCAGACCAGGAGGTAGTACAAATGTCACTGTCAGTTGTTTATACGCGAGCGGCTCTCGGGGTAAAGGCTCCGCTTATTTCCGTAGAGGTTCATTTGAGTAATGGGCTGCCCGGACTCACGCTTGTCGGGTTACCTGAAACCACGGTTAAAGAGGCCAGGGACCGCGTTCGTAGCGCAATAATAAACAGCGGTTATACCTTCCCCGCAAAGAAGATCACCATCAACCTTGCTCCCGCTGACCTGCCCAAAGAGGGTGGGCGATACGATTTACCTATCGCAATTGCGCTTCTCGCGGCTTCTGAGCAGCTTAATACGACCAAGCTAGGCTCGTATGAGTTCGTGGGTGAACTCGCGCTCACAGGCGCACTGAGAGGCGTTCCCGGTGCGATATCGGGAGCGCTGGAAGCCATACGTGCAGGGCGGCAAATCGTTGTGGCCAATGAAAACGCATCAGAAGTGAGTCTTATTGCAGAAAAGGGATGTCTCATCGCCGGGCATCTTCAGGAAGTGTGCGCCTGGCTGGAAGGCCGCCATGAACTGTCCGAGCCGGAAGAGTGCGACGAGGCTATAGCGGATGCGCCAGAAGACCTCAGCGAGATCATGGGACAGGAGCAAGGGAAACGGGCGCTGGAGATTACGGCAGCGGGTGGGCACAATCTCCTGCTGATTGGCCCGCCGGGTACGGGCAAAACCATGCTGGCGAGCAGGCTAAGCGGGTTGCTCCCGCCGCTTAATAACCATGAAGCGCTGGAAAGCGCCGCCATCTATAGCCTGATCGGTTCGACGTCGTTGCACAAACAGTGGCGTCGACGTCCCTTTCGTTCCCCGCATCATAGCGCGTCACTGACGGCAATGGTCGGCGGTGGGTCTATTCCGGGGCCGGGTGAGATCTCGCTGGCACACAATGGCATTCTGTTTCTCGATGAGTTGCCTGAGTTTGAGCGCCGCGTGCTGGATGCGCTGAGGGAGCCCATTGAATCCGGTGAGATACATATTTCACGCACGCGAGCCAAAATAAGCTATCCCGCCCGTTTTCAGCTCGTGGCGGCGATGAACCCCAGTCCGACGGGGCATTATCAGGGCAACCATAACCGCTGTACGCCAGAGCAGACGCTGCGCTATCTGGGAAAGCTGTCTGGCCCGTTTCTCGACCGTTTCGATTTATCACTGGAAATCCCCCTTCCGCCGCCGGGCCTGCTCAGGCAGACGGATAAACTGGGTGAAAGCTCCGCGCATGTTCGCGAGCGGGTTATCGCGGCACAGGCGAGACAGTATGCCCGTCAAAACAGGCTGAATGCACGACTGGATAATGCAGGGATCCGACAGTTTTGTTCTCTTAACGTTGAAGATGCGGCTTGGCTGGAGGAGACGTTGACGCGCTTTGGGCTTTCCATACGTGCGTGGCAGCGCTTGTTAAAAGTAGCCAGAACCATTGCGGACGTGGAGGGCTGTACTGATATTGCGAGGAAACACTTGCAGGAAGCGCTGAGCTATCGGGCGATCGATCGTTTGCTTTTGCATCTGCAAAAGTTACTGGCATAAAAAAAGGGGCCGTAGCCCCTTTTTTTATTAGTCGTCAGACTCGGTGTAGTCTTCTGCACCTTCCATCTGCGGTTTACCGCCAGACAGCGTATGGAAACGTTTTGGACGCTTAATGCGAGCCATGTACTTGATCCATACACGTTCTGCTTCAGACTGCGGCTCACGCTCACCACGGCACACTGAGACAAACTGCTTTTCATCTTCAGTTGCAGGCTCACGTTTACCCAGATCCAGCTCGTTAAAGGCATAACCATGACGCTCAAGCAGCTGCGCCTCTTTGATGGTGAAATCGCCGTGACGAGAGAACCCGCGCGGATAATGTTTATTGTCGAAAAAACGATTAGTCGTCGTAAAGCTTTCCGCCATCCTACACGCTCCTAATTCTTTGGCCGAGCTATTTATGGCGCGGAGTATTAGTTACGCTTGACAGAGTGTAAAACAAAACATTTAAATCATAACGACAAATTATTTTGCGGAGAAAGATGTGGATACGGAATTGCTAAAAACTTTCCTTGAAGTGAGCAGAACGCGTCACTTCGGGCGAGCCGCTGAAGCCCTTTACCTGACGCAGTCAGCAGTCAGTTTTCGTATTCGACAGCTGGAAAATCAACTGGGTGTGAATCTTTTTACCCGCCATCGCAACAATATCCGCCTCACGCCTGCTGGTGAAAAACTGCTTCCGTATGCGGAGACATTGATGAATACCTGGCAGGCAGCGCGCAAAGAGGTTGCGCATACGTCGAGGCACAACGAGTTCTCGATAGGGGCCAGCGCATCTCTGTGGGAATGCATGCTCAGTCAGTGGCTTACCCGGCTATATCACTCCCATGGCCATTTACAGTTTGAAGCCAGAATTGCGCAACGTCAGTCGCTGGTTAAGCAACTTCATGAGCGTCAATTGGATCTGCTGATCACTACAGAAGCCCCCAAGATGGACGAATTTAGCAGCCAGATTGTTGGACAGTTCGGTCTAGCTCTTTATGCTTCTGAACCCTCAAAGATGAAAGCAGACCTGACCTATTTGCGGCTGGAGTGGGGACCTGATTTTCAGCAACATGAGACGGGATTGATCGCACCTGATGATGTTCCACAGTTAACAACCAGTTCTGCCGAGATTGCCTGTCAGCAACTCCCCTTGCTGAAGGGTTGCACCTGGTTACCAGTCCGTTGGGCAGATACCAAGCCTGGACTGCATACCGTGGTGGATTCCACTACCCTTTCGCGGCCGCTGTATGCGATTTGGTTGCAAAATAGCGACAAGCAATCGCAAATAAAAGATCTATTAAAAATCAATGTAATGGATTGATGCTGAGGCCAGCAGGGACGCTGGCTGCATTTAAGAATGCTGAAATCTCATCGGGTTTCAGGCAAAAAAAAATCCTTTGCCGAAGCAAAGGATTCTATATGGCAGGGGCGGAGAGACTCGAACTCGCGACACCCGGTTTTGGAGACCGGTGCTCTACCAACTGAGCTACGCCCCTAAAGTTTTTTGCCACTAAGCCTGCCATTACTGGCAGGCTTAACGTCTTAATAAGTGGCGGAACGGACGGGACTCGAACCCGCGACCCCCTGCGTGACAGGCAGGTATTCTAACCGACTGAACTACCGCTCCACCGAAGACTGCTTGTAACCACCGGATTTATGCACCGGCTTACTACTTA